>NZ_JBHTWG010000028.1:0-73500 GCF_042792555.1 Streptomyces sp. NPDC056628
GTCTCCATGAGACCGCCCCCGCACGATCGAAGTCCCGCTACACTCCCGCCACCCGGCGGAAAGACCTGGTCAGGCAGCGAAATCCTGCTGGAGTATTAGCCGCACGCCACGTACAGGGCAAGATCGTCACCGACCTCCGGCTAGGAGACGACGTCCGGCCACAGGTCGGTGCGGTGATCCCCGACGAGAGCGCCGATTCGGGCGAGGACGTCGGCGACCGGTTGCGGGTCGAGTCGGCGTCCGTCGCGCAAGCGCAGTGCCACGCTGTCGTCGGCGGCCTCCTTGGCACCGATGACGGCCTGGTAGGGGACCAGGCGGGCCTCCCGGACGCGGGCGCCCAGAGTGCCGCGGTCCGGTCCCGCGATCTGGGCCCGCAGCCCCAGACCGGCGCAGCGCCGGGCCAGGGTGACGGCGTTGGGGAGTTCGTCGTCCGAGATCGGGAGGATGATCACCTGGGTCGGGGCGAGCCAGGCGGGAAAGGCGCCCTGGTGCTGTTCGATGAGATGGGCGACCGCACGTTCCACGCTGCCGATGATGCTGCGGTGGACCATGACCGGGCGGTGTCGGGCACCGTCCGCGCCGATGTAGTGCAGGTCGAACCGCTCGGGCTGGTGGAAGTCGACCTGGACGGTGGAGAGGGTGGACTCCCGGCCGGCGCTGTCGGTGACCTGGACGTCGATCTTGGGGCCGTAGAACGCGGCCTCGCCCTCGGCCGCCTCGTAGGGCAGCCCGCAGCGGTCGAGGGCGTCGGTCAGCAGGGCGGTGGCCCGCCGCCATTTCTCCGGCGCGGCCACGTACTTGCCGCCGGGGCCCGGGAGGGAGAGCCGGTGGCGTGCCGGGGCGATGCCGAGTGCGTCGTAGGCCCGGCGGATCATCTCCAGTGCGGCCCGCGCCTCCTCGGCGACTTGGTCGAGGGTGCAGAAGATGTGCGCGTCATTGAGCTGGATGGCCCGCACTCGGGTCAGCCCGCCGAGTACACCGGAGAGCTCCGAACGGTACATGCCGCCCAACTCGGCGATGCGCAACGGGAGTTCACGGTAGCTGTGGGAACGGGAGCGGTAGATCACCGCGTGGTGAGGGCACAGACTCGGCCGCAGGACGACCTGCTCACCGCCGAGGTCCATCGGCGGGAACATGTCGTCGCTGTAGTGCGCCCAGTGCCCCGAGATCTCGTACAGCTCCCGCTTGCCGAGGACGGGTGAGTACACGTGCTGGTAGCCGGCCCGCCGCTCGGCACCACGGATGTACTCCTCCAGGGTGTGCCGCACGGCCGCGCCGTCGGGAAGCCAGTACGGCAGCCCCGCACCGATCAGCGGATCGGTGTCGAACAGGCCGAGTTCACGGCCGAGCCTGCGATGGTCCTGCGAGGTGGTCATCTTGCTCTCCCTGCTGAGTGCGGAGCGAGTGACCGGACCTACGCCGAAGCCCCGGGGCACTCGCCCCGGGGCTTCGGATCAGGTCGTCTGTCAGCGCGCCGGGACACTCTCCGGCGTCGTCGTCATGGCAGCGCGCTTCATGCCGCAGACGCTAGCAGGGCGCCGTGACGCTCACACGGTGATTTTCCCCGCGGGGCCGAGTCCGGTTCCGGGTCTGGTCCTCGTCCTGGGGCCTGTCGGCTCAGCTCTCGGCGACGCGGATGATCGTCTTGCCGTGAACGCGCTTGCCGGGAACGAACGCGGAACCCGCCTCGGCGAGCGGGCGGACGGCGCCGACGATCGGCTTGAGCCGGCCGTCCCGCACCCGCTGCGCGAGGTCGGCGAGGCGGGTCCGGTCCGGCTCGACGACGAAGAAGACGCCGAGTCCACCGCGGGGGTGGACGGTGACCGGTTCGGCGATGGTGACCAGGGTGCCACCCGGGCGGACGAGGGCGGCCGAGCGTTCGAGGATCTCGCCGCCGATCACGTCGAGCACGACGTCCACCTCGCCGACCTCCTCCAGCTTCTCGGCATCGAGGTCGACGAACCCGTCCGCACCCAGGTCGCGGGCGGTCTGACGGTCGTCCGCCCGCCCGGTGCCGATCACCCGCGCGCCGGCCTCGCGCGCCATCTGGACGGCGAGGGAACCGACGCCGCCCGCCGCACCATGGATGAGCACCGTCTGCCCGGTGGTCAGGTGCCCATGGTCGAACAGCGCCTGCCAGGCGGTGAGCCCGGAGATCGGCAGGGCGGCGGCCGTGATGTGGTCGACGTCGGCCGGGAGCGGGGCGAGATTGCGCGCCTCGACAGCCGTGTACTGGGCCAGTGAGCCGTTGCGAGCCCAGTCGGTCAGACCGAAGACGCGTTGGCCGATGGTCAGGCCGGTGGTGCCGTAGCCGAGCGCGGTGACCACGCCGGAAAGTTCGTGCCCGGGCACGCTCGGGGCGCGGTCGTGACCTGCCCGATCCGTCCACGTGCTGGGCCAGTCAGCTCACCGGGAGTGAACCCGGCGGCGTGGACCTCGACGATCACGTCGTTCTCGGCGGCGTGCGGAGGGGCCACCTCGGAGAGGGTCAGGCCACCGACACCGGCGTCACGTTCCTGGACGGTGATGGCTTGCATGAGGGGTCCTCGGAGTCAGGAGGGACATCAGGGAGCGGACATCGCGCCTGATGACGCGAGCGTTCCCGCGGGAAGCGGGTCGCCCGCCGCGACCGCTCCCGGCACCCGTCCTCCCCGTTATCGCACACGGCGGGGCATACGGCACGACTGACAGGCGCCCGGTGCGGTCACGTCCGCGACCCTAGGGCCGGGGCGGCCCAAAAATGTGGGCCATTGATGCTCGCTCTCACTGGTCCATTTGCGGGTCGCCGAGGGCGAGGGCGAGGACGCGATGGGGGTGGCTTGCCCGCGTCACCGACGTACATCACGCTGAGTATCGAACACGAACACGAACACGAGGACGAGGACGACCGGCGAGGACGGATCGCGCACCGATGAGTTTCCCGCGCCGCGCGGGTCTCCATGACAGACATCGACGGAGGGAAAGCTGCGCCATGCGGAAACTCATCTACGGCATGAACGTGTCCCTGGACGGCTACATCGCCGCGGCAGGTGACGACATCGGCTGGAGCGGTCCGCCGAGCGAGGAGCTGTTCCAGTGGTGGCTCGACCTCGAGCAGGCCTGTGATCTGGCACTGTACGGACGCAAGCTGTGGGAGACGATGAGTTCGTACTGGCCCACCGGCGACCAGCAGCCCGGCGCCTCCCCGGCGGAGATGGAGTTCGCGCGGGCCTGGCGGGACACGCCGAAGGTGGTGTTCTCCTCGACGATCGACAAGGTCGACTGGAACGCCCGCCTGGTCACCGGCGACGCGGTCGCCGAGATCACGCGGCTCAAGGCCGGGGAGGGCGGCCCGATGCACATCGGCGGCGCGACACTCGCCGCGGCGGCCGTGCGCGCCGGACTGGTCGACGAGTACGTGGTCGCGACCCATCCGGTCATGGTGGGCGGCGGTACACCGTTCTTCACCGCGCTCGACAGCTGGGTGAACCTGAACACGCTGGACACGCGGACGTTTCCCGGCGGCGTGGTCATGACCCGGTACGAGACGAGGCGTTGAGCGGCAAAGCACGAGAAGATGCCCTGAACACGCGCTCACGCGTGCCCGGTTGATGAGACGGGGGTACCTCGGCGCATCGACCCCGGCCTAACGTCCGGTACATGACCGACACCGCGTACGAACTCGCCCAGGTGAACATCGCCCGACTCAAAGCCCCCTTGGACACTCCCTTGTTGAAGGGCTTCGTCGACAACCTGGACCCGGTCAACGCCGACGCCGACGCCGCCGACGGATTCGTGTGGCGGCTGCAGAGTGAGGAGGGCGACGCGACGGCCATCCCCGTCTTCGGCGACCCATGGCTGATCATCAACATGTCGGTGTGGCGGGACACCGACACGCTGACCGCGTTCATGTACCAGGGCCGCCACCGGGAGATGCTCAGCCGTCGGCGCGAGTGGTTCGAGCGCGTCCAGGAGGCGATGACCACGCTGTGGTGGGTGCCGGAGGGCCACCGTCCGACCGTTGCCGAAGCGGAGTCGCGTCTGCTGCACCTGCGCACCCACGGTCCGACCCCGTACGCCTTCACTCTGCGCACGTCGTTCCCGCCCGGCGGCGCCGCCCCCCTTCTTGGCGAAGTACCGGAAGGGCTCGGCTGCTCGGCGCTCTAGTGTTCGGTTGTCCGGCTGGAAAACGGCCCTGAAGTCACGTCCGTGAAATTGCCGCCCGAGCAAGGACGTTGACCACGTCATGACTCAAAGGCCAGCACCTCGCCCCCTGTCCGACGAAGCCCTCTCCCGCCTGCTCGGCAAGCAGCAGTTCGGCACGCTCGCCACCGTCAAGCGCAGTGGCCACCCCCACCTGACCACCATGCTGTACAGCTGGGATGCCGAAGCCCGGACGGTGCGGTTCTCGACGACGGCGGACCGGGTCAAGGTCGCGCACCTACGGCGCAACCCGCGTGCGGCGCTTCATGTGCAGGGCGGCGACGTGTGGTCGTTCGCCGTCGCCGAGGGCGAGGCCGAGGTCTCCGAGAGCACGGCCGCGGCCGGTGACGCCGTCGGGCGGGAACTCCTGGCGATGATCCCGCCTGCGGCGAAGCCGGAGGACGAAGCCGCGTTCCTGGAGCAGTTGGTCGCAGAGCGCCGCATGGTCATCCGGTTGAAGGTGGACCGCCTGTACGGCACTGCGCTCGATATCGACGACTAGCTGTCCGAGCGGTCATGTGCGAAGCCAGTTGGCGACGGGGGCGGTGACGGCGGCGGCGGTTCGCAAACAGATGGAGAGGCGCTTGTCCGACCTGGATCAGGAGAGGATCATGATCGCGTGCCGCCGCGAGAGAGCCTCAACGAGTTGCTGGTCCGCGCTGGGCTCATCGTGCTCGCGGAAGTGCGCCCCGGCAGCCTGTTCCCGCCCGAGCCCGGCTGGCGCGTCGCCCGGGGCATCGCGGCGCCGGACGACGCGGCCCGGGAGGCGCCCGACGACACATGGTGGGACCGCCCCGCCGATGGTGACGGCGAGTTCCTGGTGGCCGTCCGTGGACATCGGATCGGCGGCAAGGACGCCAGGTGGACCCGGGTCCGCTCGGCCGGTGACGTCCCGGGACTTTCGGGCGGCCCCGGCTTCGTGGCCCTGTCCCTGAACGGGCAGGTGCTGCTCGCGGAAGTACCCGGAGCGGACGGGCCCCGGATCACAGCGCTCGACCGGCTGCCCGAGCGGTTGGAGGAGACCGCCGAGGCCGCCGGGGAGCGAGACCGAGGCCGAACGCGACGAGGTGTGGGCGGCGGTACCCGGAAAACCGGCACGGCCCGCCCACTGGGCCGAAGGGGTCGGGCTCAACCCTGCCGCGCCGGACGCGTTGCTGATCGAGCTGCTGGATCTGGCGCCGGGCTTCCTGCACAGCTGCGACCGGCCCGCCGTCCTGGACGCCGCGCTGGCCCAACCCCGATCCGGAGGTACGCGGTGGCACCGCCGACACGTTCCGGCCGAAGCTGACGTCGGAGCAGTGGGTACGCCGGCTCCGCGCCGAACCGTCGCCGAGCCGGTGCGTGCTCTGGGCCACCCGCGCCTGCGCCCGAGGTGTGCGTCTCCCTGAGGACCTGTACGACGTCCTCCTCACCGGTCCCTGCCGCGCCGAGGCCGCCGAACTCCCGGGTGTCCCCGCGCACCGCCTGCCGGCCCTCGCGGCCGACGCCGACCCCGGCGTACGCGCGGCTGCCTGTGGCCGGTGGGACGATCTTGCCGCTCCTGTCCGGGAGCGGCTGCTGACCGATCCCGACGGCACGGTCCGCGCGACCGCGGTGCTGGCCCACCACATCACCGTGCCAATGCCGCGCGAGGTCTTGACCTCGCTGCCCGAAGCCCGGCGCGCGCTCGGACAGTGCCGCCTGGCGCCCGGACTGGAGGCGGATCTGGTCCGGGACAGGGACACGGGAGTTCGTCGGGCGCTGGCCGCGAACCCAAGGCTCAGCCCGTGGGGTGTCGCCGTCCTGGCGGGTGACGCCTGCGATGACCTCCGCTGGTGGGGGCAGTGCGCCCCGACCTGACCGAGGAGCAGAGGGCGGCGGGGCACCATGACTTCGACCTGACGTCGATGTCGTCCGTTCTGCTCTGGGTGGAGAGTCTGCACGGGGATGCCGACGCGATGCGTCGCCTGGCCGCCTCGTCCCATCCGCTCGTCCGCCGCAGCGTGGCGCGTGCCCAGCACCTTCCGCCGGATGTGGTGGAGCGTCTGGCCGGGACGAGGACCGCCTGGTCCAGTTGTTCCTCGCCGAATCCTGCGACGACGCGCCAGCCGAGATGCTGCTGGAGGTCTGGCGCTGGTGGGACGGCAGTTTCAGCCACCCTGGCCGCCCCCACGACTACTTGAACTTTCCCCGCACCGGCCTGCTGCGTCACGCCGACGATCCCGACGGGCGGATGCGCCGGCTGGCCTTGGACGATCCGCGGTCCACCGCCGCCGACGTCGTACGACTCTCCCGCGATCCCGAAGCCGAGGTAAGGCTCCGAGCCGCCGTGGACCCCAGACTGGCACCGGCCGACGCCGTAAGGCTGCTGAGCGACCCGAAGGACTACGTCCGCGCGGCCGCGATCCGCAGCCCGCGGCTTCCGGCCCGCGTCCTGTCCCGGCTGCTGCACGACCGCGACACCGCCTACGAGGCGGCCACCAACCCGGCGATCCCGGTCCCGGTCCTCTACCGCCTCCTGGCCGCGGCGGCCGGCCGGGGGTCGGTCACCTCGCGTGAGCAGGAGGTGGACCGGCTGCTGGGCCTCGGTGCCACCCTTGTCGCTGGTCTCCGCAACTCCGACGGCTCGGACTGGGCCGTTCTCGCGGACCCGAACACTCACAACTAGCAGTTCTGAGGATACCCCCAGCTCGGCGGGTGCGTGGCGGCTTCGCCCAACCCGTCAACTCGCGTGCGGCAACGGCTAGCTGGCGCCGTCCGCGACGAACGACCCGATGCCGTTCTCAGTGCGGATGAGCCCGCGCTCACGTAGGTCGGAAAGCGCCTTCCGCGCGGTCACCTGGGCCACGCCGAACTCAGCGCACAACGCCAGGATGCCGGGCAGCTTCGAGCCCGCCGGGTACACGTCAGCGTCAATACGCCGCTCAATCTCAGCGCTGATCTGTACCCACTTTGCGCGGGTCGGGTCTAGCTCCACAAGATCAATGTTCCGCGCCGCGGCAAAGTACGGCTAGGGATAGCGAGCTATAGCAAGCTCGCGTAACCTGGGTGGCCCGGCAATCCCGCCGGAAACGAAAGCGCCCCAGGGCGACCGGGCAAGGGTCGACACCTGGGGCTGAGCCGACTGACTAGGAGTCGACCTAATGCGGAACCTTATCGCTGCGCTCATTGCGTGGCTCCTGCCCGCCCAGGGGAAGCGTCGCGCTACGCCTGCCCCCGCCGTCCGCCGTGTTCCCCGCCCATTGCCGACGCACAGGGCGTCCCGTCCGCTTCGCGGTGAGCCCGAAGTGATCGACGCTGACCGGCTTCCCCTCGTGCGCCCGTTCGTCATCGCTCACGAACGGCAGCGCGAAAGGGAACGGCAGGTCGAACGGCGCACAGCGGCAGCACTCGCAACGTTCGGCATTGACTACCCGTACGGTCCCCAGGGGCGTGCCGCATGAACGAAGGATTTCGCCCACTGGGGTACGACGCTGTAACCGGTAAGACGGCATACGCGCGCACGGAGCCGGGCGGTTTCCTTGACGCCATGGCGGACGTGACGGCTCTGGAGACTGCCGCCGTGTGGCACACGCTTGCCGGAACCATGATCGGAGGTGCCCAACTCAGCGCAGATGAAGCCAACTTCGTGTTGGCGCGAGTAGTGGAAGCGCTGGGCGAAGTGCTGCCCATTGCCGTGCGTGCTGTGGGCGATGGCGGCACGGTTGCCCGGTACGCCAAAGCGGGCAGAGACATCGGAGCGGGCATGCGAGCCATGAAGCCGTAAGGCGGCTCCGCCAACGACAGAGAAGCCCCCAGGCGCTCAGGAGTCATCCCGAGCACGCTGGGGGCTTCTTCGTTGGCGTGCGTTGCTCTTAGCAGATATGCGGAACCTCCCTGACCTGGGCTTTCGTTGCCACTGGGGCCACTCCTCAGAAGGTGATCTAAGGAGTGTTCGGAGACCCCGAGGGCAACGAGTTCTGCGTGCTGCGCGGCGAGTCCGACCGGGTCGCGACGACGTCCTGACCACTCACCATGCGGTACGGGCCGGGTGTGGTGTGGGGGCCGCAGTGCCTCCGGCGCGTCACGGGCGCAGGAGCGTGTTTCCCGGGGGTATCGGTCTGCCCGTCATAACAAATCCGGAATGTCAGCCTATTAGGATGCAAACCCTGGTGGTGGTGATCAGTCTGTGACAGGGGTTCGTATGCACGGCACGCGACGGTCGATCCGTGACCAGGGTCAGGACCTGGGCCGGAGCCGGTGGTGAGATGGCCGGCCCGACGGAGCGGCGTCGACGGCACCAGCCGCCGTGCAGCGCCGCAGGACGGTGCGAGCCCACGGGTGCCCACGCCGTCCGCCTGGATGCGCTGGCTACCGGCGTTGTACGTGGCCGGTGTGCTGGCGCTCGAGCCGATCACGCCGGTGCAGTGGCCGGTGAGCTTCCTGCTCATCGCGCTTCCGGTGGTCGCCGCCTACGCGCACGGCCCTGCCGCCGTCCTGGCCGTCACGGTCTTCGCCGTCGTACTGGAGGGCGTGCTGGCCGGTACGCCGTGCTGCGCCGGACGCATGGTGGGCTATCTCTGGAACCGCAACTATGTCGGCGCCTACGTCTGCACCGCTCTCCTTGGCGTACTCGGCGCCATTCTGGCCTCCCACCGCATGCGCCGTGAGCGCACGCTCGCGACCCTGCGCTCGGTGGCCGAGACGGCGCAGCGTGTGCTGTTGCGCCCCGTGCCCCGCCGGCTGGGCCGGGTCTCGATAGAGGCGCTCTACCTCTCCGCCGCGGCAGAGGCACGGATCGGCGGTGACCTGTACGAGGCGGTCGCCACCGCGCACGGAGTCCGTTTCCTCATCGGCGACGCACGGGGCAAGGGGCTGCGGGCGGTGGAGACGGCCGCGACGATGCTGAGCGCCTTCCGTGAGGCCGCCTACGAAGAGCCCGACCTGGTCGGTGTGGCGCGCCGCGTCGAGCGGAGCATCAGCCGCAGGGCGGCGCAGTTGCCGGGCAGTGACATGGCGGAGCGCTTCGTCACGGCGGTGTTCGCGGAGGTACCCGATGACGAGCCTGTGGTCCGCCTCGTCAACTGCGGCCACCCGCCCCCTCTTCGGCTGCACCCCGACGGCGTCACCGAACTGCATCCGTCCGATCCGGGGCTGCCCCTGAACCTGGGCGTTCTGCTGGGCGTCGACTATTGCCTGGACGTGATGCCGTTCCGCCCCGGCGACCTGCTGCTGCTCTACACCGACGGCGTGACCGAGACCCGCGACACCCACGGTTCCTTCTATCCGCTGCACGAGCGCATCCGGCCGTGGGTCGCCCTGTCTCCTCTTGACCTGCTGAGCCGTCTCCACCAGGACCTGGTCACCTTCTCCGACGGCCACCTCGACGACGACATCGCCGCCCTGGCCGCGTACCGCCTGTCCGACGACCCCCTCGGCCAGGGCTGACCGGTTCTGTCAGACGTGCCGGGCCGGGTTTTCATGGAGCCGGGGGAGACGAAGATCCCGCTCCACGGCACGACGGCGCGCCGGGACGGCTACCTCCACGTCCAGCGGAGCCCGAGCCGATGCTCGACTGGTTCGTGACGTACCGGCGCCGACCCCGAGCCTGCGTACGCGTTTCCGCTGTCCCTATGGGCGGTCAACGCCCGCCCGTCCAGGGGTGGATGGCAGGATCGGACCCATGCCCAGTCGACGCACCACGCTCCGAGAATCGTCCGCACAGCACGAACTGGCGCCCGCGCGAATTGCGTTCGCGCGTGGGCGGTGACGGCATGGAGACGGTGGTCGGTGCCGTGTGCACGCTGCTGGGCGTGGCCGCCGGTGCCCTGGGCGCCTTGGCGGCCGCCCGGATCCAGTTGCGCGGCGCGATCGCGCAGGCCGACGCGGTCCTGGCGCAGGCGGACACGACCTACCGGGCGGCGCTGGACCAGGCGTACGCGGCACAGCGCGCCGCCCACGAACAGTGGCGCCGGGAGATCAGGCGCGACGCCTACGCCGGGTTCGTCACGGCGCTCGACGAGGTACAGGAGTTGACGGCGCGGCCGGAACTCCTCGACGCCGGTCACGAGGAGGCGTCAGGCGGTCTACCGACGGCGTCGCGTGCGGTGACGGCGGCCTTCGCGGTCGTGGAACTGGAGGGCCCAGCGTCGCTCACCGTACTGGCGCGGACTGCGCAGCAACGCTGTCTGACGGCTGCTGAACACGCCCTGCGGCTGGCGCCGCGGGCGACCGCCATGCGACTGCTGAGCAGCACGGCCGGTGGCGCGACGGCGGCCGGCTCCGACGGCGGTTCGCCGTCCGCCCTGGCCCGCACCGCACATCAAGCGCTCACCCAGCTGCGTGAGGCGGCGTATCGCCTCGAGCAGGGTCAGATCCGCCGGGACGCCTACGATGCCGCGCACCAGCGTGCGACCGAGGCCCTGGACGGGTGCGGCCTGTTCACGGCAGCCCAGACGCGCGCCCTGCTGAGCGACCCGTCGTGGGAGGCGGCCCTGCGGATGGGGAGCGAGCACGCCGACGCCCTGACCCGGTTCGAGGCGGCGCGCGGTGATTTCGTGTCGGCGGCCCGTGCCCTGCTCGCCCCCGAGGGAGACAACGACACCGACCACTGAAGCGACCTGGCGGCCGCGTGATCCCGCTGTGGCGGGGTGTCATGCGGCGCCACGAAAACCTTTTGGCGCGCCATCACCGGTGCTGCTAGGTTCGCCGAGGCCGTGCGAGAGAGCGAGGAGGTGGTACCCGTGAACGTATCGACGTGGGTGCTCTCCTCGGGGGTCACGGTCGGGCGATAGGTCGTCCGGGAGCGCCGTTCGAGCGCACTCCCGAAAGGCACGGCCATGACCCTTCGCTTCCTTTCCGAACGGCACCTCGACGACGGCGTCGTCGAACGCTCGTTCACCTTGGGCGAGATTCCCGGAATCCTCTGGACCCCCGCATCCGCCTCTGCGTCCGCATCCGCATCCGCATCCGCGCCGGTGCCGCTGATCCTGCTCGGCCACCCCCCGCTCGGACTGGACACGATGTACCCGCGGCTGGTGGTGCGAGCCCGGCACGCCGCAGCCGACGGCTTCGCCGCGGCCACCATCGAGCTTCCCGGCAGCGGTGACAGGCCCCGTTGGGGCACCGTCGAGGGCGCCCGCTCCGAGCTGCGTCGGGTCAAGGTGGCCGGCGAGCCGGTCAGCGACGAGATCATCGACGCCCTGATCCTCCCGCTCGTCGACACATCGGTCCCGGAGTGGCAGTCCGCACTGGACGCCCTCTTGGCACTGCCCGAGATCGAGGGCCCCGTCGGGTACTCGGGAGGGATCATCTCCATCGGCGTTCGCCTCGCGGCGGTCGACCCCCGTATCTCGGCCGCCGTTCTCTTCGCCGGCAGCTTCGTGCCACGCGCCGTCTTCGAGGAGGCGCGCCGGGTCACCGTTCCGCTGCACGTCCTGCTGCAGTGGGACGACGAAGGAAACGACCGGCAGGCGTCTTTGGACCTGTTCGACACCTTCGCCTCCAAGGAGAAGACGCTGCACGCCACCATGGGTGGACACACCGGCGTCCCCGAGTTCGCGGGAGACGCGGCGGCCCGGTTCTTCACCCGGCACCTGAGGTGACTCCGGGCCGCCGACTCCCCGGCGGCCCGTAGGGGGCAGCAGCCGCCATGCTGCCGACGACACGAGGAACCCGCTCGGGGGCGGAGGGGAGAAGAGAACAGGCCGCGGGGTGCACCCATGCGCCGGTCTCATGGAGCGAACGGCCGCTTGGGCCCCGGAGGCCGGGCGGCCATCATGGGGCCCATGCACCGGCCGCCGCTCCGTCCTCACGCCCCCGAGTGGTTCACGGCCGACGGGTCGACCCTGAACGTGGCGCTCGTCTATCCGATGCAGGGGCCCGCCGGCATCTTCGGGCCCACCTGCGAGGCATGCGCGCGGCTGGCCACCGAGGAGGTCAACCGGGCGGGGGGTGTGCTCGGCAAGGAGCTGCGGCTGCTGGAGATCGACGGCGGTGCGCATCCCCGGCGGGTCGCGGACGAGGTGGAGGCCCTGGTGGCGACGGGCGCGGTGCAGGGGGTCACCGGCTGGCACATCTCCTCGGTACGGCAAGCTGTCGCTCCACGCATCGCGCACCGGGTGCCGTACGTCTACACCGCCCTCTACGAGGGCGGCGAGCGTACCGACGGCGTCTTCCTGACCAGTGAGACGCCCGCGTGGCAACTCCTGCCCGCGATACGGCTGCTCGCCGAGGAGCGGGGTGTGCGCCGCTGGTTCGTCGTCGGCAACGACTACGTCTGGCCCCGGCGCACAGCCCGCGCCGCCCGTCACTATGCCCGCGCGAGCCAGGGGCGGATCTGCGGCGAGGCATATCTGCCGCTGGGCACCGAGGACTTCACCGGCCTTCTGCGGCGCGTCGAGCGAGCGGACGCCGACGGGGTGCTGATGCTTCTGGTGGGCAGCGACGCGGTCCGCTTCAACCGGGCCTTCGCCGCCGCCGGACTCGACCAGCGCTGCCTGCGACTGAGCACGCTCATGGACGAGAACATGCTGCTGGCAAGCGGACCCGAGGCGGCCGTCGACCTCTACAGCACGGCCGGCTATTTCGCCTCACTGGCCGACCGCAACACGCTGGACTTCCACGGCCGCTACGCCGGGCGTTTCGGAGTGGAGGCACCGGTGCCCGGCAGCCTCGGCGAGTCCTGCTACGAGGGCGTACTGCTGCTCGCGGCGCTCATCGAACGGGCCCGCACCCTGGACGTGTCCGCCATCGGCGCGGCCGCCGAGAACGTGGCCTACGAAGGTCCGCGCGGCCTGCTCAGCCTGGACGGACGGCATGTGCGCCAGCGCATCTACCTGGCGCAGGCGGACGGCCTCGACTTCACCGTTCTCGCCCAGCTCCGCCCTCCGCACGAGCTGTTGTGAGCGGGCCTCTTCCCTCCAGTGCGTCGGCGAGCCGATCGAGCAGGATCTTCAGTTCCTCCTCCTCGCCCTCCCCGCCCAGGGGGTCCGCTGCGTCCCAGTCGGCCCGGATCGCACGCGAGATCTGCTGCCGGCGCTGCCTCCCGCGCGGAGTGAGCTGGGCCAGTACCCGACGCCGGTCGGCGGGGTCGATCCGGCGGAACACCAGGTTCTGGTCGACGAGTTGGTCCATCAGCTTGGTCAGGGTCGGCGCCGGCAGGAAGGCGTGGTCGGCGAGGGCCGTCATGCTGTGCCCCTCGCCGTCGGAGAGCACGTCGAGCACCCGCCACGCCTCGACGGAGCAGTCGAACTCGTCGAGCACGGACCGGACCCGCCCCACCGCAAGGCGCTCGGCCCGCGTCAGCAGGTGAAGCAGTTCCTGGGGCCGCCGGGTCCGCCTCGCCATCGCACTCCTCAGCATGCGTCCGGGGGTACGCCCCCGCCGTGGGGACGGGACGAGCGTACCTCTCAACGTCTCAACGATTACAGGGGATTGCCGCAATCTGATCCTTTCCCGGGGAAGCAATAAATGCGGCCGTTAAGGCTGTTGGATACTGGTCCTCAATTACGCGGAAACACCGTGGAAACAGTTTCGCCGCAGGCTGTGGACGCACTTCAGCGACCAGCCCGGAGGTCACCCCGCAACGGCTGGTTGGCCCGCGCGCCAACGCCGCCCGCCGCTCTGAAGAGCGTTTCGCCCCGTCCTCCATCCGTTCCTCAACAGCCCCTCTGGGCACGGAGGTTCTGCATGCCAGGCTCCAGCATCAGCAGGCGCGGTCTCCTGACCGGTTTCACCGTCCTGGGCACGTCCGCCGCTCTCGGCGCCTGCGGCGCCAAGACCGGGAGCGACACCTCGTCCGCCGCCGGCGCAAAGGCCGACACCTCGGGTGACACCGTCAAGGTGGGTCTGCTGAACTCGCTTTCGGGCACCATGGCGATCAGCGAGGTGACCGTCCACAATGCCCTGCTGCTCGCCGTCAAGGAAATCAACGCCGCCGGTGGCGTCCTCGGCAAGAAACTCGACCCGGTGAGCCAGGACGGCGCCTCCGACTGGCCCACCTTCGCCGAGAAGGCGCAGACCCTGATCACGGACTCCAAGGTCGTCGCCACCTTCGGCTGCTGGACCTCGGCCAGCCGCAAGGCCGTCAAGCCGGTCTTCGAGCGCAACAAGTCGCTGCTGTTCTACCCCGTGCAGTACGAGGGCCTGGAGCAGTCCCCGTACATCTTCTACGTCGGCGCCACCACCAACCAGCAGATCGTTCCCGGGCTGGACTACCTCAAGAAGCAGGGCCTGACGAAGCTCTACCTGGTCGGCAGCGACTACGTCTTTCCGCGCACCGCCAACAAGGAGATCAGGGCGTACGCCAAGGCCCACGGCATGGAGGTGGTCGGCGAGGACTACGCGCCGCTCGGCTCCACCGAGTTCAGCACCATCGTCAACAAGGTCAAGGACGCCGGCGCGGACGCCGTGTTCAACACGCTCAACGGCGACAGCAACGTGGCCTTCTTCAAGGAGTACAAGTCGGCGGGGCTCACCGCGAAGAGCCTGCCGGTGCTGTCGGTGTCCATCGCCGAGGAGGAGGTGAAGAGCATCGGCACCCAGTACCTGGAGGGCCAGTTGACGGCCTGGAACTACTACCAGACCACTCCTGGGGCGGCGAACGCGAAGTTCGTGAAGGCGTACCAGGCCGCCTACGGCAAGAACAAGCCGACCTCCGACCCCATGGAGGCCGCCTACACCTCCGTGTACCTGTGGAAGGCCATGGTCGAGAAGGCCGGCTCCTTCGACGTGGCCGAGGTGAAGGCCGCCGCGGACGGCATCACCTTCGAGGCCCCCGAGGGCACGGTCACCGTCGACGGAGCCACCCAGCACGTCCACAAGACGGCCCGCATCGGCAAGGTGGGCGCGAACGGCCAGATCACGGAGGTGTGGAACTCGGGCAAGCCGATCAAGCCGGACCCGTACCTCAAGGGCTACGACTGGGCCTCCGGTCTCTCCTGAGCCCCCTCGGCCCCTCGTGGCGGGGCCCGGTCCTTCCTCCCAGGCCGGGCCCGCCCCGCGCCCGCACTCTCCGTCCCCGATCCGGAGCCGCCTCATGACGGTCGTCCTCAACCAGTCCTTCACCGGCATCAGCATCGGTGCCGTCCTGCTGCTCATCGCCCTCGGACTCACCCTGACCTTCGGCCAGATGGGTGTCATCAACATGGCACACGGCGAGTTCATCATGGCCGGCGCCTACACCACGTACGTGCTCCAGCAGTCCGTCAGCAGCGCCGGCGTCTCCCTGCTCGTCGCGCTGCCGCTGGCCTTCCTCGTCGCCGGAGCGATGGGAGCCCTCCTGGAGTGGCTGCTCATCCGGCGCCTCTACACCCGCCCGCTGGACACCCTGCTGGTCACGTGGGGCGTGTCCCTGATGCTCCAGCAACTCGCCCGGGACGTCTTCGGTGCCCCCAACGTGCAGACCGCCGCGCCCGACCTGCTGACCGGTCACATCAGCGTGGGCGGCGGCATCACCCTCGCCAACAACCGCCTGTTCATCCTCGGCCTCGCCCTCCTGTGCGTCCTCGCCCTCACCCTGATCCTGCGGCTCACCCCGCTCGGACGCCGCATCCGGGCCGTCGTCCAGAACCGCGACCTCGCCGAGGTGTCCGGCATCGCCACCGGACGCGTCGACCGCACCACGTTCTTCATCGGGTCGGGCCTCGCGGGCGTGGCGGGGGTCGCGCTCACCCTGGTCGGCCCGATCGGCCCGACGACGGGCACCAACTACATCGTCGACGCCTTCCTGGTCGTGGTCGTCGGCGGTATCGCCCAACTCAAGGGCAGCGTCGTCACCGCCTTCGCGCTCGGCGTGCTCCAGTCGGTGCTGGAGTACTCCACGACCGTCAGCGTGGCCAAGGTCGTGGTCCTGGTGGCGATCGTCGTCTTCCTCCAATGGCGACCCCAGGGCCTGTACACACTGCGCACCCGGAGCCTGGCATGACCACAACCGCACCCTCCACCACCGACACGCAGGCCCACCGGCCGCAGGCAGCACCCCTGGAACGCCTCCGCGTGCCCGGCGCGTTGCTCCTCGGGGCCATCCTGCTGCTCGGCGTCGCCCCGCTCGCCCTCTCCGACTTCCGCCTCAACCTCCTGGCCAAGTACCTGTGCTACGCCATCGTCGCCGTCGGCGTGAGCCTCGCCTGGGGGCGCGGCGGGCTGCTGGTCCTCGGCCAGGGCGTCTTCTTCGGGCTCGGCGGCTACGCCATGGCGATGCACCTCAAGCTCGCCGACGCCGCCGCCACCGGCCAGACCCTGCCCGACTTCATGCAGCTGTACGGCACCGGTGACGCGCTTCCCTGGTGGTGGCAGCCGTTCGCCGACCCCGTCCTCGCCCTCGCCCTGACCGTCCTGTTGCCGATGGCGGTGGCGGCATTGCTCGGCTTCTTCGTGTTCCGCCGCCGGGTGAAGGGCGCGTACTTCGCGATCCTCAGCCAGGCGCTGGCCGCCGCGTTCGCCATCTGGCTCGTCGGCCAGCAGGCCACGACGGGCGGCACCAACGGCCTCACCGACCTTCAGGGCTTCTTCGGCTACGACCTCGACGACCCGGTCAACCAGCGCATGGTGTACCTCGTCATCGCGGCCGCGCTGCTGCTGATGATGGCCGCCGCCCGCCAGCTGTTCGTCAGTCGCTACGGCGAACTCCTCGTCGCGGTACGCGACTCCGAGGAGCGGGTGCGTTTTCTCGGCTACAACCCGGCCAACGTCAAGCTGGTGGCGTACGTCGTCGCGGCCGGTATGGCGGGCCTCGCCGGCGCCCTCTTCGTCCCCGCCGTCGGGATCATCTCCCCGGCGCTGATCGGCATCGCGCCGTCCATCGGCTTCGTCATCGGCGCGGCGGTCGGCGGCCGGGCCAGTCTGGTGGGCGCGGTGCTGGGCGCCATCGCCGTCGCCTGGACGCAGAGCACGCTGTCGGACGCCTACCCCGCCGCGTGGACCTACCTCCAGGGCCTGCTGTTCGTGCTGGCGGTCGGCTTCCTGCCCGGTGGACTCGCCTCGCTGGCGGCCGTCCTGCGGCGCAGGCGCCGCACTCCCGCCCCGACGACCGGAGGGACAGCATGAGCGGCGAGGGACTGACCGTCCGCGACCTGCGGGTCACGTTCGACGGCTTCACGGCCGTCGACGGCGTGGACCTGGACATCCGCCCCGGCGACCTGCGGTTCCTCATCGGCCCCAACGGCGCCGGGAAGACCACCCTGGTCGACGCGGTCACCGGCCTGGTGAAGGCCACCGGCTCGGTCCGCTTCGGCGGCGAGGAACTGCTGGGCAAACCCGTGCACCGCATCGCCCGCCTCGGCATCGGGCGCACCTTCCAGACCGCCACGGTCTTCGAGGAGCTGACCGTGCTGCAGAACCTCGACATCGCCGCCGGAGCCGGACGCGGGCCGCTGACCATGCTGCGGCGCCGCAAGGGCGTGCCCGACGAGGTGACGCGGGCCCTGGAGACCACCGGCCTCACCGACCTGCGCGACCGCCCGGCGGGTGTGCTGGCACACGGCCAGAAGCAGTGGCTGGAGATCGGGATGCTGCTCGTGAAGGACGTGAAACTCCTGCTGCTGGACGAGCCGGTCGCCGGCATGAGCCACGACGAACGCGACGCCACCGGCCAACTGCTGCAACGGATCGGCGAGAACCGTACGGTCGTCGTCATCGAGCACGACATGGACTTCATGCGCTCCTTCGCCCGCAGTGTCAGCGTCCTGCACGCCGGCAAGGTGCTCAGCGAGGGCTCCGTCACGGAGGTCCAGGCCGACGCCAAGGTCCAGGAGGTCTACCTCGGCCGCGCCACCGAACCGTCACCGGAGCCCGTGCCCCGGGCCGCTGCCGTCCCCGTAGCCGAGGAGGCATGAGCCCATTGCTGCAGATCAACTCGATCCAGGCCGGTTACGACCGCACCACCGTCCTGCACGGCGTGACCGTCGAGGTGCCGAAGGACGGCGTCGCGGCGGTCCTCGGCCACAACGGCGCCGGAAAGAGCACGCTCCTGAGAGCGGTGATGGGTCTGATCGTGCCGACCGGCGGCACGGTCCTGCTGGACGGCGAGGACATCACCCGCCTGGCCCCCCACCGACGGGTCGCGCGCGGAGTGGCGTACGTCCCGCAGGGCCAGCAGTCCTTCCCGCACCTCACCACCGCGGAGAACCTCCAACTCGTAGCCGACGGACGCCCCGACGGGAAGGAGGCCGTCGCCGAGGCACTGGACCTGTTCCCGGTCCTGCGGGACCTGTCCGCCCGCCGCGCCGGCCTGCTCTCCGGCGGCCAGCGTCAGCAACTCGCCCTTGCCCGGGCGCTGATCACCCGACCTCGGCTCCTGCTCCTGGACGAACCGACGGAGGGCATCCAGCCGTCCGTCGTCGCCGAGATCGAGGAGACGATCCTCGCCCTGACCCGGCGGGGCGGCATGTCCGTCCTCCTGGTCGAACAGCACGTCGGCTTCGCCATGCGTGCCGCCCAGCGCTACTACGTGTTGGAGGCGGGCAGGGTCACCTCAGCGGGGGAGGGGGGAGCGGGGTCCGAGCAGACCGTGCGGGAGGCGCTGAGCGTGTGAGGGAAGGGGTGGACGAGTCGCCGCGCGCCTGCCCCTCCCGCTGGTCAGTGCGGACGCCGGACGCTGTCGATGATGCGGGTCCAGTTGTCGTTGCCGTGCCCATTGGTGATGGCGTGGTGGTCGCAACGCCTCACGACTCGAGATCTGTCCGGCGAGCCGTCGACCAATGCTCCTCGAACTCGCTCCGGCTGATCTCCTGTCGCGAGAGCCCAGGGTCGAAGAGGTCCACGACCGGTGGGTTGAACGGCCAGTCGTCCGGGCCGCTGCGTACGGCTGTTCCGTCCTCGGCAAGCTCGACTTGGCGGATCCGGCGCCCGTCGGCCCCCACTTCCATCAGATAGACGACTGGGTCTTCGCCCTCCTCGTCCCAGCGACGACGCAGGAACACGACCTCCCTGTCCGCAAGCGCACCGAAGCCTTCGCACCCCCGCTGGGCGTCACGCTCGGCGCGCAGACCATCCAGCCCGGGAGGCATTCGACGACCGTCGATGTCGACTTCGTCCAGGTCCCCGTCCTGGAACCGGGCCACGGTGTCCGGGTCGGTGACGACTTCAACCCAGGCGAACGTCTCAAGGAGCTCCCGCTCGGAACGCGTTCGGACCCACCACCATGAACCGCCCATGCCGTAGTCGTGCAGGACGAGGAAGCGGCGCTTGCCCGCACTGGAGTTGTCGGTCATGGACGCAGACCTTAGCCAGCCGTGTTTTCGGAGTCGTGCTCCGCGTCTCGCCGGGGACCGGTGACGCTCACCTGCCCGCCGATGTCTCCTCGCCCGGCGGTGCCGTGGACGCCCGTACGACGAGCACGGTGGCGAGTTCGATGTGGTGGGACTCGGCCTTCTCGCCGTTGGCCAGTCGCAGGGCGGTGCGCAGGGCGGCGGCGCCCATCTCCCGGAGCGGCTGGCGCACGGTGGTCAGGGGCGGTGACGCCATCTGGGCGAGGCTCGTGTCGTCGAAGCCGATCACGCTCAGGTCCTCGGGTACACGCAGCCCCCGGTTGCGCGCGGTCTCGACGGCGCCGAGGGCGATCTCGTCATTGCCCGCGAAGACCGCCGTGGGAGGCTCGTCCAGGTCCAGGTCCAGGTCCAGCAGTGCCGCCGCGCCGAGCAAGCCGGTCTCGTACGTGAACTCGCCGGGACGGACGTAGGCGTCCGGCACCCGTGCTCCCTCGGCCTCCATGGCGGCGCGGTAGCCGTGCATGCGCGCCTGGTTGCAGACGGCCATGGCCGGTCCGCCGAGGTAGGCGATGCGGCGGTGGCCCAGGGACAGCAGGTGGCGGGTCGCGGCCAGGCCGCCGGCGAAGTTGGTCGCCCCGACGCTGGTGACCCGGCCGTCGGGCAGGTGCGGCGGGTCCAGCACGACCAACGGCAGCCCTGAGCAGACCAGTTCATTGAGGTGGGCCGTGGTGTACACGCTCGTGACCGCGATGACGGCCCGGCGCCCGGCCGAGACCAGGTCCCGGGCCCAGTGCGGGGCGCTGGACGCCTTGCTGACCACCACCGAGGCTCCCGAAGCGGCGGTCGCGTCGATGATGCCTTCCAGGATCTCCGCCACGTAGGACTTGCGACCACCCTGGAACTGCACCTCGATGGTCGGGCTCTCGGCGGCCTCGGTGTGTCACGCGGCGGCCCTGCTGCGCGACACGAGCGAACTGCGCCGCATCGTCGAGTCGGCCGCGGCCCGACTCGCCGCCGAACGGGCCGATCCCGACCACGTCCGCGCCCTGTACGCCGCCCTGACCGCCATGGAGACCGCGGCGGCGTCCCTTGGCCGCACCGGCTACGTCGGGGCTGACATCGCCTTCCACCGAGCCCTCCTGGACGCCGGTGGCAACGGCCTCCTCGGCTCCCTGGGCCGCGCCGTCGGGATCGCCCTGGAACACAGCTTCGGCATCAGCACCCAGACCCCGGGGGTGGTGGAAGCGTCGCTGCCGGGTCATCGCGCCATCCTGCACGCCATCGAGGCGCACGACCCCGTGGCCGCCGCGACCGCCGTACTGGCTCTGATCGAAGCCGCCGAACAGGAGATCGCCCGCTCGCCGGGGACGCCGGGCGACACCGTCTGAGGCCGCTGTGTTCGCGGTTCCCGGTGTCTTGTTCACGCACGGGCGGAGTTCGCCACCGATGCGTGGTCCTCTAGCGTGGGCTCCGTCGAGGTGACGGCCGGGGTCACCGGCCCGGGGGAAACGGAGTGCACAGAGTTGAGTAGGCGCTTGTGGTCCGCGACCGGTGTCATGGCGCTGGCGGGGGGAGTGCTCCTGGCCTCGGCTCCGACCGCCTCGGCCGACTATGTGAGGGACCAGCAGTGGGTCTTGGAGACCTACGCGGTCGAGGACGTATGGGCCGTGTCCCAGGGTGAGGGCGTCACCGTCGCGGTGATCGACTCCGGGGTCGACGCCACGCACCCCGACCTCTCGGGCCAGATCCTGGAAGGCAAGGACTTCACCGGCGCGGACAACCCCCACGAAGACCTCGCAGGTCATGGAACGGCGATGGCCAGCATCATCGCGGGACACGGCCACGGTCCCGGCAGCGCGTCCGGCGTGATGGGTCTCGCACCGAAGGCGAAAATCCTGCCGCTGCGGGCCCTCCGCACCAGGAAGGACCCCATGCGCGACGTGACATGGGCCGCCGCGCTGCGCTACGCCGTGGACGAGGGCGCGCAGGTCGTCAACATGTCGTTCGCCAACGATGCCGGCAAGACGAGCCTCGACGGCCGCGAAGCCATCGCCTACGCGCAGGCCCACGATGTCGTGCTCGTCGCAGGCGCCGGCAACGAGGGATCCATCGCGGTATCCGACCCGGCTGCCCTTCCCGGCGTGATCTCCGTCGGCGCGCACGACAAGAGGGGCAACCTCTGGGAGGACTCGAACACCGGCAAGGGCTTGGACCTGGTGGCGCCGGGTGCCGAGATCGTCGCCGCGGACGCCGGCGAGGGGGAGTGGTACGGGCGGTCAAGCGGCACGTCGGACTCCACGGCCTACGTCTCGGCCACTGCGGCGCTGGTCCGCGCCAAGTATCCCGAGCTCAGCGCCGGTCAGGTGATCAACCGGCTCATCAAGTCGGCCACGTTCGCGCACCACAAAGGGCTGAAGGCGCCCGACGAGGAATACGGCTACGGGATCGTCCGCCCCTACTCAGCCCTCACGATGGACATCCCCGCCGGCCCCGAGGACAACCCCCTCGGCCACCTGACCCCACCCACCCCACCGTCCCATCACCCGGCCAAGGGAACAGGCATCGCGGCGCAGACCTCCTCCCGCAACCTCATCGTCGTCGCGGCGGGCGCCGGAATCCTGCTGATCGCGGGACTCGTTGCCTGGCTGGTCGCTCACAGCCGCCGCAGCCCCGGAGACGGCCCCCGTGGAGGTCTGCCCCCGCACAGGACGAGCCCCTACCTGCCCCAGCCTCCGGCGGGACACCACGCCTACCCTCACGGTGCCCCGCATCCCGGCTATGCCCCGCCTGCGCGCCAGGTCCCACCGCAACCCAATCCGTACATCCAACAGCCGCCGTATCAGGACCAGTAGCCCCGGGCGCTGAATGGGCGGCTGAGGAGTTGGGGCAGGCAGGTGCTCGGGGCGTGGCCCATGGCCCGTCCCCGCCACCGGAGGACGGGCCACTACTTACGTCGTGCGCGCGCCGGGCCGCCTACGCCGTGAGGCGTGCGTCGGCCCAGTCGGCGTGGTCGTAGTCGACTCCGTCGCCGCCGTCCTTGACACGCAGGGTCAGCTTCTGGACGCCACTGACGTCTACGTCCAGAGCGCGGGCCGCGTCGGTGCCGGAGAGGACCTCGGTGGTGGCCACGGGGACACCGTCGGCGAGCACCTCGAAGGACACGCTGCCTCTGCCCCCGACCTCGTCGTCCACGCCCACGAACGCGCTGAACTCGCGGTACGCCCCATGCAGTTCGACGACGACCTCAGCGTCCGCGTGCATCCCGAGGCCCTTGTCGTACGTCGTCCCCCTGATACTCAGGGGTGCCCCGTCCGAGGCGTCCCGTTCACCGTTCGCCAGGTCCCGCTCGACCGGTCCCCAGCCGTTGCGTTCAGAGGCAAGCGCAAGGTTGCTGACGTAGTCGACGCCGGGCGGCGAGACGAACACCCGCACCGTGCGGTTGACCCGCAGCACCCGCCCGCCCGGCGCGCGGTACTCGGCGGAGATCACCACGTCATGACCCCCTTCCCGCGCGGCCTGCGGCACGCTCACGGTCCACTTGCCTAGCAGGTCGTCCCCGGTGGGGAGTTCGTCCGCTCGAAGGGTGCCGCCCTTCACCTGCCAGTCCTCGGGCGCGCGCAGGGACAGCGTGACGTCCGAGGCGGGCCCGGACTGCTCGACCGCGAATCGGCCGGTGACGTCGATGGACGAGCCCGAGTCCACCTCGGCTCGGGGCGGGTCCACCGTCAGCGAGGTCAGCGGGAGGCGCGTCACCGGTCGGTCACATGTCTTGCGTCCCACGGTGGCCTCGCACACGAGCGCCGCGAAGCCGCCGTGTTCAGCGATGGGTATGTGGAGGGTGTCGCGGCGCGTGACGGTCCGGCGCTCGCGGACCAGGCCGTCGTCACCGTCCCGTATCACCTCCACCAGCCAGCGTCCGCCACCGAGGAAGTCCAAGGAGACATCCTCGGTCCCGCTCGGCCCCGCGCTGACGCCGCCTAGGAACCAGCGGTCCCCGTGACGACGGGCAAACGTCGCGTTCTCTCCGGGGTGGCCCTCCAGCAGTCGCGACTCGTCCCACACGGTGGGGACCTGTTCCAGGTACCGCTCGAGTTCCGGACGGTCCTGGTAGGCGCGGATCGACCCGGCGAAGTGCTGCAGGCCGGACTCGAACACCACGGACAGACCGAGCTCGGCGGCGTCCGAGATGGTGCGTGTGCCGAACTGGAAGGCCATCGGCGTGTAGTCCATGGAGCCGACGGCGTTGCGGGTGAAGGGCAAGGCGGTCACCGCGGCCGCGGGGACGGTGCCGTACTCGGCGCCGCGTACCGCCTCCACCGTCAGCACATGCGGCCAGGTCCGCTGGATGCCCTTGGGCACCGACGCCCCGTGGAAGTTGACGAGCAGCTTCTCACGGGCGGTGTCCCGCAGGATGTCGTCGTACCAGCGGAAGCGCTCCTGCGAGTCCGAATCCATGAAGTCGATCTTCAGCCCGGCCACGCCCCACTTCTTCACGCGGGGCAGGAACTCGGCTCTTTCCGCCGCCGTGTCCAAGTCGGTCCAGTGCACCCACAGCAGTACGCCCACGCCCCGCTGACGGGCGTACTCGGTCAGCTCGGGCATCCAGTTCGTCGTCTTCCAGCCGTCGTCGACGAGGGCGTACTGCCAGCCGTGCGCAGCGCTGTAGTCGACGAAGCGCTGCTGGGTGGTGAGGCTGCGCTGAGCGGGGGCGAAGCCGTCCAGCCAGGACCACGCGACCTTGCCGGGACGGATCCAGGAGGTGTCCCTGATACGGGACGGCGCTGCGAGATCGTCGACCAGGGTGGATTCGGTGATGGTGGCGAGGTCGCCCAGGACGACCGTCCGCCACGGCGTCGCGAGCGGGCCCGTGGAGGTGACGGCGGCGCCGTCGGCCAGCTGGACGTCGTAGCGACCGTTGCCCTTCTGATGGACCAGGTGGCCGGCGGCGTAGCGCCCGTCGATATCGGACTCGGTGATCAGGGCGTACGTGTCGCCGATTCGGAAGAGGGAGGGGTGGGCGTATGCGCCGTCGCCGGCATCAGCTGCAGTGGTCTGCTTGTACTCGCCCTCGTAGTAAGGGGTGTACGGGGCGAGCCAAGCCTGTGCGGTGTCAGGGAGCCGGAAGGCGGACGCCTCGCGCACCACGGTGATCTCGCCGTCGTCCGGCAGGACGTAACGGTAGGCGATACCGTCGTCCGCCACCCGGACGAGCAGGTCGAGTTCGGCGCCGCCCTTGCCGGTGAACGAGAACCGGGACTCGGTCATCCGCGCGGTGCGACGCAGCTGCTTGCCGGTCGTCATGGTGTAGTGCTCGGTCACCTGACGTGTGGCGCGGGAGGTGAACCGGAGGCCGGAAGTGAGATCGGCGTCCTTGGTGACGATACCCAGCGGGGCAGGTTCGAGCACGGTGCTGGATCCGCGGCGGGCGGCCAGGGTGAGGGTCCCGTCGGCGGCGTCCAGGCTGACGACGGCGCTGAGTCCGGTCGGTCGATGGCCGGGCTGACGTACGGTCCAGCTTTCGCCGCCGCGGTCTCCGGCGTGCGTCGGCGTGGCGAGGGTGCCCAGCGCGAGCAAGGCGCTCAGCAGGAATGTGAGAGAGGCCGAGAAGAGTCTTCGGTGCGATCCGCTTGGTGACGTGCTGGGCGATGGGCGCACGAGGTTCTCCATCCGGGTTCGACATCGTTGTCTTCCTTGTGGAACCGTGGACATCCATTCCCCATCCGAGTGCGCACAACCGCCTTTGCCCATGGGGGACTTGCTGCAGACAGCACGTGTGTCCTGCCGCATGTCAGGCGATGTCAGTGGGTCCTGACACCGTGTGTGTCGTGGATGAACTCGTGGAACGTGTCGACGCTCACGACCGGGTGCTGGGAGTCGTCAGCCGGTCCGAAACGGTCCGGAACGGCTGGCTGCACCGGGTCGGTGTGGTGGTGTGCCGCGATGGGCAGGGTCGCTTCCTTGTCCATCGGCGAGCCGAGCACCTGTCCCGCTTCCCGGGACACTACGAACTCGGTGTCGGAGGCGCTGCCGCAGTCGGCGAGTCATATGCGCAGGCCGCCGCCCGCGAGCTGACGGAGGAGCTGGGCGTGCGGGCGTCCGTGCGCCTTCGGTTCACGTTCCTCAACCGGGCAGGGTTCAGTCCCCACTGGCTCGGCGTGTGCGATGCCGTGCTTGCGGAGTCCATCGTCTCCGATCCGGGTGAAGTGGCCTGGCACGGCTGGCTGACCGAGTCCGAGGTGCGGCGGACACTGCGGCAGTGGACCTTCACCTCTGACAGCCGGGAAGTCTTCGATCGGTACTGCTCTCGATGAAGACCTTCGATGCGCCGGCGCGCTCCTCTGGTCGCCTCGCGGTCACCACCGTTGCCGCCGGCCGCGGCATGCCGGTCGTCGCGATCCGTGAGCCGGAACCCGACCTGGTAGGTCCGGGTGACCGCGCCGCCGGCCGAGGCCACCTTGACGGTGCGGGTGGTGAACCGGTGACCGGGCGACGACAGGACCGAACTCCCCTCCTTGACCTGAACCCGCGACCCGGACTGGGCCGGTACGGCGGAGAGGGCCGGGATCTTCCTGTTCTTCGGCCAGTCGACGGCGGACCCACGGAGTGGGACGTGGGCCCGGTTGGCCACGCTCTCGACGTCCCGGCACCTACGCACTCGGACTCGCCGTCCGGCGACGACCGACGAATCATGTGGATGTCGAGTGCTACCGGCGCAGGCGACAAACGAGGTCGTTCCGCTGACGGCGTCGGTCTGCGCCCCCGGCACCCGCTGAGAAGGGAAAGATCATGAAGGAGTTCCTGGTCGAACTGACCACCACCGTCCCCGAGGGAACCGACCGGGCGGTCGTCGACGAGCGTCGCGCCGCCGAAGCCGTACGGGCCAAGGAACTGGCGGCGCAGGGGCACCTGTACAGGCTGTGGCGCCCGGTCGGAGAGCTACGCAGCATCGGTGTCTGGCGTGCCGACGACGAGGCGGAGCTGCGGGCGAAGGTGCTCGGCAGCCTTCCCCTGTGGCGCTGGATGACCGCGGTGATCACGCCTTTGGAGTCCCACCCGAACGATCCGGGCCGGGCCGCCTGAGCCTCCGGCACGGAGGTGCGCGAGCTGGCCGACGCCGTCGTGCCCGGCTACCTCGGCGTCGACTTCTCCTTCGTCGACCGCCCGACGATCTCCGTGAGTCTCGGCGTCGTCCTCAAGCGCGGCGGTGGCGCGTGGCTCATCAGCCGCTACCAGGTGTCCAAGCTCGCCTGACGGTCACTGCCGAGGGAGGTGTCTTGCCTCCCGTCTGCCCGGCCAGCCGGCGGACGGGTCTGAGCGCCTCCGGAGGACGGGCCGCCCCGCACCCGTGCCGGTCACCTGCTGGGTGGGCGCGGTCCCCGAGGACGCGTGGACCGCTCGGCTCCACGACGGTGACGGGCGGCTAGCGACTGACGGCGGCGCGCGCACTCCTCTTGCGAGCGCGATAGGCCGCCGCCTTGATCTTGTTGCCGCAGGATGCCATACCGCACCACTGCCGACGCGTGCCGCGCGAGCGGTCGACGTAGACGCGGGTGCACTCGGGGTTGCCGCACTCCTTGAGCAACGGCGCATCGGTACCCGCGAGCAGTTCGACCGCGAGCCTGGCGACGGAGGACAGGGCCTGTTCCGGAGCCGCCTCTGTGTGGCGCCCGGCCGCCGTCAGCTGAGGGACCGCCGGAGGCCTGCGCGCGGCGTCGTTGAGCACACGCAGTGCTCCGGTGTCGTACTTCTGGCCCTGGCGCTGTGCGGTGACCAGCGCGTAGATCGCCACTCGCACCGCTATGGCCTGTTCGACGTCGTCCTGACCGCAGGGCTCGATCCGGTCGATCAGCCCGGATTCCACGTACCAGGCGTCGAGCCGGTCCGGTGAGGCGAACATCTCGAACCGCACCGAACGCCGCGCGCGCAGCGTCGCGGCGAAGTCGAGCGGTGGACTACCGCAGACGAAGACGTGGTCGAGATGCGCATCACCACTTTGTCAGGTGACTCTCGCGGGCACCAAGGCGCGGCTGATCCGGGAGGGGGCCGGTGTGTGACAAGTCGGTGGTGCGCACCGCCCGTCACGGGCTCCCGCTGTCGCCCCTTCCCCGGCAGGCGCCGACCGCGAGTGCCGTCCAGGCCTGGCGCCGTCGATCGTGCCGTCGATCCGGCGGCGAGCCTGTTGCTGCGTCTATCGTGGTGGAGGGCGCTTCAGCCCCTTTTCGGAAGTATTTCCCTCTCAAGTCGTATGTGTCGTCTCAGCTGGTCGGCGTCGTCGGTGACGATCGCCTCTCCGACCGATCTGGAGCCGTACATGACCACAGCCCAGGACCTGTCCGCCTTGGCCGCCGTCCAGGGCACCGATCTCCGTCTGGAGCCTGGCGACCTCTCCCTTGCCCTGGCGGGTGCGGAACTGGTCGACCTTGTCGGCCTCCAGGCCGTGCTCCTCCACGCCGACCGGCTCCTGCCCGCCGCCTCGCCGCGAACCGAGGACGCCGTACTGCTCGAAGCCGCTTCGGCGATCGTCCGGGATTCCCCCTACGAGACCGTGGAGGAATGGCTCTGGCGCCGGGGCCGTGACCTGGCCGCACGTTACCGAGCCGCCCTTGTGCCGACCGGGCACGGCACACCGTCACGCCCCTACCGGCATCCCTTCCGCAGAGTCGGTACCCTGCCCGTCGACCTCTCCGCGGTGGACCGCGCGATCGACCGCATGAAGGGCGGAGAGCCCGTCCTCGTCGCTCTCGCGGCCGCCGCGGGGATCGCGGAGGTCACGGACGAGACGCTCGGTGACCTGGACCAGGACGAAGCGGCCGTGGTGGCCGCGGTCCAGCAGGCGATCACGCAGCTGGCCGCGGAACGGCAGCGCAGATCGGTCGAAGGAAGAGGCTTCGACAACATCGCGCGGGGCTTCTGACCGCGCCGTCCGGGCGGCTGCGCTCCGCGCCGCCGGCGGCATCTTTTGCCGGGTCGCCCGGGTGATGGTGGGATGGAAGACAGTCACCGGCGCCGGACACCGGTGACCGCGACTGCCGCCCGACGAGGCGCTCGCCACGGACTCAGCCACCCGGAACCCAGTCCCTGATGGTGGCGTTCGAGGGCGGCCTTTCTGACGACGGAGACACCTATGCATACCTATCGTGTCGCTCAGGTGACGAGTCCGAGCGGGCCTTTCGAGGTCGTCGAGCGCGAAGTGCCCCGGCCGGGACCCAGACACGTGCGCCTGGCCGTCGAGGCATGCGGCATCTGCCACAGCGATGACGCCTTCGTGACCGGCAGCATGCCCAACACGCGTTTCCCGCTGGTCCCCGGACACGAGGTCGCCGGACGCATCGAGGAACTGGGCGAGGGCGCCGAGACCTTCGGCTGGAAGGCGGGGGACCGGGTGACGGTCGGTTGGTTCGGCGGCAGCTGCTGGCACTGCGCTGCCTGCCGACGGGGTGACTTCATCGTGTGCGAGAACCTCAAGATCCCGGGCTATGCGTACGACGGGGGTTACAGCGAGAACATGATCGCGCCGGTCGACGCCCTGGCGCGGATTCCGGATGCCCTGCCGGCGGCGGACGCGGGTCCCATGGCCTGCGCCGGCGTCACGACGTACAACGGGTTGCGTCGCAGCTCCGCTCAACCGGATGACAGGGTGGCCGTGGTGGGCCTGGGCGGTCTGGGGCATCTCGCCGTGCAGTTCGCCGTGGCCATGGGTTTCGAGACCGTGGCCGTCGCCCGCGGCTCGGAGAAGGCAGAGCTGGCCACGCGCCTCGGGGCGCATCACTACATCGACAGCACGGGGGCGACTCCGGTCGCGGAAGCGCTGCAAGCCCTGGGAGGCGTCAAGGTGGTGCTGGCCACGGCCGGGAACTCCGCAGCCATCACGGCCACCGTCGACGGGCTGACGTCGCGGGGCGAACTCGTGGTCATCGGGGTCTCACCCGAACCTCTGGCCATCACACCCCTCCAGCTCATTCTGCCGGGCAGGGTGGTGCGCGGCCATCCGTCCGGCACCGCGCAGGATGTGCAGGACACCATGGACTTCAGCGCCCTGCACGGCATCCGCCCCATGGTGGAGACCGTGCCCCTGAGTGAGGTGGACTCCGCCTACCAGAGGATGCTCTCCGGAGCGGCCCGCTTCCGCATGGTCCTCACCAACGTCTGACCGCCCCCGCGAGGGCGTCCGGGCCGGCACCGGTCCGGGACGGCACGTTGGGCACCGCGAGTAGTGCAGGGCTGTCACTCGCCGCGTACTCCCGCAGGCGTGGCCGCGGCCGAGCCGCGTCCTCGACCGGGGATGCGGGGCGCTCGATCAGGTGCCGGCCTTTCGTAGCGCGGTGGTGAGGGTCTTGAGGTTGATTTCGGTCAGTTGGTCGAGGTCGAGTAAGCGGCGGCGCACAGCCGCCAGATTGGTCGGCCAAGCCTTCTCCAGCCGGGCGAAACCGGACTCGGTGAGGGCGGCGTGGTAGCTGCGCCCGTCGTGGTCGCATCTCACGCGTTGGATGTAGTCCTCTTTCTCCAGCCGGTGCACGACCCGGGTCGTTCCGCTGAGTGACATTTCATAGGCCGAGGAAAGGTCGCCCATCCGCAGGCGCCGGCCGGGAGCCTCGGGCGGATGCATCAATGCCGGTCGTGTCTGACTGCGCGCCTTCGGAAGCATCGCTCAAGTTCTTCCGGCTCTGGAGCGTGGTTCGCGGGTCGGCGGGACGGGGCTCATTCTTGTGGTATGCAACCTCTTGGTCGCTTTCTCGACGAACAGAAGTGTGGAGTCATGCCAGGCATCGCAGAGCAGCCGGACCCGGAGGAGAGAGAACCGAGACCTCTCGACGCCGACGAGGAGGCCGTGGTGAGGGCACTGAGTCGCGTGATCTACGCCCTGCCTCGCGCGATTGATGCGGACATGATGCGCGAGCAGCGCTTGTCCCTCATCGAGTACCTCGCTCTCGCGAACCTCTCGGAGGCTCCCGACCGGCAGATGCGTATGGGTGACCTCGCTGCCGCCGTCGAGATGTCGCTCAGCGGCATGACACGACTGGTCACCCGGCTGGAGAGCCAGGGACTCGTCCAGCGAGTCAAGTCCTCGCTCGATGCCCGGGGTTCGAACGCCATCCTCACCGACGAGGGCTTCGCCCGCCTCGAAGCCGCGTGGCCGTCGAACCTGGCGTCCGTGCGCCGTCACTTCCTCGACCACCTGACGGGCCTCGACCTCGGGCAGCTCGCGGTGGCCCTGCGGAACATCGCCACGTGAGGGGGGCTCGCCGGCCGGGCCCGAACAGCACCGCGGCGACACGGCAACTGCTCGCTCTGGGATCACGAGGCGAGCAGTCCGTTAGGAAGCCGATCGCCCGCGCTCTCGCGGACGTCGGGGAGCACCGAGGTGGGCGGGCTCGCCGGGGCGAACGTCTCGATCCACCGTTGATCGGCGACGCGCAGGTCCTCTCCGGTGCTTGTGACGTGAGTGCCAGGCGCGCGTGGGCAGCGTGCGTCAGCTCCGACCAGAAGCACCATCCCTCACTGGCGGCCAAGGCCCCTCTGGTCGGCTGAACGGCGCCCGCTGTCAGGCCGATCACGTCACCGGATTGACAGGTGACGGGGCGGGTGCGGCATTGTGATCATCGGTCTCTGTACAGCTGAACGGGCATGGCGGAAGAGGGAGACACCATGAGCGCTGAGGGTGCGACGGACGCCGCGACGGCTCTCAGCTCGAGCGATTCGGCCGGCTGCCGGAGCGGATACGCACCGAGGACACGACCGTATCGAAGGTGGCCACGCCTGGCGGAACGGTGGTCGATGCCTACAACCCCGAGAGATCCTGGAACTACTTCTCGTGCCTCGCACTGGACATGGGCCTTTGATTGAGCCGGCCGGTCGGAGCTGAGGCACGCGACGCGTCGTGACGCGGCCCGCGGAATCCCGCACGGGACATTCCGGCCGAGTCGGGAACGGAGGGCGGCCGGTGGGCCGGATCTCAGGGTGCCGCTATGCGCTGCAGCGCCTCCGCGGCCGCCGCCACGTTGCAGCCTTCCAACCGGGAGAAAATGTGACGGCGCACGCTGGCGAGGTTCGTCGGCCACGCCTGCTCCAGCATTTTCCATCCCGGATTGGTGAGCAGGGCGAGCCACGCCCTTCCGTCCTCGGGACACTTCTGCCGGGTGACGAGTGCTTGCGACTCCAGACGGTTCACCACCCGGGTCATCCCACTCAGGGAAAGGCCACACGCGTTGGCCAATTCGCTCATGCGCATCCGGTTGTCCGGAGCTTCGGAGAGGTGGACCAGGACCGTGTATTCGGTACCGGAAATCGGAAGTTCCTCGAGCATGTCCGCATCGACGACCCGGGGCAAGAAGGCCATCACTTTGCCGAGGGCCCGGAGGAAGTTCTCCTCGTCCGGATTGAGCGGAATGATCGTCGTAGCGTCTGGCATGAGCACAGTCTAAGTGGCACACCAGTCCTCGAACGACGGCCAGTTGTGCTGGTGTGACGTGCTCGCACATAACGTTGGACAGGACACTGGCGATCAATCGATCGACCGGCAAACACGTGACGCGTGCGGTGAGCATTCGTCGCCGCAAGAAGTCGACACGTGCGCGTCGTGCCGCGAAGAGCGTACGGGGCTACGGCCGCGCACCGTGAAGCCCGCCCTGCCTTCGGAGTACAGCGGACGGGGTCGGCTACCCGGCCGGGCCAGGGCCACGGGCTGGTGGTCCCGTTGACGGTGTTCGATCAGACGCCAGTGCCGCACCTCGTCCCAGGTGCGGGCGAGCGTGATGGAGGCGCAGGTGGTCTACGTCGACGACCGCCTGCGCGAAGGCAGTGGGGCCTGCGGCGGCAGTTTGTGACCGATGCCGGTCAGTGTTCGGTGGGCGTACTTGCCAGGAGCGGGTGACTGCAGCGGCTGTACGCTCCGGCCCACTTCCACCGCAGCGGACTGGTGATGTTGGGTCGGGCGGCTACTCCGCCGCAATGATGCGCTCCACGGCGGCCGTTATGAGTTGCTCACGCTCTGCCGCCGTGAAGACGTCCGGCAGGGTGAGCTGTTCAACGATGAGCCAGTTCAGCGTCAGGATGAGCAGCTTGACCGCCGTGGTGTCGCCGGGGAGGCCAGACGCCTCGTGATAGGCGACATTGGCATCCACGTCGGCCCGGACTCGCTCCGTGAGGACCTTGCGCAGTTCGGGGCGGCGAGTGGCTTCCAGGCGGAGTTCCAGCAGGGCGAGGTAGCCCGTACGGAAGGAAGCGATGCGGCCGACGAGTTCGCGCATCAGCTTCACATAGGTGTCCCGGTCGCGGCCCGCCGCCCGCTGGCGGGCAATCGTGGCCTCGTCGGGCTGGAGTCGCTCGTAGACCCGGGCGCCGGCCTGAGTGAGCAGGTCGTCGCGACTGGAGAAGTAGTTGGACGCCGTACCAGTGGGAACGGCCGCCTCGGTGTCCACGGCCCGGAAAGTCAGGCCGCGTGCGCCTTCCTGGGCCAGCACCTCGATCGCCGCGTCGACGAGGGCCGCGCGCCGCTGGTCGTTCCGTCTCGCCATCGACACCACTCCGCATGTAGCACTACGTTGAAACCACTTCAAGCAGAGTACTACGCGTGTCGGGGGGTACCTTGCGAAAGCTCATGTACTGCATCGGCGTCTCGCTCGAAGGCCGCATCGCCGACCCCGGCGGCGAGTTCGACTTCTTTCCGCAGGGCGACGCACAGCAGGGCGCCGCCTGTTCGACTTGGATGTGCACCGCCACAACGGCGTCACCCTCACCTGCCGCTGGACGGTTCCGGTTCAGCGGGCGGCCCAGAGGAGGATGTCCGCGATGTGGGGTCCGGCCAGGTCGAGGGTCGCCGTGCCCGCGATCTGGCGCCGCCGTCCTGGCGCGACCCAAGGGCGAGCTCCGACATGGTGGGGACGGCGCGTACGAGGTGGCCGTTCCCCTCGCCGGTATCTCCTCGGAAGCTGCTGCCCCTTCTCGGCCGAGGTGTGCATCCTTGGCGTCCACCTCCATCCGCGAGCAGCCGCCCGAGTGTGCGGACGCCAAGTCTGAGACGGCCCGGTGAGACCAGCCATGGTGGCCGGGGCCGCGGGGCGGAATGCGACGCCTGGCTCTCAGGTTCTTCTTGATCATGCGATGTGCCGGCCGCCGTGTGCGGCGCGCACATCTCGGTGACGAACCGACGGGGAGAACCTTTGAAACGCTCGGACGGCAACTACCCCCGGCCACGTCTCCGTCGTGTCCGCCTGCCCGGAACGGTCCGGCCCCTCTGCCCAGCTCCTCGGCTCTCGCTGGCCCGAAGAAGTGAGCCGGCCTGCGCGGACCCGGAATCGGCGGGGCGACCGCGGGCGGACAGCTGATCACGGTACCGCCGGCAGGGTTCCGGATTGTCCGCGGCGCCCGGTCTCAGCGGTGACCCGACCCGCTGCAGAGACGTGCCGACTCAGGCGGGTTCGGCGACCCGGGCGTCCTGGGCGCGCAGCAGGGCGAGGCAGTTGGACCACAGCGTGCTCAACTTCGAGGTGTTGTTGTCGAGCTTGGCGAAGAGCACCTGGCCCTTGAGCTGTGCGACGGCGGACCGACCGGCTTCGCGTGGGTCGGCCACCGAGATATCGCCCCGGCCCAGGGCCTCGGTGGCGGTCGCCTCGACCATGTTCACCTGCGCCTCGAAGATCTGCTGGAGGCGCTCACGTACGGCGCCCGTCTGATTGCTCATCTCCAAAGAGGGATTGCCGGACATGCACCCGGAGACCACTCCGCAGCTGTCCTGGCCGGCCCGCTGGCGGTTCTGGGTGGCCTCGAAGAGCCGCCTCGACCGGCTCCAGGGGCTGAGCGTCGCCGCGCAGAATGCCCTCCCCACAGTCCCGCTTCTCGGCGGCCCACTGCTCATCGATGATGGCGAGCGCAAGGGCTTCCTTGGGCTCGAAGAAGTAGTAGAAGCTGCCCTTGGGTACCTCGGCCGTCTTGCAGATCTCAGCCACACCCGGCGCCGAGTATCCCCGCCGCCCGAGCAGTGTCCGAGGATGCCCTCACGACCTCGACAAGGCCCGGTCCCGCACCCCTTCGCGACCTCGCCACCCGTACCTTGTGCGCCGTACGGCTGGCGCTCCTTGCGGCGCAAGGAGCGCCCTGCGCGGTCACCCGCGACGAAGTACTGCTCCGGGCAGGGGGATCCCCCTGCCCGGATCGTCCGGCGACCGCCGGGAAGCCGGTTCGGCCGGGCAAGCGGATGTCAGGCTTTCGATGCGCATGCGGCCGTCGGGCAGCCCGGCGTCCGATGCAGGGGGGACACGCCGAGCGCGTCCGGGAGCCGAGGCCCACGGTCCTTGCTCGTTCCGGGGGACCTGACCGGCGTGTAGTCGTACTGGCTGGTCCGTGATCCGTACGGTTCGGGCCTATGGACTTCCACGGTCGGTTGCGCGGCGTGATCGATCCGGCGGACGCCAGGCTGCGGCCGGTGCCCTCCGAGGCCGGGACTGCCGCGCCGCGGGCGGCCGCCTCGGCGGGCGGGTCGTCGTGACGGGATCGCGCGGCGTGGGCTGCGGAGCCCGCGGGGCGGTGCTCGGCCCCTCGTGCCGTACCGCCGGTGAGTGTCCGTGCGCAGTGATCGCCCCGTGCCGCACGCGGCCGTCTGCCCTTGCATCCGCCCTACCGGGCACCGCTGTGGAGGAAGCATCGTGCTGAACGCGTTGAGCCATGTGTTCAAGACCCCCGACTTGCGCAAGAAATTGATCTTCACCCTCGGCATCATCGTGCTGTATCGGCTCGGTTCACATGTGCCGATTCCAGGCGTGGACTACCGGACGGTTCACAGATGCGTGGATTCCGTGTCGAAAGGGGAGGGAATCCTCGGGTTGGTCGACCTCTTCAGCGGCGGGGCGCTTCTGCAGATCACGGTATTTGCGCTGGGCATCCTTCCGTACATCACGGCCAGCATCATTCTTCAGCTGCTCACCGTGGTGATCCCGAGGCTGGACGCGCTGAAGAAGGAAGGGCCGTCCGGACAGGCGAAGATCACACAGTACAGTCGTTATCTCACGGTGGGGCTCGCCGTCCTGCAGGGGACCGGACTCGTCGCGACCGCGCGCAACGGCGCGCTGTTCCCCAGTTGCCCGGAAGCCTCGAACATCGTGCCCGACCAGTCCGTCTTCATGACCGTGGTCATGGTCATCACGATCACGTCCGGTACGGCATGTGTCATGTGGTTCGGAGAGCTGATCACCGAGCGCGGGGTCGGCAACGGAATGTCCATGCTCATCTTCATCTCCATCGCCTCCACACTTCCGGGGGCCATTTGGGCGGTGAAGCAGGAAAGCACGATCGCCGACGGATGGCTGGCTTTTGGAGTTGTTGTGCTGGTCGGGTTCGCCATGGTGGGCCTGGTCGTCTTCGTGGAGCAGGCACAGCGCCGTATTCCCGTTCAATACGCGAAGCGGATGATCGGCCGCAAATCGTACGGGGGTACGGCCACGTATATTCCACTGAAGGTCAATCAGGCCGGTGTGGTCCCGGTCATCTTCGCATCGTCGCTTCTCTATATTCCGGCCCTCATCGCACAGTTCGCCGGATCGGGCTCGGGTTGGTCGGCGTGGGTCATGAGCAACTTCACCAAGGGGAACCATCCCTTCTACGTGGTGGCCTACTTCCTCCTGATCGTCTTCTTCTCCTTCTTCTACGTGGCGATCACGTTCAACCCGGAGGAGATCGCGGACAACATCAAGCAGGCCGGAGGGTTCGTACCGGGAATCCGGGCCGGCCAGGCCACCGCGGAGTACCTGAGGTACGTCCTGAACCGGCTCACGTGGCCCGGATCGATCTACTTGGGGCTGGTCGCGCTCGTCCCGACGGTGGCTCTCGGCAATTTCGGCAGCTCCAACCAGCTCACCGGCACCAGCATTCTGATCATCGTGAGCGTGGGGCTGGAGACCGTGAAGCAGATCAGCAGTCAGGTCGAGCAGCACCGCTACGAAGGTTTCCTGCGCTGAACGCGCTGTTTGTGTGCGCCGCCTTGCGGCTGGGTGTCTCGGCGGGGCGCGCCCTGTTCGGTCCGATCTCTCGGACGGATCCTGGCCGTCCCGGTCCGGCTGGGAGGGGGTACCGCGTCAACGAGCGATGCCGCCCACGGCGGCGGGGTTGCGCCACCCGTCGGTCGACCCGCCCGAGGGGCATGCCGGTCGGGCCGGGTGTCGCGTCGCCCGGAGCGGGTCTGCGGCAGCGGGGGCGAGGTGTGACCGCGACCGATAGGCCGCGCGGTCCCCGGCAGTGGTGCAACCGTGTCTCACGGCGTCTCACCCCACACGGCAGGGGGCGTACGGCGAGACGGCCCTCCCGGCCCCCGACGTGAGAGGGAACGAGACCCGTTGGTCTGCGCGTTCGCACGCGCAGACCAACGCGGGGGTCGGCTACGCGGCGCGCAGCGGCGCGAGCGCCTGGCTCCAGGCGACGACCTGGTCCAGGGTCGCGTTCAGAGCATCGACCTGGAACTCGCCGGGCTTGAGGACGCTGAAGTTCTCGAAGTCGTGGAACAGTGACAGCCCGACCTGGGCGCGGACGTCGGCCATCTGCAGCTCACCGGCGATCAGACGGAGGTGCTCGACCGCGCGGGCGCCACCCATGGCGCCGTAGCTGACGAACCCGGCCGCCTTGTTGTTCCACTCGGCGTAGAGGTAGTCGATCGCGTTCTTCAGAACGCCGGACGTCGAGTGGTTGTACTCCGGCGTCACGAAGATGAAGCCGTCGAAGCCGGCGATCTTGCGGGCCCATTCCTGGGTGTGCGGCTGGGAGTACTGACCCATCGAGGGCGGAAGCTGCTCGTCCAGGTGAGGAAGCTTGTAGTCGAGGAGGTCGACCAGCTCGAATTCCGCGTCGCTGCGCTTCGACGCGATGTCGAGCACCCAGCGCGCCACGGCCTCGCCGTTGCGGCCGGGGCGGGTGCTGCCGAGGATGATTCCGATCTTGGGCATGCTGAACCTTTCAGGAAGGCCATCCCGGGAACAGATCCGAGATGTAGTTGCTGAGACAAGTAAAGGGGCAAGAAATTGCTTCGTCAAGCAAAGATGGGATGTCACGTCCGTCAGACCCGTCAAGGCGTGCCGTCGTGTCCGCCTGTCCTCCGGGGCCTGGCAGGCAACTCTGAGGTCACGGCTTCGTCGAGCGCCGCGGTACCTTCCCTGACCCGGCCGCGACCTCGTCGAGGGGTCCGGTCGAGAAACCTGTGCAGGGGCGCGTCACATGGCGGCCTGTGGGCTTGTCCGGTCGGCGTACTGAGGTGAATGTGGATGGCTTTCCTGTCGCCTGGCAGCGCACCTCGCCGGCGCTGAGGGGTGTGTCAGGGTGTCGGTGGGGACCTCGCGAGAGGTGTGGCCCGGCAGTTGCTCGGTGACGGTCTTCAGCAGGTCGTCGGAGAAACCCTTGTCGGCCACGTCGCGAGCGGATCGCCCGCGCCCTGGCCCGCGTCCGCTCACTGCGCTCGAGCTGGCAAGACAGATCTGTCTGTTCTGAGTGCCTGCGGAGCAGTCACCGTTGTGCGGTCTGTGCCGCGGGCGCCGGCTCGGAGGCGAGTTCCGACCGGGCCGGGAAGTCGCTGGACCGCACCACTGCCGTGTGCTCGACGCCGTGACCGCTGCGCAGCAGCCCGGCCAGAGCCACCAGGGCCAGCAGGACGACCGCCCCACCGTACTCGCGGGCGGTCGGCACCAGGCCGCCGCCGTGCACTACCAGGAACCCGCCGATCACGGCCGGTATGCCGAGGCCCACGTAGCAGACGACATAGAGCAGCGACAGCACGCCTGCCCGCTCGTGCGGCTCGACCAGCGGGACGACCAGTCGGATGCCTCCCTGGAAGCCGGCGCCGAATCCGAAGCCCGAGATCGCCGCACCCACGAAGAACGTGGTCACGGCGAGGGGTCCGCCGTTCGAGGCCACGGACGCCAGCGTGATCAGGACGCCGACGATCAGCGACCAGATGCCGGTGAACATGACCCTGCGTGTCGCCGTCCCGCGCAGGAGCGGCACGGCAAGCCCGGCGGAGGTCGCGAGGGCGAAGAGGGGCAGGCCGCCCCACACCACGGAGTCGGAGTGGACCAGCGTGCGGATGATGGCGGGACCCAGCGCGGCGTACAGGCCGGTCAGCGTCCAGACGGCGAACATCACCGGCGCGGCGATGGCCACCGCCGGCCGGGCCGTCCTGGGCAGCTTTAACTCGGGAGCCATGCTGGCCAGCGCACCGCGTTCGCGGGAGACGGTCTCGCCCATCGCGAGCACCGCCAGTGCCTGCAGCGCGAACACGCCCAGCAGTACCAGGTAGACCAGGCGGGTCGGGGCCGGGAGGTACTGCACGAGCACACCGGAGACCATGGCGCCGCCCGCGGTGCCGAGGGTGGGCGCGAGGGAGTTCAGGAAGCCGCCCCGGCGCGCGTCGATGTCGAGCATGCCGGCACCGAGAGCACCGACCGCGGCACCGGTGCTGATCCCTTGCAGGACGCGCCCGGCGAGCAACGAGTTCACCCCGCCGGCCTCGGCGAACACCACCATCGCCAGTGCCTGGCCGAGCAGGGCGACCAGCAGCACGGGCCGCCGGCCCACATGGTCGGAGATCTTCCCGAAGACCAGGAGCGAGAGGAGTACGGCCAGTGCGTAGATGCCGAAGACGACGGTGACGGTGACGGGGGAGAACCCCCAGTGCTGCTGGTAGATCGCGTACAGCGGGGTCGGCGCGCTCGACGCCGCCAGTAGGGACATCAGGATCGAGGCCAGCACGCCGATGGAGGCGGTAGGTCCGAGCCGCCTCCGGCGCGAGCCCGCATGGGCGGGCGCCCGCTTCTTCGTCGTGCTCGGGGAGACGGACCGGGGTGTGCGGGATGCGGAGCGCATGCGGTACTTCCCATTCGGCGGATGAGAAACCCCATACTAGACAGGTCTGTCTATTGACGGAGGCCTGCGGCCCCGTGAGACATCTCGCAGTGGATTCGGCGGCCGCCGGGAATGAGGCGGCGGCCTCACCCGACGACGCACCTCACCGGTCGTCCAACGACCGTTCGGTCACGGCCTCTTACTCCGGTAATCCGGTCGCGGTGAGCCTGGACGGGACAGACCTGAGCGATGAGCAGATGCAGCACCTGGCCCGCTGGACGAATCTGTCCGAGACACGTTCGTCCTGCCGCCCACCGTCCCGACGTCGGACTACCGGCTGCGGATCTTCACACCCGAGGGCGAGCGGCCCTCCGCCGGGCACCCCGCCCTCGGCTCCGCGCGTGCCTGACTGGAAGGCGGTGGCGCCCCGCAGCACGCCGAGCACCTTGTTCAGGAGTGCGCCGCCGGCCTCGTCACCATGCGCCGAAGGGAGGACAGGTTGTCCTTCGCCGCCCCGCCCCAGGTGCGCACCGGCGAGCGCGACGACGGCCATCTCAAGCACGTGGTGGCCGTGTTCGGTATCTCGCGTGAGCGGGTCGTGGCTGATCAGTGGGTCGACAACGGCCCCGGCTGGGCCGCAGTCCGGTTGGCCACGGCCGAGGAGGTCCTCGCCCCCTCGAACCCGACCTGCCCCTGATCCCGGACGCCATGATCGGCGCGATCGGCAGGCCCTGCCCGAGGGATCCGAGTACGCCTTTGAGCTGCGTACGTTCGCCGTGTCTGCGTACCTGCCTCCTTCGCCGGCCCGGTGGTCAGCGCGCAGGCGGTGGGTGCCCCTTCCCGATTCGTCGGCCGCCTGCGCACCCGGCCTGTACGGCTTCTTGCGGGAACTCGACTGGAAGGGGGGGGCGACCCGATCGTGGTGTCGCTCCGGGCGGACGAGGGACTGGGGCTGGGGTCGGCGATCGCGAACTGCTTGCGCCGCGCCGCGGGCCCTGGGACTGCCCGTGTGACGCCGTCCGACGGCCTGGTGACGCCGGGTCCGGGAACTGCTTCCCCCGCAGCCGGGCCGTGGCGGGACAGGCCGTGGCCGGTCCTCGGTCCACGAGCGAAGGTGGAGGTCCTGGCGGGCGTGGTCTCGACGTTCCCGCCTGCCTCGTGCCAGGCTGCCGACGTGGCGGGACAGTCATGGTCTGTATGGCGTCGGTGGCCCGGAGGCCGGGCGGAGAGGGAATGGGTTCATGACTAGCGCGGTGCAGAGCTACGGTCTGATCTGGACCGACCCCGACGGTGCGTCGCAGGCATCGGCAAAAGTGTTCGAGAAGACTGCCGCCATGCAGCGCCGGCGTGCACTCAAGGCCTCAGGTTGTAAGCACGTGAAGGTGGTGAAGGTCCGCCCGGGCGAGATCCCCCGACTTCACACCTGAGCTGCACAGGCATCCTCTCTCGGGCCGCCCACCGGACCGGCCTCTGACAACACGTGTGCAGCCCGTGGCCGCGAGTACGGCGACACCTCGAGAGTCCTCGTCGAGGAGGCCCCCGACCCGCAGCCGGGCCCCGAGGAGACGTTCTGTGGGGCAGGCTCGCCAAGGGCTCGGCCGTCGTGCGTCCGCGGCCCGCACCGTGGGCGCCGCCGTGCGGCATGCTCACCCACCGCTCCTGGGGTCCCCCGGGCCCTGGACGTGACGACCCCGGACAACGGCTGAACCGGCCGGCTCGACAGGAACTGCGCCGCCCGGGCCAGCCCGACACCGTGCGCGGTCCCGACGGCGCAGGCAGCGGACAGTACGGCCGGGGAAAGTACTCCGCTGTTCCACCGGCCGCGTCCGGGCACGGCGAGCGGCACCGCCTCGAAGCTCAGTCCAGGAGCGCGGTTGCTTCCACTTCGACGAGAACATCCGGCTCGAAGAGATGCTCTACACCGATGAGCGAGGCCGGCGGCATCGGAAGCGGGAGCCCGATCTCGTCGGCGACGGCCTCCACGCCGCCCATGAAGTCACCGATCTTCTCCGGGCTCCACCGCGTCACGTAGAACGTCAGGCGCACCACATCCGCGAAGGACGCGCCCGCGCCCGACAGCCCGACGGAGGTGTTGCGCAACGCCTGGGCGACCTGCCCGGCCAGATCGCCGGGCGCGACGGCAGTCCCGTCGGGCTGGCGCGCGATCTGGCCACTGACGTGGACGTGCTTGGTCCCTGTGCCTACGGCGACGTGGTGGTACGGGACGGGCTGCAGCATGCCCTGCGGCGTGACGTACTGGACAGTCATGGCCTCTTCTCCTCTTAGGAAGTATCCGTAAGCTACCTAGTGGAAGAAGGCCACTTCAACGAGACCAGGTTTCGCCTTGGACACCGACGAGGAACTCCGGATCGACGCCCCGCACCGCGAACTGCTGGACCAGGTCCTCGACAAGTGGTCGCTCGGCGTCCTGAACGAACTCTGCGAATGCCCATGCCGTTTCAACGAATTGCGCCGGGCCATTCCCCAGGTCACGCAGAAATCCCTGACTGCGACACTTCGGCGGCTGGAACGCAACGGCGTGGTCGAGCGCGAGGTCGTCTCCACTCGCCCCGTCGCGGTCGTGTACCGGATCACGCCCCTCGGCAAGACACTTCGGCACCCCGTCGATGTACTGCTGGCATGGGCCGCGCAGAGCATGCCAGCCATCGAACGCGCACGCGCGGCTTTCGACGGGCGAGAAGAAGCGCACCTCTGAAAGACCTGGCCTGCCGTCAGGTGGGCTGCTGCATCAGCTCCCGATGGGGTGGCGCGGCGACGCCGGGCAGATGTACAGCTGCTGGTCGTGGCCGCTGCCGATCCGCACTTCGGTGGGCTGCCGGGGATGGTGGGCGGGGTCGGCGGACGGGCCAGCCGATGGTAACCCCAGCCATAGATCTGCGGGACGCGGACATGGCGCTGGTTGATGGAAAGCACCTGGGAGGGTCTTGTGTATCCCTCCGCTCCGCGGTCAGCGGGTCGTCCCTGCCGTCGGCCGGGCGGCCGCCCCGGTGAGGGCGATGGTGAACGGATGGGCGGGGGTCGCCAGAACCTTCCGCGTCGGACCCTCTTCGACGAGTTCCCCGCCGTCCAGGACGGCGACGCGGTGGGCCAGCGCTGCCGTGCTCAGGTCGTGGGTGATCAGGACCAGGGGCAGGTCGCCGCGGTCTTCGACCAGTCCGGTGAGGACGTCGAGGATGGCCCGACGGGTGAGCGTGTCCAGGCCCGAGGTGATCTCGTCGCAGACCAGGACGCGGGGACGCGCGAGCAGGGCGCGGGCCAGGGCGGCACGCTGGAGCTCGCCGCCGGACAGCCTGCCCGGACGCCGGTGGGCCGGCTCCTCCGGGACACCGAGGCCGGCCAGGGTGGTCAGGAGCCTCCCGCATCGCCGTGTCCTCGTCGGCGCCCCGTAGGCGTACGGTGGTCCGGGCGACCTGCTGTACGACGGGGCGGTGCTCGTCGAAGGCGGCGCGCGGGTCCTGGAAGACGTACTGCACCGCTGCCAACTGTGGGCGGCTGGGGTCGCGCAGACTCCGCGGCAGCCGATTGTCACCGAGGAGGATCTCGCCGTCGTGGTCCCGGTGGAGGCCGGCGACGCAGCGGGCCAGGGTGGTGTTGCCGCTGCCGGACCGGCCCGCCACGGCGAGCGACCGGCCCGGGTACAGGGCGAGTTCGGGGCGGCGCAACACCACAGCGGCGCCGCGTGCGTCGTCGCGGTGCCAGGCCGTGAGGCCGCGAACCCGGAGAACGGGTGGCGGCTCGCTGCCGCCGGTCGGTACGCCGGGCAGCGGTGCGCGCGACCCCGGTGGCGCCAGCCCGGAGACCTGGCTCCTGGCGTCCGTCGACTCCGCGCGCCTGTGCAGCAGTTCACGGGTCCATGGGTCCTGCGGGGAGGTGCGGACCTGCCCGGCCGGGCCGGATTCGACGACCCGGCCGGCCCGCAGCACCACCACATCGTCGGCGAGGGAGTGCACCACGTCCAGGTCGTGGCTGAGCAGCAGCACCGCGATGCCGTGGGCCGCGACGGCCCGGAACCGCTCGACGACACGGCTCTTGGTCAGGGCGTCCTGGCCCGTGGTGGGCTCGTCGGCCACGACGACCTGCGCCCCGAGCAGCAACGCTTGGGCGAGGACGACGCGTTGCTGCTGGCCGCCGGAGAGCTGGTGGGGATAGCGTCGCAGCGGGGTTTCGGCCTCTGGGAGTTGGGCCTCGGTCAGGGCGCCCAGGATGCGGTCGCGGGCCGCCGCCCGGCGCCGCCGGATCGGAAGCCGGCGTACCCGCGTGCGGGCGATGTCGGTCAGCAGGGCGGAGACGGTACGGGCGGGGTTGAGGGCCGCCGCGGGATGCTGGGGGACTTGACTTGCACCTCGGGTTGAAGCCCGAGGATTCTGGCCTTCCTGACCGGTTGCTGTGCTGCTACGCGGCATGGTTTCCGGTGGGGATTCCGTGGCTTCCTGTTTCTTCGCGCTGTGCCGGGATTGCTCCTGGTCCTACCGGCGCTCCGCAGGCTGATACCGCCAGTCCGGCGGCCTGTTTGATGTTGATCGCGGCGTTGGTGTCCCGGTCGTGGACGGTGCCGCAGGCGGTACAGGTCCATTCCCGGACGTTGAGGGGTTTGGGTCCGTCGACGGTGCCGCAGGCGTGGCAGGTCTGGGAGGTCGGTGTGAACCGGCCGATCTTGACCAGGGTGCGGCCGTACCGGACGGCCTTGTACTCCAGCATGCTGATGAAGGATGACCATCCGGCGTCGTGCACAGACTTGGCCAGCCTTGTGCGGGCCAGTCCCGCCACCGAGAGGTCCTCCACGGCGATCCCTTGGTTCTCGGAGATCAGCCGTGTGGAGAGCTGGTGGTGGAACTCGCGGCGTGCGTCAGCAACGGTGGCGTGGGCGCGGGCGACCTTGAGCCGGGCCTTGGCCCGGTTCTTGGATCCCTTCTGTTTGCGGGACAGCTCCTTGTGGGCCTTCTTCAGCTTCTTCTGCGCGCGTCGCAGGAAGCGCGGGGAGTCGATCTTCGTGCCGTCGGACAGGACCGCGAAGTGCGTCAGGCCGAGATCGATGCCGACGATGCGGTCGGTGTCGGGCATCCGGGTCGCATCGACGGTGGGATCGGTGTCGATGACGAAGGAGGCGAAATACCTGCCGGCCGCGTCCTTGACGACGGTGACGGAGGTGGGGGTGGCGGGCAGGGTGCGGGACCATGTCACCTTCACCGCGCCGATCTTCGGCAGGTCCAGACGGCCACTGCCGGTGATGCTCCAGCGGGCGTTGGCGGTGAAGCGGACCGACTGCCGGGCGTCCTTGCGGGACTTGAAACGCGGCGGACTGATCTTCGGACCCTTGCGGGTGCCTTTGAGGGAGGCGAAGAAGTTGCGGTAAGCGCTCTCGGCGTCCCGCAGGGACTGCTGGAGCACTACCGCACAGACCTCACCCAGCCAGGACCGCTCGGCAGTCCGTTTCGCCTCGGTGATCAGGCGCGTGGACAGCTGACCGGCCGTCGGGAAAGGCTGCCCGGCCTTACGGGCGTCTTCACGGGCACGCACCGCGTCGTTGAACACGACGCGGGCGCACCCGAACGCCTTCGCCAACGCCTGCTGCTGGCCGGTGTCCGGGTACAGGCGAAAGCTGTACCGGAGCTGCATGGCCGTCACCCTACATACGTGGGTCATGGGTGAGATACGAACGGTGAGGACAACCACGTCCGCCTGCTGGTGAACTTCCCACCCAAGGTCGCCGTGACCAAGCTGGTCAACTCCTTCAAAGGTGTCTCCTCCCGAAGGCTCCGCCAGGAGTTCCCCGACCTGGTACGCCACTACTGGCGGGCCAGCAAAACTCTGGTCCGGGTCTTACTTCGCCGGAACCGTCGGCGGCGCCCCGCTCTCCGTGATCAGGCAGTACATCGAACAGCAGAACCGGCCGGTGTAAGCACCACCCGGCTGAACCGGGAAAAGCCCTCGCGACGCTCCTCGCCGCAGGCAAAGAACCACGCCGTCCGGCTCCGCCGGACCTGAATCCGCGACGCTCCGCGTCGCGACCAGTAGATTCGCTTCACCACCGGCCTGAAGGCCGATCCACTGCGAATGAGTTCTGGTAGCCGTCCTTGGCCGCCTTGACCACGATGTGCAGGGCGCCGGTGCCGTTCGTCACAGCCGTGGCCACGGTGCGGTACGTGCTGGAGCCCTTGGGCCGGAACTGCAGCTCGACCGTCCGGCCCGCGTATCCGGTGTACCGGTAGGTGTCCCAGTCGGCCCGTACGAGCCGGCCGGTCACGATGAGGCGGGCGCCCTTGGCCACGGGCTCCGGTGAGGCGTTCGCCGTGAGCCGCGCGGCCCGCTTGAGCGAGAACGACCCCGTGTCCCGGGCGAACACGGACGTGCCGTCCTCGGTGTCGGCCAGCGCGTCGACGGACGAGGTGCCCGCCTGTGCGTTGGTGAGGTCCACCGGGTCGTCGGCGCCCGGCGCGAGGTGGGCGTTGACGGTGAAGCGGGTCGTGCAGGCCGTGGCGCTCTCGCAGAAGGCGTCCGTGGTGTAGAAGCCGCCGTGCGGCCCCTTCAGATCGACGTCGACGAAGGTCAGGGCCGGGTCGCCCGAGCCGGTGACCGTGACCGGGAAGGTCGCGTCGTGCGTGGTGCCCACGACGACGTCGCGTCCCTCGTTGACGACGGCCCGTCCGACCACCGGCCCGCCCGCCCGGTCGGCGGGGACGGCTTCGGCCGAGGCACCGGCTCCCGCCAGCAGCACCACGGCGGTTCCCACGACGACACCGCGACGACTCATCGTTCCTCCAAGGGGGCGCTCCCACTGACGCGTTCGGCACTGCGTACGACTGCCGAAGGGGCCCGACCGTTGCCCTCCGGGACCGTGCGATGCGCCCGGGTTCGGCCCCCGCCTCCGCTCCCCCGGCTCCCGCCGCTCCGATCCGCAGACATGAGTCCGCCGGAAGGGGGCATTCGGGCAAAGCAGCCAACAGTGGGGAGAGCGCGGCCCGTTCGGGCCGCCCGAAGGCAACAGGGAGTGAGCAATGGCGAGTTACGGTGGTTCCTCGACCGCGTCCTCGGGTTCGCGTACCAGCGGCATGGCGATCGCGAGCCTGTGCTGCGGCATCGTGGGGCTGTTCATCCTGAACATCATCCTCGGCCCGCTGGCCATCGTCTTCGGTGCCCTCGCCCGGCGCCAGGCCGGAGCGCGCAACGGTGCGGGCCTGGCGAAGGCCGGCATCATCCTCGGCGTGGTCGACGTGGTCCTGTGGATCCTGTTCATCACGGTCGCCGCGAGCAACGGCGGTTTCAGCTGGTACGTGGGCGGCTGACCGCCGCCGGGACACCCGTAGATCCGCGGGGCGTGAGCCCGCGCCGACGGGGCATCCGCTCAGGGGGCCGCTTCCGCGGCCCCCTGACGCACTCCTTTTTTCGCCCTGTGGGAGACCCGACGTGATACTCGACGGCATACCGACGCGCAGTCCTGCCCAGGACAGAACGGCGACGGCGGAGGACCGCAAACAGCGGTTGCGCCGCCGTCTGGAGCGGCTCATCGGGGTGGCGGCGACGGAGGGAAACACGCTCGTTCCGCTGCGCAACGGCGACGAGATCTTCCCCGCGATGCTCGGCGCGATCCAAGCGGCCGAGCACACCATCGACATGATGACCTTCGTCTACTGGCGCGGTCAGATCGCCCGTGACTTCGCCGCCGCCCTCGCCGACCGCGCCCGGGCGGGCGTACGGGTGCGGCTGCTGCTCGACGGCTTCGGCGCGAAGGAGATCGAGGGCCGGCTGCTCGAGCTGATGAGCTCGGCCGGCGTGGAGATCGCGTGGTTCCGCAAGCCCGTGTGGCTGTCCCCGTTCAAGCAGAACCACCGCTGTCACCGCAAGGCCCTCATCGTCGACGAGCACACCGCGTTCACCGGGGGTGTGGGGATCGCCGAGGAGTGGTGCGGCGACGCGCGCAACCCGTCGGAGTGGCGGGACACGCACGTACAGGTCCGCGGCCCTGCCGTGGACGGGATAGCCGCCGCGTTCGCGCAGAACTGGGCGGAGTGCCACGAGGAGCTCTTCGACGAGCGCGACCGCTTCACCGAGCACCCGCAGGAGGGGTCGTCGGTGGTGCAGGTGGTGCGCGGGTCCGCCAGCATCGGCTGGCAGGACATGCAGACCCTCATCCGGGTCATGCTCACCTCGGCGGAGGAACGCTTCCGGCTGGCCACCGCCTACTTCGCGCCCGACGCCTACTTCGTCGACCTGCTGTGCCGGACCGCACGGCGCGGGGTGCGGGTCGAGATCCTGCTGCCCGGTCCGCACACCGACCAGCGAGCCTGCCAGCTCGCGGGCCAGCAGCACTACACGCGGCTGCTGGAGGCCGGCGTGCACATCCGGCAGTACCAGCCGACGATGATGCACGCCAAGATCATCACCGTGGACTCGGTGGCCGCTCTCATCGGCTCCACCAACTTCAACCGGCGGTCCATGGACCACGACGAGGAGGTCATGCTCGCCGTGCTGGACGAGGACTTCACCGCCTCCCTCGACCGGGACTTCGAGGCCGACCTCGAACGGAGCGTGGAGATCGACCTGCGCCGGTGGCGGAGGCGCGCCGCGCTGCAGCGCGCGATGGAGGCCGCGGTCACCCCCATCCGGCGCTTCCTCTGAGGCCGGGCCGGGCGCTCAGTCCAGGCAGAACTCGTTGCCCTCGATGTCCTGCATCACGATGCACGCGTCGTCCTCGTCGTACAGCAGACGCTCGCGGACCGCGCCCAGCGGGAGGAGGCGCGCGCACTCGGCCTCGAGCGCGGCGAGGCGCTCCTCGCCCCGGAGGCCGGTGCCGACCCGCACGTCGAGGTGGACCCGGTTCTTGACGACCTTGCCCTCGGGAACGCGCTGGAAGTACAGCCGCGGTCCCACCCCGGAGGGGTCCTGGCAGGCGAACCAGGCGCCGCGCTCCTCCTCCGGCTGGGCGGCGTGGTACGCGTCCCACGTGGCGAAGCCGTCCGGGGGCGACGGCACCTCGTACCCGAGCACCTCGCACCAGAAGCGGGCGAGGCGCTCCGGATCGGCGCAGTCGAATGTGACCTGGACCTTCTTGATCGTCGACACGGGAGGCACCCTAACAACGGGCGTCCGGAAGCTCATCCCCTTTTCGTTCAACGGTGCGGGCGGGGAATGACCTTGGACCCGGGCGGGTTCCCCGAGCATGACGACGAACGCGCAGCCCGAGGTGCTCCGGTACACCGCCTTCTCCACCTCGCCCGAGGGGGGCAACCGCGCCGGTGTGGTCCTGGACGCGACCGGCCTCGACGACGGCGACATGCTGGCGATCGCCGCGGACCTCGGGTACTCGGAATCCGCCTTTCTCACGGCGCCTCCCGCGGACAGCGCGGGCCCCGACGGGCGGGCGTACACCATCCGTTACTTCAGTCCCAAGGCGGAGGTGCCGTTCTGCGGACACGCGACCGTCGCGGCGGCGATCGCCCTGTCCGAGCGGATCGGGCCCGGGGAGCTCGTGTTCAGCACGCCCGCCGGTGTCGTGCCGGTGGAGGTGGCGGACGACGGCGGTACGGTCCGGGCCACCCTCACCAGTGTGGAGCCGCACCTGGAGGAGGTCGCGGCCGCGGACCTCGAGGAGGCGCTGGCCGCGCTCGACTGGCCGGCCGCCGATCTCGACCCGGCCTTCCCGCCCCGGATCGCCTTCGCCGGCGCCCGTCATCTCGTCCTCGCGGCCGCGACCCGCGCGCGCCTCGCCGATCTGTCGTACGACTTCCCGCGTCTGGAAGCCCTGATGCACCGACTCGACCTCACCACGGTCCAGCTGGTGTGGCGTGAGTCCCCCGCCGTCTTCCACGTGCGGGACCCCTTCCCGGTCGGCGGGGTCGTCGAGGACGCGGCGACCGGCGCCGCCGCGGCCGCGTTCGGCGCCTACGCCCGAGAGCTCGGCCTGGTCCCGCAGGACGCCGTCCTGACCCTCTTCCAGGGCCAGGACATGGGCCGTCCGGGCGAGTTGACGGTGACGCTGCGCGCGGGTGACCCGCGGGTCCGGGTGAGCGGCGCGGGGACCCGGATCGGCTGACCCGGGCGGTGCGGGCCGGGTGGGCGGCGCCTGCCGCCGATGCGGCCCGCCGACGCCCCGTCAGGAGATGCGCACGCCCGACCAGTTCGTGCTCTTGCCGACCTGGGTCCGGGCGGCGAAGCCACCGCCTCCGTCGCCCTTGTTCAGCCACGCGCGGCCCTGCTGGTCGAGCGAGATCAGGTCGGCCCGGCCGTCGCCGGACAGGTCGAGGCCGCCGACGACGTCCTTGTAGGACGTGCCCCAGTCCTTGAAGACGAGCGCCCGCGGCGTGAAGGTGCCGCTGCCGGTCCCCCTGAGGCGCCAGAGCTCGTTGGACGCGTCGATCGCCAGCAGGTCGCTGCGCCCGTCGCGGTCGAGGTCCCCTGCGGCGATGAGCCTCGTGTACGTCCCGAAGCCGGAGCCGGCGAGAGCGCGGGCCTTGAATCCACCCGCGCCGTCGTTCGCGTAGACGTAGAGCTTCCCGCTGGCGGCGGACCGGGTGAGCAGGTCGGGGCGCCCGTCGCCGGTCAGGTCGCCGGGTGACAGGACGGTGTCGTAACCGCTCCAGTCCGAGGAGATCTTGACGCCGTACGTCTGCTGGTCGGGTTGTCCGCCGCAGATCGTGACGCGGATCCGGGCCTCGCCCTCGGGGCTGCGGGTGAACACGTCGTCGCAGCCGTCGCCGTCCAGGTCGCCGTAGGGCAGGACGAGCGTGCCGGTCGGCCAGCCGCTCGCCCGTTCGCCGGCGGTGAGTTCGGCGGCGCCACCGGCGTACACCCTGACCCCGGTGCTGCCGCGGCCGAACAGGTCGGCCTTGCCGTCGTCCGTGTAGTCACGCCACTTGGGCAGCGCGCGGGCGGTGGTGGTGGCCTGCTGGACGCCGGCCAGGACGGTGGCGCCGGTGGCGGACGGCTTGTACTCGTCCCATACGGCGACCGGGCGGCCCTGCGCGTCGGCGGCGATCCACGGCGCGCCCGCGAACCCGTCGCCGGTGGCGCTGAGCCGGTGCGCGGCGGACCAGGTGCCGCCCTTGAAGGCGGCGGCCATCGTGTACTCCGCGCCGGAGTAGCCCTCCCGCCACGTCACCGTGACGGTGCCGCCCGAGGTGGCGGCGGCGGAGACCGAGCGCACCTTCTTGTGCGTGGAGAACGCCTGGGTGAAGGGCTGCCAGGTGCCGGTGGACGCCGAACGCAGCGCGTACCAGGGGCCGGTGGCGTAACCGGGGGCACCCGCGACGAAGAGGTCGCCGTTCGGCAGGTGGACGGGGGCCGTCATCCCGAACGTGCTGCCGGTGGCGGCCGCGGTGCGCGGGGCGCTCCACGTCGTGGAACCGGCGGTGCGGCGCGTGTACGCGAGGTGCGCCTGGTCGTCGTAGAAGACGTCGAAGCCGCCCTGGGGGCGGGCGAACACCTTCGGGCGTGCCAGGTCGACGCCCGGGACGGGGAAGCCGGTGACCGTCTTCCAGGCGGTCTCGCCACGGGACTTCTCCAGGGCGACGACGCCCTTTCCCTTCTGCCACTGCCAGACCAGCAGGGCGGTGCCGTTCTTGTCGACCGCCAGGTCCATGGCGGCGATGTCCCGGCTGCCGGACGGCGGCTGCGTGTTGAGGTCGGCCGGCGCGGTCCACGCGGCCTGCGGGCCCGTCTTCTCGGCGGCCTTCACCACGCCGGATTCCGTCCATACGGCGATCAGGCGGCCGTCGGGGTCGGCGGCGAGGTGGTGGTAGCCCTTCTCGGGGACCGGGGCGATGTACTCGGGCGCGGAGAACGCGGTGGCGCCGGGGGCGAGGGTGGCCATGCTGAGCCAGTGGTCGTTGTGGTCGTCGGCGCGCTCGGCCCGCCAGACCAGGCGCACCGAGCCGTCGCCGAGGGCGAGCAGCTCGGTGTTGTAGGCCCCGGCGTCGCCCCATGTCTGTGGTGCGAGCCAGCGGGTGGTTCCGGCGGGCCGGACGCGGGTGGACCGGGAGAGTCCGTCACCGGTGAGGGCGACCAGGGTGCCGTTCCCGGCCGACACCAGGGCGTTGAGGCCGCCGGAGGCCGAGCCGGGCGTGGGGTTCGGGGCGAGCTGGGTGCGGGTGCCCCAGGTGCCGGGTGCGCGTTGGTCGACGGTGACGGTGGTGGCGGAGCCGGTGCCGGCTGCCGCGGGCTGAGCGGTGGCCGGCGTCACGGCCGCCAGGGTGAGTACAGGTGTGAGCGCGATGCCGAGCACCACGCGCGACTGCGACGTCATGGGAAGGCCCCCCCGGGCAGGGCGAATCCCAACGCAGGAATTCGCCGAACTGTTCGAACGGGGGCAGCGTATATCAGCCAAGATCACCTCGCACCCGCCCGGAGACGCCTGGGCCTAGGCGGTGTCGCGGCGGCAGCGCAGGAAGAGGTGCGGCTCCGGGCCGGCGTCCGGGTGGTCGGGGGTGAAGAGCGCGCTCTCCGTGGACAGCAACGTCAGCCCCGCGTCCCGGACCAAGGCGAGCACCCCTTCCTCCGGGAAACTGGTCGCGCGGATCGCCCGGCCCATGAAGACCACCTCGACGTCCTCCACGTCGGCGGGCACCGTGGCCAGCACCAGGTGCCCGCCGGGCTTCAGTGCCGAGGCCAGCCGCCGCACCAGCGCCGCCTGGTCGGCACGGGGCATCTGGAGCAGTGAGAAGAACACGCCCATCCCGTCGAAGGAGCCGTCGTCCAGCGGGATGTCGCGGATGTCGGCGCAGCGGAACTCGGCGCCGGGCACCTGACGGGTGGCCAGATCCACCATCACCGGGGAGATGTCGACGCCGAGCACCGAATGGCCCGCTGCCACGAGCACCGCCGCCGTGGGCCGTCCGGTGCCGCTGCCCACGTCGAGGACCCGCCCGCCGTCCGGCGGCAGACGCCCGGTCAGCCACTCCAGCGCGGCCAGGTGCGCGGGGGCGTGCGCGAACGCCTTCTCGTAGCCGGCGCCCAGCGCGTCGAACAGCACCGCCGCGGGCGGCCGTCGGTCGTCGTGGCTCACGCGGGTGTCCCCTTCCTCGCCGGAGTGCATGGTCGCACCGGCCGGGTACACGCCACAACGGGCGCCCGGTGCGCGTCCCACCGCGACGGGCGGGGGACAATGGGGGCGTACCCATCGGACGACGTGTGCGTAAGGAGCGGGATATGCAGGACGCGCGTGCGGGGCAGGTCGCGGGACCCGAGGACCTGATCGATGTGGCCCGTCTGGTGACGGCCTACTACGCCCTGCGCCCCGACCCGGCCGAGCCCGGGCAGCGGGTGGCGTTCGGCACCTCCGGGCACCGCGGCTCGTCCCTCGCGGCGGCCTTCAACGACGACCACATCGCCGCGACCAGCCAGGCCATCTGCGAATACCGCACCGCGCAGGGCACCGACGGCCCCCTGTACCTGGGCGCCGACACCCACGCCCTGTCCGAGCCGGCCCGGGTCACGGCGCTGGAGGTCTTCGCCGCCAACGACGTGACCGTCCTGATCGACCAGAACGACGGGTACACGCCGACCCCGGCGGTGTCGCACGCCATCCTCACGTACAACCGGAACCGTACGTCCGCGCTCGCCGACGGTGTGGTGGTCACGCCCTCGCACAACCCGCCCGCCGACGGCGGTTTCAAGTACAACCCGCCCAGCGGCGGCCCGGCCGGTTCCGAGGCGACCCGCTGGATCCAGGACCGCGCCAACGAGATCATCGCGGGCGGTCTGAAGGACGTACGGCGCATCCCCTACAGCCGTGCCCTGACCGCGCCCGGCACCGGCCGCCACGACTTCCTCGGCGCGTACGTCGCCGACCTGCCCGAGGTGCTGGACCTGGACGCGATCCGGTCGGCCGGGGTGCGCATCGGCGCCGACCCGCTCGGCGGCGCGTCCGTCGCCTACTGGGGCCGTATCGCCGAGGAGCACCGGCTCGACCTCACGGTGGTCAACCCGCTCACCGATCCCACCTGGCGCTTCATGACGCTGGACTGGGACGGCAAGATCCGCATGGACTGCTCCTCGCCGTACGCGATGGCCTCGCTCATCGAGCGGCGCGACCGGTTCGACATCGCCACCGGCAACGACGCCGACGCCGACCGGCACGGCATCGTCACCCCGGACGGGGGTCTGATGAACCCCAACCACTACCTGGCCGTGGCGATTTCGTATCTCTTCTCGCACCGGGAGCAGTGGCCGGCGGCCGCGGGGATCGGCAAGACCCTCGTGTCGTCCGGCATGATCGACCGGGTGGCGGCGGACGTCGGCCGCGAACTCGTCGAGGTGCCGGTCGGTTTCAAGTGGTTCGTCGACGGCCTGTCCGACGGCTCGCTCGGCTTCGGCGGCGAGGAGTCGGCGGGCGCGTCCTTCCTGCGCCGGGACGGCTCGGTGTGGACCACCGACAAGGACGGCATCATCCTGGCGCTGCTCGCCTCCGAGATCACGGCCGTCACCGGCCGGACGCCGTCCGAGCACTACGCGGGGCTCACCGACCGCTTCGGCTCCCCCGCCTACGCGCGGATCGACGCGCCCGCCACCCGCGAGGAGAAGGCGCTGCTCGCCAAGTTGTCGCCGCGGCAGGTCACCGCCGACACCCTCGCCGGCGAGCCGGTCACCGCGGTGCTCACCGAGGCCCCGGGCAACGGGGCGCCCCTCGGCGGCATCAAGGTCGCCACCGACAGCGCCTGGTTCGCGGCCCGCCCGTCGGGCACCGAGGACGTCTACAAGATCTATGCCGAGTCCTTCCAGGGCCCGGACCACCTGCGGCGTGTCCAGGAGGAGGCCAAGTCCGTGGTCCTCGCGGCGCTGGGCGCCTGACGGGCGGAAGCTGTCACATCGGCGCGGGCTCCGGCGGGGGCGGGCTCGGACGGGTCAGGATCCGGCGAAGTGTCTAAAATGGGGACACATCGCCTCCGTCCCCAGGAGCAGGCATGACCAGCCAACCCGCGCCGATCAGCAGCACCGCTCGCCAGGCCCTGGAGCAGGAGCTGTCGCGGCTGCGCACGGAGCGCGACACCGTCGCCTCGACCCTGCGGGACTCGGACGCCTCGGTCGGCGACCTCGCCGACGCGGCCGACGAGTTGCAGCGGGCCAACGACCTGCGCCGGATCGACGCCAGGATCACGGACCTCACGGCGCGGCTGGACGCCACCGGCACGGCGGACCCGCCGCAGGACGACCGCGTGGGTGTGGGCAGCACGGTCACCGTGCGGTTCGCCGACGGCTCGCAGGAGACGTTCCAGGTCGGGGAGACGACCGTGGGCTCCGACGGTTCGCTGGTCACCGTCGACAGCCCACTCGGCCGGGCCCTGCTGGGCCACAAGCCCGGCGACACGGTGCACTACCGCACACCGGGGGGCTCGCAGAGCGCGGTCGTGGTCTCCCTGGGGCAGACGGACTGACCGGTCAGCCCCCAACTGGCCCGCCCCTGAGGTGTGCTGACCCGCCGTGGCCTGCCCTCGGAGCAGCCGGGCCGCCGTGGCGGCGACCTGCTCGGGCGGGTGCGTCACGTCGACCTGTGCGCCCTCCTCGTCGGGCTCCAGGCGTTCCGGCGTCCGCAGTCGCGAGGCGAGCGGCCCGGCGGGCCTGAAGAGCCCGCCGGCGATGTCCGATGATCCGCTCCGCGAGCAGCCGCGGGTCACCGGCGCCCACCGTGGACCTGCCCGTCCCGGACGTCCCATGACCGCGACGCACGGGCGGCGGGCGTCACGCGGTGTCACCGGGCGGGCGGCCCGTCGGAGCCTGCCGGGTACTCCTCCAGCGGCACCAGGTCCTTGCACCCGCGGACAGCACGGGTTCGACGACCCGCCACGCCTCCTCCGCCTCGTCCGCGCGGACAGTTCCCCATGAACTCTCCTGTCGTGGGATCGATCCGTTCCGGCAGCAGCCCCGGCGGGCACGAACGTGCCCCCGTCGCCCGCTGTACGGCTTGGCTCCGGCCACGTCCCGTCGGCGGGCCGCCCCAGTCCCACCGGGCCGGCCGGGGGCGTCAGAGGCGGACGACGATCAGCGCGATGTCGTCGGAGGAGCCGCCCGCGACGTCGAGCCGGGCGAGCAGCGCGTCGGCCAGCCCCTCGGGCACGAGGGCGCCGTCCTGGGCGAGGGCGTTGGTGAGCCGGGCCAGGCCGACGTCGATGTCCTCCCCGCGCCGCTCGATGAGGCCGTCGGTGTAGAGCACGAGGGTGTCACCCGGCTGGAAGGGAACACCGGCCTGGGGACGGGGCACATGGTGCTCACGGGTGCCCAGGGGCGGGTCGGTCGCCTTGTCCAGCAGTTCGAACGAGCCGTCGGCGTGGAGCAGGACGGGCGGCGGATGCCCCGCGTTGCTGTAGATGATCAGCCGGCTGCGGGTGTCGACGAGGACCTTGACCGCGGTCGCCGCCGTGGCGCCCTCCATGGAGCGGGCGTACAGGCCGAGCACCTCCAGGGCCTGGGCCGGGCTGGGGATGGCCCGGATCACCGCGCTCAGGGCGCTGCGGAGCATGCCCATGACGGCGGCGGCGTGCAGGCCGTGGCCCACGACGTCCCCGACCGCGGCGGCGTAGCGGTCGGGCGGAAGGTCGACGACGTCGTACCAGTCGCCGCAGACGTTGAGCGAGGAGGCCGCGGGCAGATAGCGCACGGCGATGTTGTCGTGGTGCCTGTCCAGGTCGGGGGCCGAGAGCATGGCTTCCTGGAACGCCACGGCGATCTGGCGTTCCCGGGCGTGGGCCTGGCGCAGCTCCTGGTTCAGCCGGTGCACCTCACGGGCGCGGACGTACAGCTCGGCGGCCATGCCCTTCTCCAGGTCGGTCGGTTCGCCGGCCGGCTCCTGCGCGCGCTGGGAGCGGACGAACCCGGTGACGTCGTCGGCGCGCACGACGACCCACCGCACCGCGCCGTCCGGTCCGGCGATCGGGGTGTGGATCTCGGACCACCAGCGCTCCTCGAAGCCGCCCGACGAGTCGCGGGCGGGGATGTCGTAGCGCTGGAGCACCAGGGTCTCCGGTTTCCCGCTGTTCAGGACCCGCGTCAGGGAGTCCCTGAGGGCGTGTTCGGCGTGTTCGGCGGGGGCGCCGGGGTTCTCCGGCAGGGCGTCGAAGAAGGGTTTGCCGACCAGTTCGTCAGGGGTGCAGCCGGTGGTCCTCAGAAAGGCCGGGTTGACGTAACGGATCACCAGGTCCGTGTCCAGCACGAGATACGGGCTCGGTGTGGCGTCGAAGAAGGCCGTGAATTCGATGTCCGCCGTCATGCGCGCTCTCCGCAGCCGTCGAGCGTGATCGCCGTCAGTACCAATCTACGGGGGCTGCGGCCGCCCGGCTCCCCCGGCGGGTGGAGCGCATGCGGTGATTGCCGGGCCGGCGGCATCCCAGGCTGCCGCGTCGCCGCACGTCAAAAGGGGCGGGACGGTTCCAGGGTGACGTGTCCGGTACGGGTGGTTGCGGTGCCCCGGCGGGAACGGTGATGCTCTCGGTGTCGCACCGGGCGGGAGCGGACCGACCATCCGCCGGCACGGCCCCCGCGACGTCCGCACACCTGTCACGCCGGGCCGTCCGCGCGGCCCGGCGGTCATCTCGGGGGAGACACGGGCTTGGAGACGATCATCGTCCAGTCGTCCGGTCCGTCGCGGCCGGGCGCCGCCGGCACGGGCGCGCCGGATCTGCTGTACCTGGGGCCGGGAGACACGGCCGAGTTCGGGCGCGACCGGCCCGGGGGCCGGGCCGGCCACTTCGTCGCCCTGCGCGATCCGGGGGTGTCCGGGCGGGCGGGGCTGGTGGAGGCCGCCGGGGACTACTGGCGGCTGTCGAACTTCAGCGCCGGCACCGCGTACGTGGTGGAGAACATGGAGAACGGCGGGGAGTATCTGACCGTGGCGCCGGGACGGCTCGGCGCGCCGGTGCCCTTCGAGTTCTCCCGGGTCGTCCTGCCCGCCCTGGACGGCAGCACCGGGTTCACGGTGTTCGCCCCGCAGCACGCCTACCTGGCCGGGCGGGACGCACCGGGCGCGGACGAGCGGACCGCGCGCCCCTTCGCGCTGGACGTCACCGCCAAGTACTTCCTGGTCCTGGTCGCCCTGTGCGAGCCACGGCTGCGCGGGGTGCCGGACGGCGCACCGCCGGGTGCCGGTGACATCGCCCGGCGTCTGCGCCCCCTGGACGGCTGCGGCGGCCTGACCCGTTCCGCCGTGAACTACCACATCGACTACCTGGCCCGCGCGAAGCTGCGCCTGGGCGGTGAGACCGGTGGCGGCGAAGGGCGTACCGGGGCCAAGCGGACCCGGCTGGCCTCGCTCGCCCTGCGTTTCGGCCTGGTCCGGGAGGAACACCTCGCGCTGCTGCCGTCACGCCGGCGGCCCGCACCGGGCACCGGCAGGCCGCGATGAACGAAGCCGGCGCCGCGACCGGGGGCCCGGCGCCCGTGCGTCGGTCCCGGACGGCCGCGCGCCGGCCTCCGTGTGTCAGTTCGTGCGCCGGCGCACCAGCCACACGCAGACGCCGACCGCTGCCGCGGCCATCAGCAGGCCACGGTGCTCCCGGGCCAGCCGCGCGCCCTGGGCGGCCTTGTCCTGGACGGGCCGGGGCGCCTTCTCCTGCCACAGCTGCCCGGCGTGTTCCATCGTGTCCTTGACCTGGTCCGGCACCTTGGCCTGCACGCGCGCCGTCGCGTCGGACGCCTTGGCCTTCACCTCTTCGGCCTTGTGGACGGCCTGCTCCTTGAGGGCGCCGACCCGGTCGGCCGCCTGGACCTTCACCTCGGCGGCCTTCTCCTGGGCCCGGGTCTTGACGTCGGCCTTGGCTGCCAGGGCCTCCACCGTGCTGCCGAGCTCGTGGCGGGTGTTCTCCACCTGCGCGCGCAGTTCCTCGGGGGTCTCGGCGGTGGGCTTGTCGTGGGGGGCCTGAGTCATCGGTGCGCACTCTCCTTGATCTCGGCCACATCGGCCTTGACATTCTCGATCGTCTGCTCGGGCTTGGGCGGAGCCGCCCGCGACACCTGCTTCTTGCCGGTCAGCGCCATCACGGCGGCGATCACGCCGAGCACCGCCGTCACGATGAGGGCCGCGGCCCACACCGGCAGCGGTACCGCCAGGGCCGCGATCGCCGTGGCCACGAGCGCCTGGAGCATCAGGAACCCGACCAGGCCCGCGCCGCCGAAGAGCCCGCCTCCCTTGCCGTATCGCTTGCCCTTCTCCTTCATCTCCGCCTGCGCCAGGTGCAGTTCGGCCCGCACCAGCTCCGTCAGCTGCTGCGAAGCGCGCTGCACCAGTTCCCCGACCGGCTCCGACCTCGTCGTCTGCTGGTCGGAGACGGGGCGCGCCTCAGTGTCCGACGCCATGGCGATCACCTCCCGTCTCTCGGTTTCTGGCAGGACGGCGCCGGGGCGCCGTCCGCTGAGCGGGCGAGTACCCCGAAAGTCCCGTTCACGACAACCGGATCCGAGCCAAAACCGAAGGTGCTGAGGAGACGCGGCGGACCTTCACGGCACCTCCACTCCTCTCCGGGCGCGTCGGCCTGGGGGGAAGGGCACCCGGCCGGCAGTGGAGTCGAGGAAGGGACCCGTCGTGATCGTCACCGCCGTCCTGCTGCTGCCCGCTCTCGGCGCGCTGCTGCTGGTGATGAGCCGTGTCGAGGACTGGCTGGCCGCGGCGCCGGGCGCCGAGCGGCGCGCGCGGCACGCGCGGGACGGACGCCGTCATCTGCGGCTGATCCGGGGCGGCGCGGCGGATGCTCCCGCCCGTCCGGAGGCGAAGCCGTCCACGCACCGCGCGCACGCGGCGTGACGGCGCCCCGCACGGACGAGGGCCGGTCCCCCGCGGTCTGCGGAGGGCCGGCCCTCGTGTGTGCGTGAGCTGGGGTCTACGCGCTGCGGCCGCCGCCGCGACGGTCGGCCGTACGGCCCGCCGCTCCCCCGCCGGACGTGGACCTGCGCGGGGCCCCGCGTCGCGATCCGCCGGTGGAGGCGCCCGTGGAACCCGCCGCGCCGGACCCGGAGCGGCGGGGGGAACCGCCGCCGGTCTTCCGGGCGCCTGCCTCGGGTGCCGCCTTGGCGGCGCCCTCGCCTCGGCGCCGCCGGCCCCCGCGCGAGGACGGCTTGGCGGTGCCGGTCTTGCGGGCCGGGCGGGACGCCGCCGGCTGCGGCTGCTCCGGCACCGTGATCGTGACGGCCACACCGGACGGCTCGCGGGCACCGGTGATCGTGGTCAGCACGGTGTCGCTCGACGTGATCCGGGACGTCCGCGGACGGATGCCCGCCTCCGACATGAGCCGGGTGACGTCCCGCTTCTGCTCGGGCAGGACGAGCGTGACGACGCTGCCGGAGCCGCCGGCGCGGGCCGTGCGGCCGCCCCGGTGCAGGTAGTCCTTGTGGTCGGTCGGCGGGTCGACGTTCACGACGAGGTCGAGGTCGTCGACGTGTATGCCGCGTGCCGCGACGTTGGTCGCCACCAGCGCGGTGACGTCGCCGTTCTTGAACTGCTCGAGGGTGCGGTTGCGCTGCGGCTGGGAGCGGCCCCCGTGCAGTGCGGCGGCGCGGACGCCGACCGCCAGCAGCCGCTTGGCGAGCCGGTCGGCGGACCTCTTGGTGTCCAGGAAGAGGATGACCCGGCCGTCACGGGCGGCGATGCGGGTGGTGACGGCCTTCTTGTCGGTCTCGTCGAGGAGGTGGAGCACATGGTGCTCCATGGTGCTGACCGCTCCGGCGGACGGGTCCACGGAGTGCACCACGGGGTCGGTGAGGAACCGCTGCACGAGACGGTCGATGTTCGCGTCCAGGGTGGCCGAGAACAGCAGCCGCTGGCCGTCGGGCCGCACCTGCTGGATCAGCCTGGTGATCTGCGGCAGGAAGCCCATGTCGGTCATCTGGTCGGCCTCGTCCAGCACCGTGATGCGCACCTGGTCGAGGACGCAGTCGCCGCGCTCCACGAGGTCGTTGAGCCGGCCGGGGGTGGCCACCAGGACCTCGGCCCCGCGCCGCAGCGCACCGGCCTGCTTGGTGATCGACAGCCCGCCGACGACGGTGGTCAGGCGCAGGTTCACGGAGGTCGCGTACGGCATCAGCGCGTCCGTCACCTGCTGGGCGAGCTCACGGGTCGGGACCAGCACCAGGGCGAGGGGCGCCTTGGGCTGAGCGCGCAGCCCGGCGGTGCGGGCCAGCAGGGCCAGCCCGAAGGCGAGCGTCTTACCGGAGCCGGTACGGCCCCGGCCCAGCAGGTCGCGCCCCGCGAGCGAGTTCGGCAGCGTGGCGGCCTGGATGGGGAAGGGGGTGGTCACGCCCTGGGCGGCGAGGGTCTTCAGCAGCGCTTCGGGCATGTCCAGACCGGCGAAGTCCTCGACGGCGGGAAGTGGGGGCGTCGTGCTTTCCGGCAACCGGAATTCCCTGTGCGACGGCGTGGGCGAGGCGGGTGCCGTAGCGCGTCGATTCGACTTCTGGGGTCTGCGGGCCATGCGGTTCTCTCTCTGCCTTCCTGGAAACAGCACAAACCGGGGTCCGCATCACAAGGATGCGGACCCCGGTGAGCGGACTACGTCCGGCGATCAGGCGGGGACGATGTTCTCCGCCTGCGGGCCCTTCTGGCCCTGCGTGACGTCGAAGGAGACCCGCTGGCCCTCCTGGAGCTCACGGAAGCCCTGCGACGCGATGTTCGAGTAGTGGGCGAAGACGTCAGGGCCGCCGCCGTCCTGCTCGATGAATCCGAAACCCTTTTCGGAGTTGAACCACTTCACGGTTCCCTGTGCCATGACGTTCTCCTTCTGATAGGCAGAGGCCCCATCCGGAGAAGCCGGTAAAAACGAATAATGCGCCTGATGGATGAACATTCCCGTCAGGCGCACATAGGTTCATGGGTACCACAACTGCAACTCCACAACCGTAGCACAGATCGGCCGGACGGCGGACGAGCCCTCCGGGTCGCGGGATCGGGAACCGGGGCGGTAATGCCGCTCCGGCGGGGTAAGCGGGGGTCGACCGGCCCCACCCGATCTGACCTGTGGAGAAGGATCCAGAATGACCGAGGACGCCTACCTGTTCCTGCTCGACGACGCCGACGCCTCCGCGCCGCCCGGCGTCGCCCCGGCCACCGTCGGTGATCTCGCCTGTATGGACACCCCGGCGGTGCGCGCGTGGCTGGACGCCCAGCGCGTCACGGCGACCGACCCGAGGCTGCGGCTCCTTCCGCCGGAGGAGACCGGGGCCATCCCCGAGGACGCCGAGCGCCTGCCCGTCCCGCTCGGCGACGAGGAACTGAGCCGCGTCCGGCACACGACGGCCCCGGAGCCGCTGGCCCGTGTCGAGGAGGAGCTCCTGGCCTGGCGCGACTGCGCGGGCGACCGGGACGGCATGATCGGGCGGGCCCTGGCCGCCGGGGTCGCCCCGCACCGGATCGTCGAGCTGACGGGCGTGGACCCCGCGACGGTGACGGCTGCGGCCCGCGGCTGACGGCGAGCCCTCCCCGCGGGCCGGAAGGTCACCCCCGCGGGCCCGGAGGCTCACCCCCGCGGGTCATCCGCCCGCTCCGGGGTCGGGCCGGACGGCGGAGGCGATCCCGGCGCGGGCCGCCTCCAGCTGGGCCGCGAAGGCGATGCCCAGGAACAGGGCGACGGCCGTCAGGTTGGCCCAGAGCAGCAGGGCGACGAACGCGGTGAGCGGGCCGTACACGGCGCCGAAGGCACCGCTCCCCTCCACGTACAGGCCGAGCAGCCAGGTGGCCGCCACCCACAGCACGAGGTGCACGGCCGACCCGAACGCGAGCCAGGTGTAGCCGGGCTGCACCCGGCGCGGGGCCCAGCGGAAGATCACGGCGGAGGCCACCCAGGCGAGGACCAGCCCGACGGGGACGCCGAGCACGCCCCACCACTGCGGGCCACCGTCCCGGCCGGCGGACGCCGCCACGGCGTCGCCTACGGCCTCACCCGCGACGAGGGCGACGAAGCCCAGACCCAGGGGCAGTCCCGCGGCGAGGGCGAGCACCATCGCGCGGGCGTACTTGCGGGGGAAGGGCCGGTCGCGCTCGATGCCGTAGATGCGGTTGGCGCCGCGCTCGATCTGGCCCATGGCCGAGGCCAGGTTGAGCAGCGCGAAGCCCAGGCCGAGCCACAGGGCGAGGGTGCTCCACACGTCGCCGTGGGCGGTGCGACGGGTGCCGTCGAAGGCGTCGGCGACGACGTCGGCGCTGGCGCCCGGCACGATCCGGCCGAGGGTGCGCTCGATGACGTCGCCGACCCCCTCGGTGTGCACGGAGGTGGCGAGCCCGACGAGGGCCACGGTGCACGGGACCAGACCGAGCACGACCTGGAAGGCGAGGGCGCGGGCGTTGCTGAATCCGTCGGCGTAGCGGAACCGTGCGAAGGAGTCGGTCAGCAGCCGCCATCCTCCGTAGTGACGCAGGGCGGTGAACGCCTCGTCGCCGGAGAGCTCTTCCCCGATCATGTCGCGGGTCTGTGGCACGCGGACGGCGGTACCCATGTTCGTTCGACGCTCCCTCGGTGTGCGGCTGTCCGTCTCCGGATGCCCGGGAACCGTCACGCCCCACCTCGCGAGGAGCGGAAAAAGCCGTGGGCCCGGCCTGGTGCGGCCGGGCCCGGCGGGTCAGCTCTGCTTCTGCCCCTGGCGCGCCACCTGGCCGGTCACGTCGGCCACCTGGCCGGCCGGCGGGGCCTCGGCCCCGACGTCGGTGCCGAAGTCGGTGTACTCCGTCACCGTGCTGACCTTGACCTGCTGGGACGAACCGCCCGCGCCGGGCTCGGCGGAGGCCGGTGTCTTGACGGTCATGTCGATCTGCTGGCGCCGGATGCGGCCGTCGTCGTCGAGCCAGAGCCGCATGGGCAGTGTCGGGCCGACCTGGTCGCGCAGCCGCTCGCCGCCGGGCAGCCGGGAGACGTCGACGGAGACGTCGTAGCGGACGGTGTCGACACCGTTGATCTTCTCGGATCCCGCCTTGCGGACGTCGTCGTCGCTGATCGCCTTGGCGTAGGCGGCGGACTGGGCCGGGTCACCGATCTGTCCCGGGTCGGCGCCCTGCTGCTCCGCGACCTTCCGCAGGTCGATCTTCATCCAGGCCTTGCCGTCCTTCTTCTGCCCGGGCACCTTCTGATAGAGCACCTGGTCGACCACGCGCTGCTCGACGGTCCGGCCCGCGGCGGTGACGGTCATGGTGCTCTCGCCGTCCTCGAAGTCGATGGCGCCCTTGCCGTCGGAGCTGACCGTCTTCCCCTCGGCCGCGGCCCTGACCTTCACCGTCATCTTCGCCGTGTCGGCTTCGGCCGTCTTGTCGTAGGCGCCGCGCACGGCCTGTGTGCCCTGCTGCCGACCGCCGTCGCTCTCGCCGGCCGCCGCGGGCTTGCCGGCCTCCGGTTCGCTGTCGCCCCCGCAGGCCGTCAGTACGACGCTGCCCAGCAGGACGGCCGTACCGATCGCGGACGCCCTCGCCCCTCTGCTCCGCATGTGCTCCCTTTCTCCTCACAGTGCCGACACCCTCCGACGCGCCGTCGGCGTGCGACGTGGGTGCCCCCGAGCGGGCGCGATACGCCCGGAGACAGGGGAGGTTGACCGGATGAGGAGGTGTGGGGCACGTCCTTCGGTCATGTCGGCGGGTGCGGGGAGTGCCTGGATGGGCACCTGGTACTGCGGGTTGCCGTCGGCCCGGCAAGCGGAACATGAAGATCCGGTACGTCGGGTCAGCGCACCGTCCAACGCGGGGCCGTGCGGGCCCACTCCTCCTCCCACCGGGCGAGGTTGCGCAGCTCCAGCCGGCGGACGGCCCAGCGGTGGGCGATCGCCGCGGCGACGGGCACGGCGATCGCGGCGAGGACGGCACAGCCGAGCGCGCTGTCGCGGACCTGATCCCGGGTCAGGGGCGGTCCGGTGACCTCGCCTTCGGCGTCGACCCACACCCGGATCGTGCTGCCCGCGGGCAGGGACGGAGGCACCTTCGCCTCGGCGGTGCGGGTGCGGCCCCCGTCGTCGGTGAAGCGGACGGTGACCGGATAGCGGGCCTTCCCGGCCTCGTCACTGCCCGGTTCCAGGTGACGGGGGGCGTCGTGCTCGGTGACGGCGGTGGCCTCGTGACGGGTGGCGGCCTGGTGGCGGGCCTTGTGCAGGTAATGGCGATGAGCGGCGTCGCCGGCCAGGAACATGGCGGCGGGTGTGGCCGCCAGGACGGCGAGGAACAGGCCGAGGGCGATCCACGCCTGCGCCAGGTCGGCGGGGCGACGCAGCGGGTTGCGCCGCAATCGCCAGGTCAGGACGTGGCGGGGTTCCTCGGGAACGGGGTCGTCCGGCGGTGGCTGTGCCGGGGGGATCGCGCGGGCCATGGTCTCTCCTTCCGCGTGGCCGGCTTCCGGGGGCTGTCCGGCGAAGGACAGCGACCAGGGGTGGCCGTTCAGGCACGTCGTCCCGCCGGGTGGTCGGGCGGGACGTGTGCGGGGGAGCCTCGGGTGGAACGACCCGCGGCCTTGTTCACGCGGCCGCCCACCCGTCAGCCGCGTGAAACGACCCCGCGGGTCGCTCCACCTAGCGCGGGTGACGGGCGGAGTCGCCGGGGCCCGGTGCGGCCGACGGGTGGGCGTGCACGGCCTGCAGGAGGGCGGCGGCGCCGCGTACGGCGGCGGTGTGCGGGGCGGGCACGGGCTTCACGGGGGCGTGCAGCTGTTCCGTCAGGCGGTAGGTGATGTCGGGGCGCAGTGCCCCGCCGCCGGCCAGGAGGATGCCGCGCCGCAGGGCGCCGAGGGTCTGCGGGGTGTCGTCCTGTTCCAGGACGGCGGTCACCATGGCGGTGACCGCCTCGGTGATACGCGCGGGCGGCGCCGACCGGTCGAGGTCGCTGGTGCCCACCGTGGTGCGGCGGGCGTCGGTCACCGTGCCGTCGGTGAGCAGGACGACGTCGGTGACGTGGGCGCCGATGTCCGCCACGAGCAGGGGCCGGCTCAGGTCGGCGCCGGCCGCCTCGGCCACGGCCCGGGCCGCCGGGACCGTGAGCACGCTCTGCGGCCGCAGGGCCTCGGCCGCGCTGCGGGCCTGCGCGCGGAAACTCACGCCCCCGAGGACGGGCGCCGCCACGATGACCAGGGGTCTGCCCAGCCGGGGCAGACGGTGGCCGAGCAGCCGGTCGAGCATCCGGGCGGTGCCGGGGGTGTCGACGATGACGCCGCGCCGTATGGGGTGCAGGGGGCCGTCGCCGAACGTCACCGTGGGGACGTCGAAGAGCAGGCCGTGGCCCGGCAGCCAGGCGCGGGTGCGGGCGCTGCCCAGATCGAGGGCGACGCCGGCGCAGCGCCGGGGCCAGGACCGGTGCCGGGCCCTGGCCGCGTGGGGGTCGACCGCCGTCACCGCCGGGCCTCCTTGACCTGCTGGCACCGCGCGCAGTAGCGGGCCTGGGGCACGATCATCAGACGGTCGCGGTCGATGGTCCGGCGGCACAGACGGCAGGTGCCGAAGTCGCCGTCGTCCATGCGGGCCAGGGCCGCCTCGACATCGGCGAGGACCATGCGCGCGGAGGCGGCGAGCTTGACGCGCACCTCGATACGGCCCGCGGCCCGGCGGTCGGGCAGCGCCTCGGCGCGCGGCAGAGCCGCGACCGTGAGCTGCTGCAGCTGCTCCCGGCGGAACAGGAGCTGCTCGTGCAGGTTCTCGCGGAGCGCCGCGAGGTCCTCGGCCGACAGGGCCGCGTTGCGGTCACCGGTGATCTGGTTCACCACTTCACCCCTTCGGGCAGGGCGGGAGAGACGGAGACGGACGGGGGGTGTCGTCAGGCGGTGGTCCGTCGGCAGGGCACGCAGTACGGCGCGTACGGCAGGATCTCCAGGCGTTCGGCCGGGATCGGCTTGGCGCAGCCCTGGCAGGTGCCGTAGCTGCCGTCCTCGACGCGGGCGAAGGCGGCGTCGATCTCCTTGAGGACGCGTTCCAGGGTCTCCTTCTGCGCCGTCATCAGGTGTTCCGCGGCCTCCTCCCCCGCCTCGGCGAGGGCCTGGAGCTGGGTGAGCCGGGTGGCGCGCTCGTGCTCCAGCCGCTGACGGGTCTCGTGGGCCGTCGCGGGCTTGAGACGGTGATCGGTCGGGGTGGTGTCGAGAGACATGGCGTGTCCTGGCGTCGAAGTGTTCGTGACGGGGCGGTGCGTACGGAGAAGGCCTGCCGGGGGGCAGGCCTGGCGGATGCGGGGCCCGGGATCACGGTGGCTGGGTCATGCCCCCACCGTGGCCGACCGCGCGCGGAAATCCCATCGGGCGCGATACCCATTTACGGACCGTCCCGCGCGGGGGCGGACGCGGCCCCGACGGGTGGAAATGGGCACTGGCACCCATCGACGGAACGGCCGGCCGCGAGCAGGCTGGGGCTCAGGCCGGTCCGCGGCCATGGCCGGAGCCCATGCTCGGGGTGCGCGGTGACCGAAAGGGAGGACAGAGCCCTGTCCCAAGGAGAGAGGCGTCATCGCGGTGTCCCTGTTCTGGCGGATCTTCGCCCTCAACGCCGTGGTCCTGGGTACGGCGACCGGGTTGCTGCTGTGGGCGCCGGTCACCGTCTCCGTGCCGGTGCTGCTGACCGAGGCGGTCATCCTGGTGGGCGGTCTGGCCGTGATGCTGATCGCCAACGCGGCGCTGCTGCGCATCGGGCTGGCCCCGCTGGGCCGGCTCACCCGGCTGATGACCACTGTCGACCTGCTGCGGCCCGGACAGCGCCTGCCGGAGCGGGGGCGGGGTGAGACCGCCGAGTTGATCAGCGGCTTCAACGCCATGCTGGAGCGGCTCGAGCACGAGCGCGCCGCCAGCAGCGCGCGGGCCCTGCTCGCGCAGGAGGGCGAACGGCGCCGTATCGCCCAGGAGCTGCACGACGAGGTCGGCCAGAGCATGACCGCCATCCTGCTGGTGCTGAAGAGGGCGGCGGACGAGGCCGAGGAGCCCCTGCGCGGTGAGCTGCAGCAGGCGCAGGAGATCACCCGGGAGAGCCTGGACGAGGTCCGCCGGCTGGTGCGCCGGCTCCGCCCCGGCGTCCTGGAGGACCTCGGTCTGGTGAGTGCGCTGACCTCGCTGACGACGGAGTTCGCCACCCACACCGGGCTGCGGGTGGCCCGCCGTTTCGACGCCGACCTGCCCGCGCTGGACCCGGAGACCGAGCTGGTGCTGTACCGGGTCGCGCAGGAGGCCCTGACGAACGCGGCCCGCCACGCCGAGGCCGGGAGGCTGGAGATGAGTCTGCGTCACACCGGGGACACGGTGACCCTGTCCGTCACCGACGACGGCCGCGGCACGGGGGTCGCGCGCGAGGGCGCGGGGATCCGCGGCATGCGCGAGCGGGCCCTGCTCGTGGGGGCCACGCTGGACATCACCTCCGCACCGCGGGCCGGGACACAGGTCCGGCTCGCGGTGCCCGTCCCGTCCGTCCCCGGAGAGCAGTCATGACCGCCACCGACACATCCGTGATCCGCATCCTCCTCGCCGACGACCACGCGCTGGTACGGCGCGGGGTGCGGCTGATCCTCGACCGGGAGCCGGATCTGGAGGTCGTCGCGGAGGCCGGCGACGGCGCCGAGGCGGTCGCGCTGGCCCGCGGCCAGGACGTCGACCTGGCCGTCCTGGACATCACCATGCCCCGGATGACGGGGCTTCAGGCCGCCCGTGAACTCAACGCGCTGAAGCCGGACGTGCGGGTGCTGATCCTGACGATGCACGACAACGAGCAGTACTTCTTCCAGGCGCTGAAGGCGGGGGCGAGCGGCTACGTGCTGAAGTCGGTGGCCGACCGCGACCTGGTCACCGCCTGCCGCGCCGCCATGCGCGACGAGCCCTTCCTCTACCCGGGCGCGGTCACCGCCCTGATCCGCAACTACCTCGACCGGGTCCGCCACGGCGAGGAGCCTCCCGGGCAGGTCCTCACACCCCGTGAGGAGGAGGTGCTCAAGCTCGTCGCCGAGGGCCACTCGTCCAAGGAGATCGCCGAGCTCCTGTTCATCAGCATCAAGACGGTCCACCGGCACCGGGCGAACCTGCTGCACAAGCTGGGCCTGCGCGACCGTCTGGAGCTCACCCGGTACGCCATCCGGGCCGGGCTCATCGAGCCCTGAGCCGCCCCGCCCTCCCGGCCGTCCGAGGTCCCGGCCGCCTGCTTCCCGGTCAGGATCCTCGGGCCCCGACCGCCTGACACAGCCAGAGAACCGGACAAGGGGGACGACGTATGGCACGCACCGCACGCGCCGTCCCCCGTGCCGCGGGGCCGGTCGCCGTCCTGCTCGCCGTGCTCCTGGCGCTCCTGAGCCCGCCGGCCCACAGTGCCCCGCGCCCCTCCCCCGCGTCCCCGGCGACCAGCGGTGCGCCGTCGGCGGACGACGGACACGATCACGTCCGTCCCGCCGTGGTCCGCGGCCAGGGCGACGCCTCCGCCGAACGGCCGGCGCCGCCCGCCGTACCCGCCGCGCGCTGCGCGCCGCACCGCGCACCGTCCCCCGCCCGCACACCCCTCGGCGCGGCGGCCGCGCCGGAGCGCACCCACCCGGGCAACGCCCACCACCGGCGTGCTCCGCCACCCGCCTCCGGCATCTGACGCACGTCGTTCCCTTCCCCGCCCGACCCCGGTCACCGTGGTGGCCGTGGTGTGCCTGCCGGAGGCCCCCCTTGACCCGCGCCCTGCGCCTCAGAGGGCTGCTCGCCCTCGCCGTGATCGCCCTGTCCCTGTTCATCTCGTTCACCGTGCCCGTACGCCTCGGGCTCGATCTGCGCGGCGGTACGCAGATCGTCCTGGAGACCCGCCCCGGCAAGGGCGACTCCGCCGCCGAGGCCACCGACCGCACCCTGGAGGTGCTGCGCGACCGTATCGACGCGCTCGGTGTCGCCGAGCCCTCCCTGTCCCGCTCCGGCACCGACCGGATCGTCGTGGAACTGCCCGGCGTCCAGGACCCGGCCCGCGCCGCGGACGTGCTCGGCCGCACCGCGCAGCTCACCTTCCACGAGGTCCTCGGCACGGCCTCCCCGAAGGCGGGGGCATCCCCGAAGGCGGGGGCCGGCGGCCCGCGCGTGCTGGAGGACGAGACGGGACAGCCCCTGCGGCTGGCCGCGGCCTCGCTGACCGGCAAGGACGTCGAGGAGGCCGCCGCCCGCCTCGACCAGCGGGGCGGGGCCGGCTGGCACGTCGCCCTCGACTTCAAGGGCAGCGGCGGCGACGGCTGGGCCGGGCTGACCGGCAAGGCGGCCTGCCGTCCCGCCGGGGACCCGGGGCGGCGGGTGGCCATCGTCCTGGACGACAAGGTCATCTCCTCGCCGCAGGTCGACCCCTCGGTGCGCTGCGGCACCGGCATCGGCGGCGGGGCCACGCGGATCACCGGGTCCTTCGGCGCCGAGGAGGCCAAGGAACTCGCCCTGCTCATCAACGGCGGCGCCCTGCCGGTGCCCGTGGAGACGGTCGAGCAGCGCACGGTCGGGCCGACGCTGGGCGCCGAGGCCATCACCGCCAGCGCCTGGGCCGCCGCCGTCGGCACCGCGCTGACCGGCGTGTTCATCATCGCCGTGTACCGGCTGCTCGGCGCCCTGGCCGTCGTCGCGCTGGCCTGCTACGGCCTCATCTCCTACGCCGCGCTGGTCGCGCTCGGCGCCACGCTCACCCTGCCGGGTCTCGCCGGGTTCGTCCTGGCGATCGGCATGGCCGTCGACGCGAACGTCCTCGTCTTCGAGCGCGCCCGCGAGGAGTACGCCGCCCGCACCCGGCCGAGCCCGCGGTCCTCCCTCGCGGCGGGATTCAAGGGAGCGTTCAGCGCGATCGCCGACTCCAACATCACCACGCTCATCGCCGCCGGACTGCTGTTCTTCCTGGCCTCCGGCCCGGTGCGCGGCTTCGGCGTCACCCTGGGCATCGGTGTGCTCGCCTCCATGTTCAGCGCCCTGGTCGTCACCCGCGTCCTCGCCGATCCCGTGGTCGACCGGCCCTGGCTGCGCCGCCGCGCGCGACTGACCGGCATCGCGCACACCGGCGCGGTCCGGGACCGGCTGGCCCGCAGGGAGCCCCGGCTGATGCGGCGCCCGCGGCGCTGGCTGGCCCTGTCCGCGGCGGCGCTGGCACTGGCCGCGTCGGGCATCGCGGTGCGCGGCCTGGACTTCGGTGTCGAGTTCACCGGCGGCCGGCTCATCGAGTACGGCACCTCCTCCCCCGTCGACCCGGACCGGGCCCGTGCCGCGCTCGCGGACGCCGGCTTCCCCGGGGCCGTCGTGCAGTCGTCCGGGGATCAGCGGATCAGCGTGCGCACCGACCGGCTGACGAACGCCGAGGCGTCGGCCGTCACTAGGGCGGTCGGCGCGGTGGGCGGCGGAGCTGACAAGCTCCGGGACGAGACCATCGGCCCGAGCCTCGGCAAGGAGCTGCGCCGGGGCGCCCTCATCGCGCTGGCCGTCGCGCTGGGCGCGCAACTGCTGTATCTGTCCGCCCGCTTCCGCTGGCTGTTCGGCACGGCGGCCGTCGCTGCCCTGGCCCATGACGTGGTGATCCTCGTCGGAGTCTTCGCGTGGCTGGGCAAGCCGATCGACGGCGTCTTCCTGGCGGCGCTGCTCACCGTCATCGGCTACTCGGTCAACGACTCGGTCGTCGTGTTCGACAGGGTCCGGTACTTGGTGCGGCGCAGCCCCGAGGCGCCCTTCGCGACGCTCGCGAACCGGGCACTGCTGCAGACACTGCCCCGCACCGTGAACACCGGCATGGGGGCGGCGTTCATCCTGACCGCGCTGGCCGTGTTCGGCGGCGACTCCCTCACCGACTTCGCGCTGGCCCTGCTCATCGGGGTCGCGGTGGGGACGTACTCCTCGATGTTCACGGCCACACCGCTCGCCATCGAGCTGCACCGGCGTGGGTAGCGGGTCGGGCCGCGGTCACAGGGCCCAGACGAGCAGCGCGCCGCCGGCGGCGGACACCGTGTACCAGGTGCCGTCGCCCAGCGCCCTGGGCGGGCCGGACACCTCGACGGGGTAGGCGAGCCGGTCGAGCAGCCGCATGGAGGCCGGGTCGACGAGCCAGTGCCGGCCCGGCCCGAACTCCTCGTCGCTCTCGGCGGTCCCCACCACGAGGGTGTCCTCGTCGACGAAGCCGCCCTCGTAGTCGAAGTACGCGCGGGTCTCGTCGTCCTCGGTGTCCTCCTCGGCCGCCGGATGCGGGGGAACCGCGTCCGCGTCCAGGGTGGCCGTCACCGAGCCGTCGGCGGTGCGGTGCACGGCGAGGGTGTCCTGGTCGTGGGTGACGGTGAGCAGCCGGTCCCCCGAGGGGCTCACCGCGAGCAGGACGCGGTCCGCGCCGCCGAAGGCGTCCACGGCGAGCCGCCGGCCGTCCCAGCGCCCCCAGCGCAGGGGTGCGCCGTCCTGGCCCTCGCCGATGCTCAGGCCCATCTGGCCGGGGTCGGGGTGCGGGACGTGGACGGAACCGGCCGCCGCCGTGCCGGTGGCGGCTCGGTCCAGCACCGTGCCGTCGGCGGCGTCGAGGACCAGCCACTCCTCCGCGCCGTCCTGGCCCGTGTCCGCGTCCGCCGACGGGCCGCGCACATGGGCCCAGACGAGCTTGCCGTCGGCGGCGAAGGCGACCGAGCCGCTGTCGGAGTACCGGTGGTCCCGGTCGTCCGCGTAGCCGGCGACGTCCGTGTGTCCCGCGCACCCCGCCCAGCAGCGGTGCCGCAGCTCCCAGCGCACATGGCCCGCCCGGTCGACGGCCCGCAGGCCGTGCCGTCCCGCGAACACGGCGAGGTCGGCGGCGGGCGACACCGCCCACGAGCCGAACCCGCGCGGCCAGGGCGCGGGAAAGCGGATCGTCGAGACCGGTGCCCACCCCGCGAGTTCACGCACGATGAGCTCGGCGTCGTCCCGTTGGACGAGGAGCCGCGACGCGGGCCCGGACGTCAGGCACGGGGCCGTGTCGAAGCCGGTGGAGGGCGAGGGGGCGTCGAGCGAGACGACGAGGCGAGCTGAGCGCGGCACGAGGGCTCCGTAGGGGGCTGGGTACTCCTGCCGGAACCCTAGATCAGGCCACTGACACCGCCCTAGGCGGCCAGCGTCTCGTCCTCGGGCTTGCCGTCGCGGCGGTCGGCGCCGTAGCGCTCCAGGAGGGCGTCCGCGGCCCGGAGGGCGTCGGGGGCGGTGCGGGCGCCGGTCATCACGCACAGCGTGTAGGTGGCGTCCTCGAGCGCCCGGCTGGTGTGGCCGGTGGGAAGGACGTCGTGGGCGATGCGCGCCTGCGCGAACCGGGCCAGTGCGCTGCGCAGTTCCTTCTCCGCCGGCAGGATCATGGCGATTCCTCTCTCCCGAGACATGGCCGCGGTACGGCCGACTCCCCTCGCGGGGAGGCCCGATGTCCGTCCCCGCACAACACCGCCCGGCACCGTGCGGCGCCGAGCTGATCACCAGGTGCCCCGGGGCGGGCGGTCCATGCCTGCCGGCTGCACGGAAGTGTGCGCCAGGAAAGGATCCGGCCACGGCTCACGCCGGGGGGCGTCGCCCCCAGGCCGTCAGCAGGCCGGCCGACAGCGCGGCGCACGCGTCGGAGTCCAGGTAGCGGATCCCCTCGTCGACGGCCGCGTCGTCCACGAGGCCGGTGGCGCGCATCGCCGCGCGGCTGCGCTCCCAGGTGTCGGCCCAGAACCGGCTGATGGGGCTGCCGGGCACCAGCGGCGGCACATGGATCTCGGCGGCGACCTGTTCGAGCCCGGCCTCGCGCAGCAGCCGCGGGTACGACGGCACCCAGGTGACGTCCGTGCCGATGGTCTCCCGCAGTCCGCGCCACATCGCGCGCATCACCCGGGTGTAGGGCGTGCCGGGCGCACGGTCACTGGTCAGGTCGACGGCGTCGCCGAGCACCAGGTAGCCGCCGGGCTCGACCTGCTCGGCGAGGGCCCGGATCACCCGGTCGCGGTCGGGCAGGTGCATCAGCACGAAGCGGGCGTGGACGAGGTGGAAGCGGCCGGACACGAAGTCCGGTGCGGTGACGTCGGCCTCCCGCACGTCCAGGCCGGGGACGGCCCGCGCGGCGAGGAAGCGGACGTCGCGGTCGACGGCGAGGACACCGCTCACGCCGGCCTCGTCCAGCAGCCGGCGTGCGACCGTGCCGGTGCCCGCGCCCACGTCCAGGCAGCGCCACCCGGGTCCGGCGCCGAGGGCCCGCAGCCGGGCCAGGGTGACGTCGTCGTAGGCGAGGGCGCCGAAGTCGACGCGCTCCTCCTCGCCCTGCTGTTCGGGCGGGAAGACGGCCTCGCCGTACCGGCCGCCGCCGGGGCTCATCGGGCCACCGGCGTGCGGGCGGGCAGTGTCATGGCCGGACCTCGTGGTGGGGGTGCGGGGGGGGGCCGCCCGGGGGGCGCCCCCCCCCCCCAACAGCACCCGCGCCCCCCCCCACCCCCCCCCCGCGCCCCGGCGGGACCCAAAAGGGCCCA
>NZ_JBHTWG010000028.1:73510-99601 GCF_042792555.1 Streptomyces sp. NPDC056628
GGCGGGGGGGCCCGCCCGGCCCCCGGGGGGGGGGGGGGGCGGGGCCTGGCCGGCCCGGGGGGGGGGGGGGGGGGGGGCGCCCCCCCCGGGCCCCCCCCCCCCACCGATCCTGCACGGGCGCCCGCCCGTACCGCCGAGGCGCGCCGGGACTGACCCGATTCGGCCCAACGCGCCTGCCGGGGGGCGGGTCACCCGACCACGGGGCTGCGGCGTTCGATCAGCGCGACGTCCCGCCACACCCCGCGGTGCCGGCCGATGCGTTCGCGGGTGCCGATGACCCGGAAGCCGGCCTTGCGGTGCAGGGCCAGGCTCGCGGTGTTCTCAGGGAAGACGCCCGACTGGACGGTCCAGATCCCCGCGGCCTCCGTGGAGGCGATGAGGGCGTCGAGCAGGGAGCCGCCGACGCCCCGGCCGCGGGCGGCGGGGTGCACGTACACGGAGTGGTCGACGACTCCGGCGTAGGCGCACCGGTCGGAGACCCGGATCACCGCCACCCACCCCAGCACCCCGCCGGTGGCGTCCAGGGCGACGAACCGGTGCTCGGGGAGTTTGACGGAGTCGAAGGTCGCCCAGCCGGGGGCGGCCGTCTCGAAGGTGGACTGCCCCTCGTCGATCCCGAGTTGATAGATCGTCAGAACCTCGTCCGCGTGCGCGGGCGTCATCGGGACGATGGACATGGCGTCGGCGGGACTCACCGTCGGCTCTCCTCGGCGTGCTCGTCGGTCAGGGGTGGAGTCGTGCGGCCCACGGTCCCACGACGGTCGCGGCGGCGGTGCTCCGGCCCGGTGACGGCGGGACGTGTGCGCCGGCGGCGCGTCTCTGGTGCGGCCTTTCGCCGCGAGTCCTGAACACCGGCCAAGTTACCCGGAGGTTTCTCGTGACTTCTTTCACAGCCCTCAGTAGAACTCGTTTCCGTTCAGCACGAGGAAGGGGAACTGCATGGACTCTCGAAGACTCGGCCACATGGAAGGAAGAGGTCTTTCCCGCCGCCGTTTCATTGCTGGAACAGGTTCTCTTCTTGGCGCCGCGACCTTGGGCGCGCTCGACCTTCCCATGGCCGCCGCCTCCTCCCGGGAGGCACTGATCGAACCCGGCGCCCAGGTCACCGCACTCGTCGTCGGCAGCGGATACGGAGGGTCCGTCACCGCGCTCCGGCTCGCACAGGCCGGCGTCGACGTCCACATGGTGGAGATGGGCATGGCGTGGGACACCCCGGGGACCGACGGCAAGATCTTCGCCAACACCACCAGCCCCGACCACCGTTCCTTCTGGCTGCGCACCCGCACCAAGCAGCCGCTGAGCAATTTCCTCGGTTTCCCGCTCGACCGGGACGTGCCCCGGTACACGGGCATCCTCGACGCCGAGGAGATGGGCGGCATCGTGGTGTACCAGGGACGCGGGGTCGGTGGCGGCTCCCTCGTCAACGGCGGGATGGCGGTGACCCCCGAGCGCAGCCGCTTCCCCGCGGTGCTCCCGTCGGTCGACGCCGACGAGATGTACGACGTCTACTACCCGCGGGCCAACAGCACCCTCGGCGTGGCGACCGTCGACCCGGCCTGGTTCGACTCGACGGAGGCGTACACGTACGCGCGCGTGGGCCGCAAACACGCCCAGCGGTCCGGGTTCCGCTTCGTGTTCGTGCCCAACGTCTACGACTGGGACTACATGAAGCGGGAGGCCGAGGGGTCGGTGACCAGGTCGGCGCTCGCCGGCGAGATCCTGTACGGCAACAACCACGGCAAGAAGTCCCTGCCCAAGACCTATCTGGCGCAGGCGCGCGCCACCGGACGGGTCACCATCTCCCCGCTGCACCGGGTGACCTCGGTGACCCCCGCCACCGGCGGCTACTCCGTCGCCATGGAACAGCTCGACACGAGCGGGAACGTCACCGCCACCAAGACGGTACGGGCGCAACGGGTGTTCTTCGCGGCCGGCAGCGTCGGCACCAGCAAACTGCTCGTCCGTCTCAAGGCGACGGGAGCGCTGCCCGGCCTCAACGACGAGGTCGGCAGAGGCTGGGGCGAGAACGGCAACGTCATGTGCGGCCGCGCCAACCACCTGTGGGACCCGACCGGGGCGCTCCAGTCGTCGATCCCGACGGCGGGCATCGACAACTGGGCGGCGGGCGGCGCGTTCGCGGAGGTGGCGCCGCTGCCGACCGGCATCGAGACCTGGGCGTCCTTCTACCTGTCCATCACGAACAACCCGCATCGCGCCCGGTTCACCTGGAACGCCTCGGCAGGGAAGGTGGAGCTCGACTGGCAGACCGCGTGGAAGCAGCCGTCGATCACCATGGCGAAGACGATCTTCGACAGGATCAACGCCAAGGAGGGGACGATCTACCGCACGGACCTGTTCGGCACCTACAAGATCTGGGGCGACCACCTCACGTACCACCCGCTGGGCGGAGTGGTACTCGACAAGGCGACGGACAACCACGGTCGGCTGCGCGGGTATGCGGGGCTGTACGTGATGGACGGGTCGCTGATCCCGGGCAACGTGAGCGTGAACCCGTTCGTCACGATCACCGCGCTCGCCGAGCGCAACATCGAGAGGATCATCGCGGACGACTTCTGACCGCGCCCGAACGTCGGGCTCGCTCCCCGCGCGGCGGGCCGGGACCCCCGGGCCCCGGCCCGCTCGTCAGGCGCCGCGCGCCGTCGGCAGGACACACACGCTGTCGATGCCCAGCACGTGGTTGAGCCGCCCGAACGCCAGCCAGGAACCGATGCTCATGCTCAGCTCCACGATCTCCGCCTGGCTGTAGTGCGCCTTCATCCGCTCCCAGAACGCGTCGTCCAGACGGTGGTGGTCGGTGGCGTAGCGCTCGGCGTACTCGGCGGCCATCCGGGTGCGTTCGTCGAAGGCGTCGGTCGTGCGCCAATGGGCGACCGCGTCCAGGAACCCGTCCTCGACCTTCTGCCCTTCGCGTTCGGTGCGCCAGTCCAGGCAGAACAGGCAGCCGTTGATCTGCGCGATCCGCAGCCGGGCGGCCTCGAACTCGCGCAGTCCGAGGGTCGTGTGCTCGTAGACGGCCAGGGAGAAGGCGCCGGCGGCCCGGCCGATCTCCGGTACGAGGTCGCCCCAGACGTACGGGATGGGGTCGGCGCCCTCGGGGATGTCGATCCGCATGATCACCTCTTTCCGAGTCGTCCCACCGCGGGGCGCAGCGGGACGTCGAGTGCGTCGTAGAGGCCCGGTCCGGCCTCGGCCAGCCAGTCGACGGCGTTCACCAGGCGCCCGGCCGCCGTCGCGTTCCCGCCGGCCGCCCTGTTCTCCCCCTCGTCGGTCGCCTCGACCGTCACCTCGATGCGCGGGCGGCCCTCGACGATCACCCGGTGGGCACCGGCTCCGCCGTCCGGCGGCGCGGGCCAGTCCGGCGCGCAGGAGGGGTGGATGCGGGTGACGTGCTCGACGACGATGCGGGGCTCGCCCGCCACCATGCCCCGCACCTCCAGGCGCACCGCCCCCTGGGTGCCGGCCCGGAACTCCCCCATCGTGGCGGTGCGTACGGTCTCCTCGAGCGGGCGGCGTTCCAGCGTCTCGTCGATGCCGTCGAGTTCGGCGCCCAGGGCGCGGGCCATCATCCGCAGCTGCCCGCCCCAGATCATCGTGGGGATGCCCTCGGCGAGCATCAGCGGCTGGTGATCGAGCGGATGCCCCATGCCGATCAGACCGCGGACGGCGTCCTCCTGGTCGTACGTGGAGTAGTCGAAGATCTCCTGGCAGCGCAGGACGTCGATCTGCGAACCGAGTCCGCTGACCAGCAGCGGGAGGACGTCGTTGGCCCAGCCGGGGTCGATGCCCGAGACGAACAGCGAGCCGCCGCCCGCCTCGGCGGCCTCCGCGAGGACGTCGCGGATCTCGCCGGGCGCGCCGGTGGGGTCGTACATGCCGTACAGGGAGGGGGTGACGACCACCGCTCCGGCGCGCAGGGCGCGGCCGACGTCCTCGATCGCGCCGTCGGGCCGTACGTCACCGGAGGCCGCGTAGACGACCGCCTGCGGGCGGGCCCCCAGCACCCCTTGCACGTCGTCGGTCGCCGCGACGCCGAGGGGCCGGCCGAGCCCGCTCAGCTCGCCCGCGTCCCTGCCGGCCTTGGCGGGGTTCGACACCAGCACGGCCACCAGGTCGAGCGCCGGGTGCGCCGCCACCGCCCGGATGGCCGCGCGCCCGACGTTGCCTGTGCCCCAGACCACCGTGGGAATCATGCGCGGAGGGTAACGACGCGCCCCTGAAGTTCCCATAGCCGTGCACGAGGAATCCGGGCCGGTTCCCGGGGTCAGCCGTCGCTCTCGTGACCCCAGCGCTCGGGCCCGACGCCACGCCAGTCGATCCAGGACGCCAGCGCCACGTCGGACGGGTCTATCTCCAGTCCCGCGCGGCGCAGGAACTCGGCGACATCGGCGAGGTTGTGGGCCAGCCCGAGGATCTCGCCGTCGACGCGCACGCGCCGGCCGCCGGTGGGCGACGGCGGATGCACGGTCACACGCGGGGTTCCGGCCATGTCCTCAGGATCATCCGGGACGTCCGGCCCCGCATTCCAACGGGTCATCGGGCGACCCGGCCGCCCGCACGGCCCAGCCGCCGCAGCTCCCACCACGCGCCCGGACCGGGTCGCCGGTGCTGCCAGTAGGGGTGGAAGAACACCTCGGCCGACAGCCGGTACAGCCGCCGGCGCAGTTCGGTGCGGCCGGGCCGCTCGGCGAGCTGCCGGTAGGTGGCGCTCCACTCCTGCTGGGCCCGGGTGAGGTCGTCGGGAAACGTACGCATGACCGAATTCAATCATGTGTTCGATTTCTAGGGCCACCGGAGCCGGACGACACCGCGACACCGGGTCGCACCCCGGCATCGCCGGCCTGGCCGGCCGGGGCAGCGCCGCGACGGCCGACGGCGCGTGCGGAAGCACGGCCCCTCCGTGACCCTGCTCGGGGACGCCGCCCACCTCATGCCGCCGCTGGGCGTCGGCGTCAACCCCGCCCTGCCGGACGTCCGCGAACTCGCCCTCGACCACCGCGACACCGTCGGCCAGGCCGTCCGCGCCCAGGAGGGGACCGTGCCGCCCCGGTCCACGGAGACGGTCCGGGTGCTCGACGGCGCCGCCGAGCACCCGCTGTCCACCGAACCGCCCGACTCCGCCGGCGCCGAGCCCGCCTGACCGGGGCCGTCAGTCCGCGGCCCCGGCCTCCTCGACCGGCGGCATGAAGGCGCGCAGCCAGCGCTCCGTCTGGGCGACATGGGCCTGGGCCGCGCCCGCCGCGGCGACCGGGTCGTGGTCGGCGATGGCGGTGGCCAGGACGCGGTGGTCGTCGTCGCTCTTCCGGCGCAGTTCGGGCCCTTCGGGCAGGGTGAAGACCTGGTACTTGCGGCTGCGGGCGCGGAAGACGGCGAGGAGGGTCGCCAGGGTGGGGTTGCCGCCCACCCGGGCGATCTCCGCGTGGAAGCGGTGGTCCAGTTCGGAGGCCTCGGCCGGGTCGCTCGTGGCCTCCATGGCGTCGATCAGGGAGAACAGGGTGCGGATGTTCTCCGGGGTGCAGCGCGCCGCCGCCTGGGCGGCCACATGGGCCTCCAGGACGCGACGGATCTCGTAGACCTCCAACAGGCCGGAGAGCGGCAGCAGTTCGAGGGTCAGGGAGAGGCTGCCGATGACGTCCTCGGGTCTCAGCTGCGAGACGTAGGTGCCCGAGCCGTGCCGGGGCTCGATGACACCGAGGGCGGCGAGCATACGGACGGCCTCGCGCAGCGACCCCCGTGAGACGCCCAGTTCCTCGCAGAGGTCGCCCTCGGGCGGGATGCGCTCGCCGGGACCGAGACGCCCTGTCCCGATCATGTGCCGTAGGCCGTGGAAGGCCTTCTCGACTGCGGACATCCGTCCCCTCTTCCTCCCCGTACGGGCCGGCGGTCACGCCGCCGCCGCCGCGGAGCACTCTAGCGAGTTTCCGATGTTCCGGCCGCGTATCACCCACAAGTCATCTGATGACTTTCACAGTACGACCCCTTGTATCCACCCCTGAAGGTGTGCAGGATGCCGAGTCATCAGATGTGTCCGGCGGACCCTGATCGTCCGCAGGACCGCCCTGCCCAGATGTGGAGACCTGTGAGCGAGACCGAGGTGACCACCGCACCACGCCCACTCCTGCTGGCCGACGGCACGCCCGCCGACCGGGCGTGGTCACTGGACCCCGACCTCAGACACCTGAACCACGGCTCCTTCGGAGCCGTCCCGCTGGTGGCCCAGGAGCGCCAGGAACTGCTGCGCGTGGAGATGGAACGCTCACCCGTGGTGTGGTTCCCGGCCCTTCCGGAGCGGCTCGCCGCCACCCGCGTGCGGCTCGCCGCGTTCCTGCGGGTCGACGCCGGCGACCTCGCCCTCGTCCCGAACGCCAGCGCCGGCGCGAGCGTCGTCTTCGCCGCGCTGACGCTGCGCCCCGGCGGGGAGATCGTCGTCACCGACCACGGCTACGGGGCCGTGACGATGGGCGCCGAGCGGCTGGCCCGCCGCTACGGCGGCCGGGTGCGCACCGCCCATGTGCCGCTCGACGCGGACGAGGAGCAGGCGTACCAGGCTGTCACCGCCGAGTTCACCGACGCCACCCAGCTCGTGGTCGTCGACCAGATCACCTCGGCGACCGCGCGGCTGCTGCCGGTCGAGCGCATCGGCGCGGAGGCCCGGCGGCGCGGCATCCCCGTCCTCGTGGACGGTGCCCACGCGCCCGGTCTCCTCGACGCGCCGCTCGCCGGTGCGACGTACGACTTCTGGACCGGCAACCTGCACAAGTGGGGCTGCGCCCCGCGCGGCACCGCGGCCCTGGTGGCGCGGGGCCCGCTGCGTGAGCGGCTGTATCCCCTCATCGACTCCTGGGCGGCGGCCGAGCCCTTCCCGGACCGCTTCGACCAGCAGGGCACGATCGACGCCACCGCCTACCTGGCGGCGCCGGCGGCCCTGGACTTCGTGGAGCGCACCTGGGGCTGGCCGGCCGCACGCCGGTACATGGACGAACTGGCCGACTACGGCGCCGGGGTGATCGGCGCCGCGTTCGCCGGGACGGCCGGCTCGGGCACCTGCGTCGACGTCGGCATGCCCGTCCCCGGCATGCGTCTGGTGCGGCTGCCGGACGGCCTCGCCGCCGACCGGCTCCAGGCCGACGCCCTGCGCGACCGGGTGGCCCGCGAGCTGGGCGTCGAGGCGGCCTTCACCAGCTTCGGCGGCGCCGGCTTCCTGCGGCTGTCCGCCCACGTCTACAACACCGCGGCCGACTACGAGTACTTCGCCGAGGAATGCGTCCCCGTCCTCGGCGTCTGGGCACGAGAGAACACAGGGAAGAGGTCAGCACGATGAGAAGAAGAACGGCGGTTCTCGCGCTCGGCACCGCCACGGCGCTGCTCCTGACCGGCTGCTCCACGATGAGCCCGGACGCGAGCGGAACGGTCACGCTCAACATGGTGGAGAGCCTGACGAACCCGACGCGCACCGCTCTGCTCAAGGACCTCATAGCCGACTTCGAGCGGCAGAACCCCAAGATCAAGGTCAACCTGGTCTCCCCGCCCACCGAGCAGGCCGACCAGAAGCTCCAGCAGATGCTGCAGTCGGGCAGCGGCGTGGACGTCCTGGAGGTCCGGGACATCACCGTCGGACCCTGGTCGAACAACGGCTGGCTGTACGACATGAAGAAGGACCTCGACGGCTGGAAGGGCTGGGAGGCGATGACGGAGAACGCCGTCAACGCCTCCAAGGACGCCCAGGGCAGGACGTACTTCGTCCCGTACGGCTTCTACGGTCTGAGTCTCTTCTACCGCACCGACCTCATCGAGAAGGCGGGCTTCGACAAGCCGCCGGCCACCTGGGAGGAGCTGCTGGAGCAGGCGTCGGCCGTCCACGACCCGTCCGCGCGGCGCTACGGCTACGCCTTCCGGGGCGGCGCCAACTCCAACAGCAACGCGACCGCCGCCATCGAGGCGTACCTCGCGGACGAGGTGGACCCGGCGAACGGCTTCAAACTGAAGGACGGGCGTACGATCTTCGCCGCCCCCGAGGCCGAGGACGCGATCGAGAACTACCTGAAGCTGTTCAAGCAGGCGTCCCCCAAGTCGTCCGTCTCCTGGGGCTATCCGGAGATGGTCGAGGCGTTCTCCAACGGCTCGACGGCGTTCCTGCTCCAGGACCCCGAGGTGATCGCCACGGTGTCGGAGTCGAAGTCGATCTCCAAGGACCAGTGGGGCACCGCGCCGCTGGTGTCGGGCCCCGGCGGCAAGACGGTGCAGCCGCTGGCCACCGCCGGCTGGGGTGTGGCCAAGGGCAGCGGCCACAAGGCCGAGGCCGTGAAGCTGGTGCAGTTCCTGTCCCAGGGCGAGGCGTCGACGTCGTTCACCAAGAAGAACAGCCTGGTGCCCATCCTCAAGTCGGCGACCGGTGATCCCTTCTACAAGTCCGACCCCTGGGCCAGCTACGTCACCATGACCGAGCAGCCGGACAAGTACCTCGTCGTCACCCAGCCGCGCGGCGTCAGCTGGTGGGCCGAGTGGCAGCAGAAGGCGGACGCCGACGTGCAGAAGCTGGTCCTCGGCAAGACCTCGCCCAAGGAGCTGCTGGCGGGCTGGGACGCGTTCTGGACCGAGAAGTGGCAGCAGGAGCAGTAGAGATGCCGGTCACGTCCAGCACGCCGTCGAAGACCACGGCGCCGGCCGAGGGGGCGGCCTCCCGCAGGGGAGGTCACCCCCGCGGGGGCCGCCGCAAGCGGGAGTTCACCACGCGGCGCGGCCTCGCCATCGCCGCCTACATGGCACCCGCCGCCCTGTTCGTGGCGGTCTTCACCTACTACCCCATGGTCGCGGGCGGCCAGATGGCCTTCCGCAACTGGAAGCTGACCGACCTCACCGACACCTCGTGGGTCGGGCTGAGGAACTTCGGCGATGTCTTCGCCGACCCCGCCTGGGGGACCGTCCTCGGCAACACCGCGGTCTGGGTGGTCGGTTCGATCGTCCCGCAGCTGGTGATCGGCTTCGCGCTCGCGCTGTGGCTGCGCCGCCGCTTCCCCTTCCGCGGCCTGTACCAGGCGCTGATCTTCTTCCCCTGGGCGATCTCCGGATTCCTCATCGGCATCCTGTTCCGCTGGATGTTCAACAGCGAGTTCGGCGTCGTCAACGACCTGCTGCAGAAGGCCGGTCTGATCGACGAGCCGATCGCCTGGCTTGCGGATCCGGACACGGCGATGGTGGCCGTCCTCGTCGCCAACGTCTGGTACGGCGTCACCTTCTTCGCGATCATGATCCTCGCCGCGCTCCAGTCGATCCCCGACGAGCTGTACGAGGCGGCCGCCCTGGACGGCGCCGGCAAGGCCCGCACGCTGTTCCGGATCACCATCCCCTACATCCGCACCACGCTGGCGCTGACCGTGCTGCTCCGGGTGATCTGGATCTTCAACTTCCCGGACCTGATCTTCGGCATGACCGGCGGCGGGCCGAACAACGAGACGCACATCGTGACCACCTGGATGATCAAGATCACTCAGCAGGGCGACTACGGCAGAGCCTCCGCGCTCGGGCTCCTCGTGGTGGCCGCGCTGCTGGTGTTCGCGGTGTTCTTCCTCATGGCCACGCGTGAGAAGAAGGGGGCGAGGCCGTGATCGGCCGGGAGTCCACGGCCGGCCGGGCCGTCAAGTTCGTCTTCCTCGGCGGGTGGCTGCTCTTCACCGTCTTCCCGCTGTACTGGATCGCCGTCACCTCGCTGAAGGCGCCCGGCGACATCTTCCATTTCCCGCTGGCGTACTGGCCCGAGCACTTCTCCCTGGAGAACTACAGCGGTCTGTTCGGCACGGCCGACTTCGGGACGTACCTCGCCAACAGCCTGATCGTGTCCCTGGTGGCCGGGGCGACCGCGACGGCGATCTCCATGCTCTCGGCCTACGTGCTGGCCCGCTTCGAGTTCCGCACCAAGTCGGCGCTGCTGATGGCGGCGCTGGTGACCCAGATGATCCCGTCGTTCATCGCCCTGGGGCCGCTCTACCTGCTGATGACGGACCTGCGCCTGGTCGACAACCGCTTCGGGCTGATCCTCGTCTACATCGCGGTGTGCGTCCCGTTCTGCACGGTGATGCTGCGCGGGTTCTTCGAGAACATCCCGGACGCCCTGGAGGAGGCCGCCATGATCGACGGCCTGTCGCGGTTCTCGGCGCTGTTCCGGGTGCTGCTGCCGGTGATGCGGCCCGGGATCATCGCCGCGTTCATCTTCAACTTCGTCAACTGCTGGAACGAGCTCTTCCTGTCGGTGACGCTGATGAACAGCGACGCGAACAAGACGGTGCCGACGGCGCTGAACGGGTTCATCTCCAGCTTCAACATCGACTGGGGCTCGATGTCCGCGGCGGCCGTGCTCACGATCCTGCCGACCATGCTGCTGTTCGCCTTCGCCAGCCGCCACATCGTCCAGGGCCTGACCTCGGGCGCAGTCAAGGGCTGAGGCGCACGCACGCACCCGGCCGGCACCCCGGGGCGCGCGCCCTGTGTGAGGTGTGCCCCTGCGGGCTACTCGGGCGGCCGAGAGGTTGGGACGACAGCCTCTTGTGGTTTCCCGGGGCCTACCCGCCCTGGGAAACCTCATACGCCCGTGCACTCCCCGTGGCAAATTCTTCCGCGTACCGCGTTCCCCGGTTTTCACACCTCTTTGCGGCCACCGATCCCGGCCCGCCGGAACAGAGTGTCCGGCTTTTGTTGTCGCCCGGCAACTGAGTTAACCTTCGTCGGATCTTTTTATCCGGCCGGACCCCGTGAACTGCGGAAACCGGTCGGTGACCAGGCCCTTCGACGGGGCCGGCGCGGTTCCGAGTCCCCGGCGCGGGGGCTCTTGGGGAGCGGAACGAGGGTGCGCATGACGAGCAAGACGACCGAGGCCGTCGAGGGGGCCCTGGGTGAGCAGGAGCTGCGGCAGCTGCTGGCCGGTCTGACCGCCGTACGGGACGGCGATTTCGGCACCCGGCTGCCGTCCGACGGCGAAGGCCTGCTCGGAGACATCGCCGATGTCTTCAACGGCATGGTCGACCAGCTGTCCGTGTTCACCTCCGAGGTGACCCGGGTGGCGCGCGAGGTCGGCACCGAAGGCACCCTGGGCGGCCAGGCGGAGGTGCCGGGCGTCTCGGGCACCTGGGCGGACCTGACCGACTCCGTCAACGCCATGGCGGGGAACCTCACCACCCAGGTGCGGGACATCGCGCAGGTCGCCACGGCGGTCGCCAAGGGTGACCTGTCGCAGAAGGTCGACGTGCCCGCACGGGGCGAGATCCTGCAGCTGAAGGAGACCGTCAACACGATGGTCGACCAGCTCTCCGCGTTCGCCGACGAGGTCACCCGCGTCGCCCGCGAGGTCGGCAGCGAGGGCCGGCTCGGCGGCCAGGCCCAGGTGCCCGGAGTCGGCGGTGTGTGGCGTGACCTGACGGACTCTGTCAACTTCATGGCGGGCAACCTGACGTCCCAGGTCCGCAACATCGCCCAGGTGACCACGGCGGTCGCGCAGGGTGACCTCTCCCAGAAGATCACCGTGGACGCGCGCGGCGAGATCCTCCAGTTGAAGAACACCATCAACACGATGGTCGACCAGCTCTCCGCCTTCGGTGACGAGGTCACCCGCGTCGCCCGCGAGGTCGGTACCGAGGGGCGCCTCGGCGGTCAGGCGGACGTCAAGGGCGTCAAGGGCACCTGGCGGGACCTCACGGACTCCGTGAACTTCATGGCGGGCAACCTCACCGCGCAGGTCCGCAACGTCGCCCAGGTCGCCACGGCGGTCGCGCAGGGTGACCTCTCCCAGAAGATCACCGTGGACGCGCGCGGCGAGATCCTGGAGCTCAAGACCACCATCAACACGATGGTCGACCAGCTCTCCGCGTTCGCCGACGAGGTCACGCGTGTCGCCCGCGAGGTGGGCACCGAGGGCAACCTGGGCGGGCAGGCCATCGTCCGGGGCGTGTCGGGCACCTGGAAGGACCTCACCGACAACGTCAACGTGATGGCGTCCAACCTGACCGGTCAGGTCCGCTCGATCGCCAAGGTCGCCACCGCCGTCGCGCGCGGCGACCTGTCGCAGAAGATCACCGTCGAGGCCAAGGGCGAGGTCGCGGCTCTCGCGGACGTCATCAACACGATGGTCGACACGCTGTCCGCGTTCGCCGACGAGGTCACCCGTGTGGCCCGCGAGGTGGGCACCGAGGGGCGTCTCGGCGGCCAGGCGCACGTGCCGAACGTGGCGGGCACCTGGAAGGACCTCACCGACAACGTCAACTCCATGGCCAACAACCTGACCGGTCAGGTCCGCAACATCGCCCTGGTGACGACCGCGGTGGCCAACGGCGACCTGTCGAAGAAGATCGACGTGGACGCCCGCGGCGAGATCCTGGAGCTGAAGACCACCATCAACACGATGGTCGACCAGCTGTCGTCGTTCGCCGCCGAGGTCACCCGCGTCGCCCGCGAGGTCGGCAGCGAGGGCAGGCTCGGCGGGCAGGCGGAGGTCGAGGGCGTCGAGGGCACCTGGAAGCGGCTGACGGAGAACGTCAACGAGCTGGCCGGCAACCTCACCCGCCAGGTCCGGGCCATCGCCGAGGTGGCCAGCGCGGTCGCCGAGGGCGACCTGACCCGCTCGATCACCGTGGAGGCGTCCGGCGAGGTCGCCGAGCTGAAGGACAACATCAACTCCATGGTGGGCTCGCTGCGGGAGACCACGCGCGCCAACCAGGAGCAGGACTGGCTCAAGACCAACCTGGCCCGGATCTCCGGCCTGATGCAGGGCCACCGCGACCTGCCGGTCGTCGCCGAGCTCATCATGGACGAGCTCGCCCCGCTGGTGTCCGCGCAGTACGGGGCCTTCTACGCGGCCGAGGACTCCGACCGCGGCCCGGAGCTGCGGCTCGTGGGGTCGTACGGCTACCCCGACGCCACCGACCGGCCGGAGCGCATCCGGGTGGGCCGCTCGCTGCTCGGCCAGGCCGCGCGCAACCGCCGTACCGTCAGCGTCGAGGAGCTGCCGGCGGACTACGTGACCATCTCCTCCGGCCTCGGGCAGACGGTCCCGCGCGCCCTGGTGGTGCTGCCCATCGTGGTCGAGGACCAGGTCCTCGGCGTGATCGAGCTGGCCTCGGTCACCCGCTTCACCCAGATCCACCAGGACTTCCTGGCCCAGCTCATGCCGACCATCGGCGTCAACCTGAACACCATCGTGGCCAACGCGCGCACCGACGAGCTGCTGGAGGAGTCGCAGCGCCTGACCGCCGAGCTCCAGGAGCGCTCCGAGGAGCTGCAGGTGCAGCAGGACGAACTCCAGCGCTCCAACGCGGAGCTGGAGGAGAAGGCGTCCCTGCTGGCCTCGCAGAACCGCGACATCGAGGCGAAGAACCTGCAGATCGAGCAGGCCCGGCAGGAACTGGAGACCCGCGCGCAGGAGCTGGCGCTGGCCTCCAAGTACAAGTCGGAGTTCCTGGCGAACATGAGCCACGAGCTGCGCACCCCGCTCAACAGCCTCCTGATCCTCGCCCAGCTGCTGGCGCAGAACCCCTCGCGCAACCTCACGCCGAAGCAGGTGGAGTACGCGGGCATCATCCACTCCGCCGGGTCGGACCTGCTCCAGCTGATCAACGACATCCTCGACCTGTCGAAGGTCGAGGCGGGCAAGATGGACGTCACTCCCGAGCAGGTTCCGCTGCGCGAGCTGCTGGAGTACGTCGAGGCGACGTTCCGCCCGATGACGACGCAGAAGAGCCTGGAGTTCACGGTGGCGACCGCGACGGGCACGCCGGCCGACCTGCTCACCGACGGCTCCCGGCTGCGGCAGGTGCTGCGCAACCTGCTCTCCAACGCGGTGAAGTTCACCGAGCAGGGCTGCGTCGAGCTGCGCATCGAGCCGGCCGCGGACCGTGAGGTGCCGATGGGCGTCCTGCGGGGCGGTCCCGTCGTGGCGTTCCGGGTCAAGGACACCGGCATCGGCATCCCCAAGCAGCAGCTGGAGACGATCTTCGGCGCGTTCCAGCAGGCGGACGGCACCACCAGCCGCAAGTACGGCGGTACCGGCCTCGGCCTGTCGATCACCCGGGAGATCGCCCATCTGCTGGGCGGTGCGGTCACGGTGGAGTCCACACCCGGTCAGGGCAGCACGTTCACCCTCTACCTGCCGGTGGCGCGGGCCGACTTCGAGGGGATGCTCGACGGCACGGGCCGGGCCGTGGAGCAGCAGGCCGAGACGGCCGAGCTGCAGTCCGCCTCGGCATCGGAGACGTCGCCCGTGAAGACGACCGAGCAGCGCAGACGCCGGCTGCTCGTCGTCGAGGGCCGCACCCGCGGCCTGCTCACCCTGGTCGCCGAGCGCGCCGTCGCGGACATCGCGACGGACGCCGACGACCGGCTCGGCGCGATCGACATCATCACGGCCGTCGGGGCACAGGAGGCGGCGAGCACCCTGGCCGCCGAGCCCTGCCACTGCGTCGTCCTCGAGCTCGGCATGGCCGACGAGGAGGGCGCGCGGCTGCTGCAGGCCATGGAGGGCGACTCGGCGCTGGCCAGCGTGCCGGTGCTGGTGCACACCGGCCACCACGTGGACCAGGCGCAGGAGCAGACGCTGCGTTCCCGGGCCAGCGGCCGGCCGCTGGACTTCCTGTCCAGCCTGGACGAGCTGCGCGAGCGCATCACCCTGCACCTGTCCGCCGAGGAGCCGGGGGACGTGCTCCAGCTGGTCCGTGCCGACGAGCCGCAGCGCGCCATCACCCAGGTCGTCGACAGCGCCTTCGCGGGCCGTACCGTGTTGGTGGTGGACGACGACGCGCGCAACCTGTTCGCGCTCAGCGGGGCGCTGGAGCTGCACGGCTTCCAGGTCCTGCACGCGGACAACGGCCGCCGGGGCATCGAGACGCTCCTCGCCCACCCGGACGTCTCGCTGGTCCTGATGGACGTGATGATGCCGGAGATGGACGGCTACGCGGCCACCGCGGAGATCCGTACGATGCCCCAGTACGCGGATCTGCCGATCATCGCCGTCACCGCCAAGGCGATGCCGGGCGACCAGGAGAAGAGCCTGGCGTCCGGGGCGAACGACTACGTCACCAAGCCCGTCGACACCAACGACCTCATCAGCCGCGTCCAGCGCTGGCTGTCGCCGTGACAGGGGGTTCACCGCCGCACGCACCAGCCGACCGCCCGGCGTCCCCGGACGTCCCCGCCGACGAACAGGTCCACCGTGAGCCATCATCTTCAGCCGACCGAGCCGGAGCCCACCGGGGCTCCCGGCGCCGAGCTGCCGCCCGACGAGGGGCACGGCACCGTGGCCTTCATCGACCGTGACGACGTCGCGGAGGTCGGGATGCCGGCCGGGGACGCCGACGTACAGCGCTCCCCCGTCGGCAGACTCGCGGCGACCGTGGAACGGCTGCGCAGGGAGGTGCGGGAGGCGCACGCCGAGGCGGACGGGCGGGCGCTGATCGAGCTGGCCAAGGGCATCCTCGTGGAGCGGCTGGGCTGCGGTCCCGCGCAGGCGGCCCGCCAGCTGGCCGAGCTGACCGAGCAGGCCGGCATCTCCCCGCTGGAGTTCGCCGTCGAGGTCATCAACCAGGCGGCACGGGACCGGGTCGCGGAGGTGACCAGCGCGTTCCTCGCGACCACGACCGGCGGCTCCGGGGACGCCGACGCGTCCTCCGCCGTGCGGCTCAGGGCCGCCGAGAGCGGCGCGCTGGCCGCCCATGACGCGCAGGCCGTGGCCGAGTCCCTGATGGAGCACGCACTGCGGCCGATCGGCGCGGAGGCCGTGGCCATCTGGGCGCTGGGCTCCGACGGCTCGCTGACCCTGGCGGGCAGCGCCGGGTTCTCGGCGGCGGAGGCGGGCCGCTGGCGGTACGTCCCGCCGGGGGTGGCGACCGTGGCGCGGCGCGGGCTGGGTGAGCGCTCGGGGCACTGGATCGGCTGTCTGTCCGACACCCAGCTGCCCTCCATCGGGCAGCACCTCCATCCCGACGGCGGCCGGGCGGCCGTACCGGCGGGCACGGGCGGCCGCATCCACGGGGTGCTGGAGATCGTGTGGCCGGCGCCGATCGAGCCGCAGTCCCCGCAGATCGTCCGTCAGGTGGAGGCGCTGGCCGAGCTGTGCGCGCACACGCTGGAGACGTCGGCGCCGCCCCGTGCGGGCGACGAGTGGCGTCCGGTGGTGCTGCCGGACGTGGCCGAGCTGATGGACCTGGCCGACGGCCTGCACGACCCGGCGCTGGTGCTGCTGCCGCATCTGGACGCGGACGGGGAGCTGGTCGACTTCCGCATCCATCACGTCAACAGCCGTTTCCTGGACCCGAGCGGCCGGCCCCGGAGCGTCGTCAGCGGTTCGCTGCTGCTGGAGGCGTTTCCGATGGCCGCCGGGGAGAGCGAGCTGTTCGAGCAGGTCGAGCGGGTCTACGCCACGGGTGAGCCGTTCCGGGCCCGGCGTATGCGGCTGACCGCGCTGGTGGACGAAGTGCCGCTGGCGGCGGTCGCGGACATCCACGCGAGCCGGCACGGCGGCTGTGTCCTGCTGATCTGGCGCCTGGAGGACGAGACGGCACGGCTGGCGAGCCTTCTCCAGCACGCGCAGCGCCTCGGCCGGATCGGCGGGTTCGAGGAGAACCTGCTGACCGGTGAGATCACCTGGAACATGCAGCTGTACGACCTGTACGGCAAGCCGCCGTCCGACGGCCCGATCCCGTTGGAGAACCTGCCGGCGCACGCCCACCCGGACGACGCGGTGCCCATCGGGCGGTTCCTGCGCACGCTGCTGCACCACCGGCGGCCCGCCTCGGCGGCCTTCCGGCTCCAGCGCCCCGACGGGGTGACCCGGCACATCCGTGTGGTGGCCGAGCCGGAGCTGGACACCGACGGCCGGCTGTTCGTCGTCCGGGGCGCCTACCAGGACATCTCCGCGCACCACTGGACGGAGGTGGCGCTGGCCGCCACACGGGACCAGCTCGCCCACTCCGAGCAGCAGGCCAGTGAGCGCAACCGGCTGGCCCTGCAGCTCCAGCACGCGATCATGCCGCCCGCGCAGGCCCCGCTGGACGCCCCGGGCCTGCGGGTGGCGGTGCGCTACCGGCCGGCGGAGACCCAGCACCTGGTCGGCGGCGACTGGTACGACGCGGTCGTGCTGCCGTCGCGGCTGGTGCTGCTGTGCGTGGGGGACGTGGCCGGGCACGGCATAGACGCCGCGACCAGCATGGTGGTGCTGCGCAACGCGCTGCGCGGCCTCGCGGTGACGGGGGCCGGGCCCGCCCAGCTGCTGTCCTGGCTCAACATGGTGGTCCACCATCTGACCGGCGGTGTCACGGCGACGGCGGTGTGCGCCCTGTACGACCCGGAGCGGCACACGCTGCGCTGGGCCCGGGCCGGGCATCTGCCGCCCGTCCTGGTGCGCGGCACCGAGGCCAGCCCGCTGCCGCTGGTCAAGGGTCTGCTGCTGGGCGCCCTGCCGGAGGCGACGTACGAGGAGGGTGAGGTCCAGCTGGCCGTCGACGACACCCTGCTGATGTACACGGACGGCCTGATCGAACGGCGGGACCGGTCCGTGGAGGAGTCGCTGACGCAGCTGCTGGTGGCCGCGCGGACGGTGCCGCCGACGCTGGAGCAGCAGCTGGACCGGCTGCTCACGTACAGCAGGTCCGACACGGACGACGACACCTGCATCGTCGGGGTCCGCGTGGCCTGAGGGCCGTGGACCGGCCGGGTGCCGCTCACCCGACCGGTCCATCGCCCGGTGGTCCGATCAGTGAGTGAAACGCGGGTCACAGGTCTGCCAGGACGAAAGCAGGGCACCTGAACTCCTACTTCACCCCATTCGGAAGAGGAGTTGCGAACATGGCGAAGGACCTCACCCCCAAGTACACGGTGCCGGGCATCGAGCGCGAGGCGGCGGGGCGGCTCATCGACGTCCTGCGCCTGCGGCTGCACGCCCTCAACGACCTTCACCTCACCCTGAAGCACGTGCACTGGAACGTGGTGGGCCCGCACTTCATCGCCGTGCACCAGATGATCGATCCGCAGGTGGACCGGGTGCGCGACATGGCCGACGACGCGGCGGAGCGCATCGCCGCGCTCGGCGGGGTCGCGCAGGGGACGCCGGGTTCCCTGGTCAAGGAGCGGACCTGGGACGACTACTCGATCGGCCGGGAGGACGCGCTGGCGCACCTCGGTGCCCTCGACCTCGTCTACACCGGTGTGATCGAGGACGTCCGGGACGCCATCAAGGTGGTCGGGGAGATCGACCCGGCCACGGAGGACCTGCTCATCGAGCAGCTGCGGGACCTGGAGCAGTTCCAGTGGTTCGTCCGGGCCCACCTGGAGAACGCGGGCGGCACGCTGGCCACGGCGCGCGCCGGCACGGAGACGGAGGCGGCCGAGGCCGCCAAGCGCTGACCCGTGAGGGCGGGCGCCCTCATCCGTCCTGCTGGACCCGTTCGGCGCAGAGCCCCGGTCGCGACCCGCGCGGCCGGGGCTCTTCGGTGTGCTCAGGCGGTGCGGGAGGTGTCGCCGCCGGGTGCGTCGAGGCGGGACAGCCAGGTGGTCAGCAGGGTCTCCAGCGTCTCCGCCTCGGCGGGCGTCAGCAGGTCCAGCAGGCGCCGCTCGTTGCGCATGTGGTCGGTGAACGCCCGGTCGATCAGTTCCCGGCCGGGCGCGGTGAGCGCCACGATCCGGCCCCGCTGCTCAACCCGGTCACCGGTGTACTGCTGGGTGTCGCGGTCGCCGGGGAGGCCCTGACCCTCCAGCAGTGCGGAGGGCTCGCCCTGGTCCTGCTCGGGGTCGCCCTGGGCCGTCCCCGGCCGCCCGCTCCGGTGCCGGACACATGGGCCGCGCCCCGGGTGTTACGGCCGGCCGGAGCTGGGTACCCGGCCCGATCCGGCCTCGCACGGGGCCTGCCGCGGCCGAGATTGACGGGCCGAGCGGTGGGCTGCGAGGCTCGGGGAGCAGTACGAGAACGTGATGTCGTCGAACGAAGGGTGATCAGGTCCGTATGACGCGGAGCTGACGAATATGACGCGTGTGGAAGGCTCCTCGCCCCTGGGGCAGGAGCTCATGTCGTCCGTGGGTACCGCGTGGATGCGGGCACCCTACCCCGCTCTGGTCGTGGACCCGACCGGCGCCCTGGTGGAGATCAACGCTCAGGCCGCCCGGCTCTTCCCGGCGGCCGGCCGGGGCGTCCCCCTCGCCGAGGTGGCGCCGGACTGGCTCGTGGAGGGCCACCGGCGGGCTGCCGTCGCAGGGGACGACGCCGGCGGCCCCGTGCGCGGCCGTCACGAGCAGTGGACGCTGGAGGCGTACGCGACGCTCGGCGCGCACGGCCAGGTGGTGTGGTGGCTCGTCGACGACACCCACCGGGAGCTCGCCGAGACGGCCCTCAGGAACGAGCAGGAGCGCACCGGCTTCCTCGCCGAGGCCTCCAACCGGCTGCTGGCCTCCCTGAACCCCGAGCGCTGCATGGAGGTCGCGGTCGAACTCGCCTCCCAGTTCCTGGCCGACGCCGCCGTCCTCGTCTCGCCCACCTCCGGACGCCGCCACCCGCTCTCCCTCTGCGCCGGTGGCGAGGTCCAGCACCGGACGCTGCGGATCGACCCCGCCGACGTCCCCGGCCTGAGGGAGGCCCTGCAGGGCTTCCCGCCCGTGCCGTCCCGCTGGATCGACCCGTCCGCGCTGCCGGAGTGGGCTCTGCCGGACGGCTTCTCCGGACCGGTGGGGTCCGTCGTGGTCACGCCCCTTCCGGGGCACGGCGTCCCGGCCGGTGCGCTGATCCTGCTGCGGCGCGGCGACCACGCCGCCTTCGACACCTCCGAGGAGGTCTTCGCGCGGGTCTTCGCCGCCCGCGCGGGCGCCGCCCTGTCCGCGGCCCGCCTCTACATGGAGCAGAGCTCCATCACGGCGACGCTCATGGAGGACCTGCTGCCCCCGCTGCTGCGACGCGTCCACGGCGTGGAGTTCGCCGGCAGCTACCGGGCCGCCCAGGACACCGAGCGCGTCGGCGGGGACTTCTACGACGTCCACCCCGGCGCCGCCCCCCACGAGAAGACCCTCGCGGTGCTGGGCGACGTGTGCGGCAAGGGCCTGGAGGCCGCCGTGCTGACCGGGAAGATCCGCAGCACGCTCCAGGCGCTGCTCCCGCTGGCCGGTGACCACCAGCATCTGCTGCGCCTGCTCAACGGCACGCTGCTCAACAGCCGCCACACCCGGTTCACCACCCTGGTGCTGGCCTCGGTCCTGCGCCAGGAGAACACCACGCATCTGTGGCTGACCAGCGCCGGGCACCCGCTGCCGCTGATCGTCCGGCAGGACGGCACCGTCGAGGAGGCACGGACGGCCGGCACCCTGATCGGCGTGCTGCCGGACGTGAAGTCGGTCACCGCCGAGGTGGACCTGCGGCCGGGCGAGACCTGCCTGCTGTTCACCGACGGGGTCACCGAGGCCCGCGGCGGGCCGCTCGACGACGTGATGTTCGGCGACGCCCGGCTGCGGGCCGCGCTCGCGGAGTGCGCCGGCATGCCCGCCGAGGCCGTCGTCGAGCGGATCCACATGCTCGTCGCCGAATGGATCGGCGACAACCGGCACGACGACATCGCCGTGATGGCGATCACCGCGCCCCGGACGACCCATCTCACAGCCGTGGACGGCCACACGGCGGGCAGGTACACCGCATGACAGATGTGACCACCGCACACGAGGACGGGACGCTCACGCGGGCCCGTGCGGAGCTGTGGCGGGCGGTGTGCTCCCGGGACGAGGACGCCGCCGCCCGGGCCGTGTTCACCGCGCTGGACGACGGCGCCGACGCGGAGGACGTCCTCCTGGACGTCATCGCCCACACCCAGCGGGAGGTCGGCCGCGCCTGGGCCGAGAACCGCTTCACGGTCGCCCAGGAGCACTCCGCCACCGCGATCCACGAGCGGATCATCGCCGCCATGGCGCACCGCGTCCCGGCAGCGGACGCCGAGACCCCCGCGACCACGGTGACCGTGGCCTGCGTGGACGGCGAATGGCACGCGCTGCCGGCCCGGCTGCTGGCGGAGGTGCTGCGGCTGCGCGGCCACCGGGTGGACTTCCTGGGCGCCCAGATCCCCACCCCGCACCTCATCTCCCATCTGCACACCACCGCGCCGAGCGCCGTGGCCCTGTCGTCCTCGCTGCCCCTGCGGCTGCCGGCCGCGCACACCGCGATCACCGCCGTCCAGGCCATCGGCATCCCGGTCGTCGCCGGGGGCGCCGCCTTCGGGACCGACGGCCGGCACGCCCGGCTGCTCGGTGCCGACGCCTGGGCCCCGGACGCCCGGACCGCCGCCGGCCTGCTGGAGCGCGGGCTGCCCCGTCCGGCCGGCGGTGCCGTGCGGCACAGCGTCGACGACCTGCCGCACCTGGTCGACCAGGAGTACACGCTGGTGACCCGCTCCAAGCGGCAGCTGGTCAGGAGCACCCTGGCGGGGCTGGAGGAACGGCTGCCCGCGATGCGCGCCTACAGCGAGGCCCAGCGCGAGCGCACCGCCGAGGACGTCATGCACATCGTGGAGTTCCTCGCCTGCGCCCTCTACACCGACGACGGTGACCTGTTCACCGGCTTCCTGGACTGGACGGCCGATATCCTGGAGGCCCGCCGGGTGCCCGCGCGCGTGCTGGACCCCGCCCTGGTGCTGCTCCAGGAGGAACTCAAGGACTTCCCCCGTACGCTCGGCCTCCTCGGCCAGGGACGCGACACGCTGCGCCGGCGTGACACCCGTCCTCCCGTTCCCGGACCCGGCGCACCCCTATGAGCACCGCATCCGACGACACCCTCTTCCACCTGGACACGGCCCTCGACGCCGCCGGTGACGCGCACATCCGCATCACCGGCGACCTCGACTGGGACAGCGCCGACGAGCTCACCGAGGCCGCGCGCGCCCTGCTGTCCACCGACCCGGCGCCCCGGCGGCTGCACCTGGACTGCGCCCGGCTGACGCTGTGCGACTCGCTCGGTCTGGCCTCGCTGCTCATGGTCCACCGCGCCACGGCCGAGGCGGGCACCCGGCTGCACCTGGTCAACCGGCCCGCCCCGCTGCGGCGCCTGCTGGACATGACCGGCACCGCCGACCTCTTCGACGACGCCACGGGCCGTGCCGCCGAGGCCCCGGACGCCTCCGGCGAGGCCGGCGCGGTGCCCCCTCCCCCACCACCGCCCCGGACCTGACGCGTCCGGCACCCGCCCTGCACCCGGCCGTCACGGCACCCCCATTTCTCCGGCACGCGGCGACCTGTGAGAATGCTCCGGTGAACGACGAAGCCGAGATCATCGAGACCTTGGTCGAAGAGGTGCGGGTCGTCCGGGTCACCGGCGAGTTCGACGCCGACGAGGCCGACGCCGTCACCGAGGCCCTCTCCGCACCCCGCGACGGCGGCGCGGCCGCCACCGTCGTCGACCTGGGCGGGGTGAAGTTCGCCGACTCCTCCCTGCTGCACGCGCTCCTGACCGCCCGGCAGGGCCACGCCGCGGCCGGCCTGCCGTTCGTCCTGGTGGCGGTGAGCCCGCACGTGCGGCGCCTGCTGGACCTCACGGACACCGCCCGCGTCTTCCCCATGGCACCCGACCTCGCGTCGGCGCTGGACCTCATCCGCGACGAGATCCGTTCTCGTCGCGGATGACCAGCCATACATCAGCGGTTATGTGGGAACCAGGAAAGGGGTGTTAGGGGCAAGTGGGGCATGAAGGAGGAGATGTGACCGCAGTCGAATTCGCCGCCGCAAGGACGCAGCGGCCCGTCACCGCCGCCATGGCCCGCTCTCACGTCCGGGCTCTCCTGGGCGAACGATCCGAGGGAGCGGGCGCCTCCCCCACCGTGGTCGACGACATCCTGCTGGTCGTCACCGAGCTCGTCACCAACGCCGTACGGCACGGCGGCGGTCTCGTCGCGTTCGACGCCACGCTCGACGGCGACCAGCTCACCGTCAGCGTCACCGACGCCTCGCCGGCCGCCCCGCGCACGGTGCCGCGCACCCGCGCCGCCACTCCGGGCGGCTTCGGATGGCCCCTGGTGCAGCAGCTCGGCCGGGAGGTCACCGTCACCCCCACGGCTCAGGGCAAGACGATCCGGGTGGTCATGGCGGTCGGCCCGGACGCGTAGCGGACCGGAGCCCAGGGGGCGTTCCCCCGTTCGCCTCGCGGGGTGTCCCGCTCTCTCTCCCCCCGGGGTCGCCCGCGGACGGCGGCTCCGGCTCGGGAGGAGTGCCGATGTCCGGACGGTTCGAGACGACCTTCGAGGTCGACCGGACCGTGGAGGCGGTGTTCGACCATCTCGTCGACGGCCGCGACGACCCGCAGTCCAGCCCCCGCGTGCAGAGGATCGAACGCCTCCCCGACACTCCGACCGCCGTGGGCACCGTCTTCCGCGGCACCGTCAAGGACGCCGGGACGAGGACGGCCCGGGAGTTCCGCATCACCGAGCTCCAGGCGCCGGCGCGGATCCGGTGGGCCGAGGTGTCCAGGAACAGCGTGACGGCCGACGAGGGTGGCTACGAGCCGGAGCCGGTGGGCGACGGCCGCACCCGGGTCCATCTCTCCGACGTCCTGGAGGGCCACGGGATCGGCAGGCTCCTGGTGGGCCTGGCCGTGGCCGCCGCCCGCAAGGACGCGCCCGCGTTCGGCGAACGGATCAAGGCGGCGGCGGAGACGGCCGTCGCCCCGCGCTGAACCCATCGCTCGGCCGGGCGCGGCCCGCGGTCAGGCGAGGGGGTCGTGCCCCCAGTTCATCAGCGAGTGCCGCCAGCGGCTGTCCTTCACGTCGGCCGACGGCCGCTGGGCCCGATGGCGGCGGACGTACCCGACGACCTTGCGCATGTGCCCGTAGTCGTCGTCCGTCAGGTCGCCCTTCTTCGTGCGGAGGATCTCGGCGATCCGCCGCCCGGATGCGTGCCCGGTGGACTCGCCGCCGTCCTTGTGCTGTCCGGCCTCGCGTGACTCCTCGGTCTCCAGCCACTCGTCGAGCCGGGACGGTGTCATGTTCACCACTTCCCGGAACTCGCTCCACGTTTCCTGGCGCTCCGCGTCGTCCACGCCGTCCCCCTTCCGCCGGTTGCCGGGGTGTCCCGGTCCAGCCTGCGGGCGCCGGGCCCGTTCCGCGGCTTCCGCTCCCGCGGCCAGCCCGGCCTCGGTCCCGTCGCGGAGCCGGTCCAGGCGGCCCACCACCGGGCCCGCCGTCACCCCGTGCACGACGACCGAGACCATCACGGTGAACGTCACCACCGCCCACAGCTCGCGCGCCGGGACCGGGAAGGCGTGGTGGCCGAGGGCGTACGCGAGGTAGTACAGCGACCCGATGCCGCGGATGCCGTAGGCGGCGATCACCCCGCGTTCCCGGCGGCCCGGCTGCCCCCCGAGGAGCCCCACCCAGCCGGCCCAGGGACGGATCACCGCGAGCAGCAGCACCGCCGTGACCGCGCCCTGCCAGGTCAGGGCGGCGAGGCCGCCCCGTGCGACGAACGCGCCCAGCAGGAACAGCACGGCCGCGGTGAACAGCCGCTCGATCTGCTCGACGAAGTCGTGCAGGACCTTGTGGAAGCCGTGGGCGCGCTCGGCCGCCCGCAGCGCGCACGCGGTGACGAACACCGCCAGGAAGCCGTATCCGCCGACCAGTTCCGTCACCCCGTACGACAGGAAGGTCGCCCCCAGCGCCACGAAGCCCTCCCGGTGCTCCGACAGCCGCAGCACCGGCCGGCGGGTCCAGAAGAACAGCCAGCCCAGCAGCCGTCCGACCACCAGGCCGCTCACCACCCCGACCACGCACTTGAGGATCACGTCCTGCGCGACCCAGGTGCCGATCCAGTCGGTCGACCAGCCGCTGCCCGCGGCGGCCACCAGCGCCAGCGCCGCGTAGGTCAGCGGGAAGGCGAGACCGTCGTTGAGTCCCGCCTCGCTCGTCAGGGAGAAGCGCACCTCGTCCTCGTCGTGCGGGTCCTCGGTGGGCTCCCCCACCCGGACCTCGGAGGCGAGCACCGGATCGGTCGGCGCCAGGACCGCGGCGAGCAGGAGCGCGGCGGCGGGCGGCCAGTCCAGCAGCCACCAGGCGGTCAGCGCGGTCAGCGCGACGGTGAGCGGCATGGTGATGCCCAGCAGCCGCCAGGTGGTGCCCCAGCGCCGCAGGCCGACGGGCCGGTTGAGGGCCAGCCCGGCGCCCATGAGCGCGATGATCACCCCGGCCTCGGTGACGTGCTCGGTGACCAGCCGGTCGGCGACCGGATCCACCTCGGGCAGCGGCAGGGGCAGCAGGTACACGCCGGCGCCGGCCGCCAGGAACACCAGCGGCAGTGACAGCGGCCTCCCGGCCACGACCCTCGGCAGCACCGCCGCGAGCAGCGCGCCCGCGCCCAGCCACGCGCTCACCGCATCGCCGATGGTCACCGTGCCCTGCCCGCCCTTCCGTCATGCCGTGTGCTCTCCCACGCGTCGCGCTGGGCCACGGCCGCCACCCTGGACCCGGCCCGCGTACCCGTGCACGGACGTCCCATGACCGCGTGTTTGCCCCGGCCGTCGCGTGTCCGGGACGGTTACCGCCGCGCGGCCCGGGAACGCGGTCAGCCGGAACACCCGAGGCAAGGCTGGTGCAGCGATGACCGAGTACGAGCGTTCCCGCACGATGCCCGCGCAGCCGGAACAGGTCTTCGACCAGGCCGCCGACCTCGACCGATTGGACACCTGGCTGCCGGAGGCCCTGCACGTCGAGCCGGAGGTCCTGCCCGCCGTGACCGTGCACGAGGACCGCACCGACGCGGACACCTCGGCGCTGCTGCGGTCCCGGCCGGACCAGATGCGGCTGGAGTGGGGCACGCGCGAGGACGGCAGTTACGCGGGGTGGCTCCAGGTCGCCGGGATCGACAGCGGCGCCAGCGAGGTGACCGTCCATCTGTCCTTCCTCAACAAGCGCCACGACCCCGGGGAGGCGCGGGTCGGCGACGCCCTCGACGGCAGTCTGGCCCGCCTGGAGGAACAGGTGCGGATACGCGTCGGCAACGCGGCTTCCTAATGCTGTTTGTCAAGCGGCCGTCGTGACTGGCGGTGTCACTTCGTAGCACCGTCGGTCACGGACCAGGGCCCAGAGGACGTTG
>NZ_JBHTWG010000029.1:0-98728 GCF_042792555.1 Streptomyces sp. NPDC056628
TCGACGCCCTCCAGGACGTCCTGAGGTGCTGGACCGGCATCTGCACCACCTGCCACCAAGCCCTGCCCAGCAGGTCACCTTCAAGGCCAAGATCGTGAGACAGACCTAACGGAGTCCTACTAGGGCGTGTTTCGAAAGGCCCGTCTGGTCCGCGACGCCTGGTACGGCGCCTCGCCGCGTTGTCGGGATCGTCCGCGTACGCCCAGTACGCGGACGACCCCCCGCCTTGCGATGCACCGCACCAGACGCCGCGGACCCCGCCCTTCGGGCGGACGACGCTACTTTCGAAACACGCCCTAGGCCCGTTCCTTGCGTTTGCCCAGCGTCGCCATGTAGAGCATGTCGCCCACGTACACGATGATCACGGCGGCGACGATCTGGAAGAGGTGCCGGATCCAGTCGATGCCGCGGGTCGCCTCGACACCGAACGCCCTGGCCACGGCGTTGCCGACGATCGCGCCGAGGATGCCGAAGATCGTGGTCAGCCAGAGCGGGCTGTGCTGCTTGCCCGGGATCAGCGCCTTGGCCAGCAGGCCCAGCACGAATCCCACGATGATCGCCCACAACCAGCCCATGACTGCCTCCTTGTACGGCTCGGGTGGAGCGGTACGGCCAGTCTTGGACCGGTCGGGGTACGCCGCATGCCGGGCACGGCCGTACGTGTGAGGACGGAGGCCGTGCGGTCGGCACCGGGAGACCCGGTCTCGTAGGCGGCGCAGGTGAGGCGTACGGTGGGACTTGTCCCGGTCCGGCCCCCCGACCGGCGGTGGACGGGTGGGAGCAGGGGGAGGGTCCGATGCGGGCGGATGGTGGAATCTGATGCGGAAGCTGCGTGCGGGCGGCAACGTCGAGGTGTTCCGGATCACCGGAGCGCGGACCGGTCTTCAGGAGGACGTACGCGGTCGCCAACGACGCTATGTCATCTCCATGTCGATCCGCACCCTGTCGGTGATCCTGGCGGCCACGCTGTGGAACGTCGAACGGCACGTCGCCGTCGTGGCGTTGGTGCTCGGCCTGGTCCTGCCGTACATCGCCGTGGTGATCGCCAACGCGGGGCGGGAGAACGCGCCGTCGCTCCCGTCGACCTTCGTGGCCACGCCGACGCGCCCCATGATCGATCCGTCGCGGACGAATGACGGTTTCACGGAGCCGTCTCCGGAAGATGTGGCGGGCACCGCGGGGCCCGGCGGACAAAGCGAACCGCGCGACCGGGCGTGACGTCCCGGAGCGTTGCACTCCGGAAGTCCGGGCTGCGCCAACCTCAGTAAAACCTCAGATCGATACTGTTGTTCAGGTGCCGGGCGGCGGGTTACCCGTGACATACTTCGTAGGCGCTCCGCATCCCCCGTCGGAGCGACGGACCGACGCCGGGCAGCTCCCCCCGTGGCTGCTCGGCGTCGCCTTTTTGTGCGCAAATCTGTGAGACGAAAATCGTGAGTGACGAGACCCCCGAGACCCCTGTCTGTTCCGCCAAGGGCTGCCGTGCCGACGCCGTCTGGGTCCTGGCGTGGAACAACCCGAAGATCCACACGCCGGAGCGGCGCAAGACGTGGCTGGCGTGCGAGGAGCATCGCGAGCATCTGTCGCAGTTCCTCGGGGTGCGAGGGTTCCTGAAGGACGTCGTGCTGATGGAGGAGTGGGAGGCGCGGGAGGCCTGAGCGCGCTCCCGGCGCCGCGCCTCACCGGGCCGGGCTCTATCCCCCGATGGCGGACATCGGCCGGTCCGGCTGCACGAACGACGGGTCGTCGAGGCCCGCGCCCGCCTTCTTGCCCCACATCGCCAGCCGCCAGATCCGGGCGATCTCCTCGTCCGGCGCCCCGGAGCGCAGGGCCGCGCGCAGATCGGTCTCCTCGCGGGCGAAGAGGCAGGTGCGGACCTGGCCGTCGGCGGTGAGGCGGGTGCGGTCGCAGGCCGAGCAGAAGGGGCGGGTGACGGAGGCGATCACACCGACGACATGCGGGCCGCCGTCCACGATCCACCGCTCCGCCGGGGCCGAGCCGCGCTTCTCCGCACCCTCCTCGGTCAGCTCGAAGCGGGTGCGCAGGGAGGTGAGGATGTCCCCGGCGGTGACCATGCCGTCGCGCTTCCAGCCGTGCTGGGCGTCCAGGGGCATCTGCTCGATGAAGCGCAGCTCGTAGTCGTGCTCGACGGCCCAGGCCAGGAGGTCGGGGGCCTCGTCGTCGTTCAGGCCCGGCATCAGCACGGAGTTGACCTTGACCGGGGTGAGGCCGGCCTCGCGGGCGGCGTACAGGCCCTCCAGGACGTCCTTGTGGCGGTCGCGGCGGGTGAGGGTCTTGAAGACGTCGGGGCGCAGGGTGTCGAGGGAGACGTTGACCCGGTCCAGGCCGGCGGCCTTCAGGGCGGGGGCCGTGCGCTTGAGGCCGATGCCGTTCGTCGTCAGGGACATCCGGGGGCGGGCGTCGAGGGCGGCGACCCGCTCGACGATGCCGACCAGCCCGGGCCGCAGCAGGGGCTCACCGCCGGTGAAGCGGACCTCCTCGATGCCGAGGGAGGTGACGGCGATGTCGATGAGCCGCACGATCTCGTCGTCGGTGAGCAGATCGGGCTTGGCGAGCCACTGCAGGCCCTCCTCGGGCATGCAGTACGTGCACCTCAGATTGCAGCGGTCGGTCAGCGAGACCCTCAGGTCGGTGGCCACCCGGCCGTAGGTGTCGATGAGCACGTGGGCCCCCTCCTGGTCATGACCAGTTCTCGACGTACGTCACCTGCGAGCCTACGTGACCGCACGGACAGTGACACGGGTCCGATCGAACGACGTGGGACGGGGCTGCTGGTAGGGATGTACGACGGAGGGGCCGGATCGGGGCGTCTATCGGTCGTAGGGCGGTTCGGGGAGGGCGTGGGCAAGCCCATCCCGTCCCCGGCACACCGAACGGCCACGTCGCGCATCACGCGACGTGGCCGCCGGGGAGAACGGGGTCAGTGGGCGCCCGTGCCCGTCAGGGAGCGGACCTCCAGTTCCGCGTACTTGCCGGCGTCCGGTTCCTCCTTGGAGAGGACCGTGCCGAGCCAGCCCATCAGGAAGCCGAACGGGATGGAGATGATGCCCGGGTTCTTCAGCGGGAACCAGGCGAAGTCGACGTCCGGGAACATCGCCTTGGGGTCGCCGGAGACGACGGGTGAGAACAGCACCAGGCCGACGGCGACGATCAGGCCGCCGTAGATCGACCACAGGGCGCCCTGGGTGGTGAACCTCTTCCAGAAGAGGCTGTAGAGGATCGTCGGCAGGTTGGCGGAGGCCGCGACCGCGAAGGCCAGGGCGACCAGGCCGGCGACGTTGAGGTCGCGGGCGAGGGCGCCGAGCAGGATGGAGACGGCGCCGATGCCGATGGTGGCCAGGCGGGCGGCCCGGACCTCCTCCTTCTCCGTGGCGGTGCCCTTCTTGATGACGTTCGCGTAGATGTCGTGCGCGAACGACGAGGACGACGCCAGGGTGAGGCCGGCGACGACGGCGAGGATCGTCGCGAAGGCGACCGCCGAGATGGTGGCGAGCAGGATGGCGCCCCAGGTCGAGTCGACGCCGCCCAGATGCAGCGCGAGCAGCGGGGCCGCCGTGTTGCCGGACGGGTTGGAGGCGATGATCTCGTCCTGGGAGATCAGCGCGGCGGCGCCGAAGCCGAGGGCGATGGTCATCAGGTAGAAGACGCCGATGATGCCGATGGCCCAGTTCACGGACTTACGGGCGGCCTTGGCGTTGGGCACCGTGTAGAAGCGGATCAGGATGTGCGGCAGACCGGCGGTGCCGAGGACCAGGGCGATGCCCAGGGAGATGAAGTCCAGCTTGGAGGTGCCTGTCGCGCCGTACTGCAGGCCGGGCTCCAGGAAGGCGGCGCCCTTGCCGCTGTTGTCGGCGGCCTTGCCGAGCAGGTCGGAGATGTTGAAGTTGAACTTCAGCAGCACCAGGAAGGTGATCAGGATGGTGCCGCCGATGAGCAGGACGGCCTTGATCATCTGGACCCAGGTCGTGCCCTTCATGCCGCCGATGGAGACGTAGACGATCATCAGCACGCCGACGAGGCCGACGATGAGGATCTTGCCCGCGTCGGAGGTGATGCCGAGCAGCAGGGAGACCAGCACGCCGGCGCCGGCCATCTGCGCCAGCAGGTAGAAGATCGACACGACGATCGTGGAGGTGCCGGCGGCGGTGCGGACGGGCCGCTGGCGCATCCGGTACGCGAGCACGTCACCCATCGTGTAGCGGCCGGAGTTCCTGAGCGGCTCGGCCACCAGGAGCAGCGCGACCAGCCAGGCGACCAGGAAGCCGATGGAGTACAGGAAGCCGTCGTAGCCGAAGATCGCGATGGCGCCGGCGATGCCGAGGAAGGACGCGGCGGACATGTAGTCGCCGGAGACGGCGAGGCCGTTCTGGAAGGCGCTGAACGACCGGCCGCCGGCGTAGAAGTCGGCGGCGTCCTTGGTCTGGCGGCCGGCCCAGACGGTGATGAAGAGGGTCGCGACCACGAAGAGCGCGAACAGGGTGATGATCAGCGACCGGTGCTCGCTGGCCTCGTTGGCCGCGAGGGTCATCGCGGGGCTCATGCGCCGCCCTCCATACGTGTCTTGATGGCCTCGGCCTTGGGGTCGAGCTTGGCGTTCGCGTGCCGCGCATACCACCAGGCGATGAGGAACGTGGTGACGAACTGGGCGATTCCGAAGACGAATGCGATGTTGATGTTGCCGACCAGCTTGGTGCCCATGAAGCCGCCCGCGTAGTTGGACAGCAGGACGTACAGCAGGTACCAGACGATGAAGGCGACGGTCAGCGGAAAGGCGAAGGAGCGGTGGGAGCGGCGCAGTTCGGCGAACTCCGCGCTCGCCTGCACCTCGCTGAACTCCTCGGTCGTGGGGAGCCGGTGTGTCTCTTTCGAGGGGGGCGGTGCGTCGGTGGCCACGGAGTCTCCTCGCGTTGCGGGCGCTGGTGCGGCGGTGGACGGGGACGGTTCGGGGGTCGGGGGCGGCTCGGGGGTCGGGGGCGGGGTGGGTACGGACATGACGGCTCTGTCTTTCGCAGTGACATGGATCACATGACCGGCTGGCGATGGTAGGGCCAGGGCGAGTGATCCAAAAGGGGGCACGACCGGGCTCGTGCCTCCTGCCCAAGGTCACGGCGCCGCGTGAGGACCGGTTCAACTCCCGCTGCTTCTTTCCGAAGATGCCCCGTCCCGATTGCTGGTCAGGGAGTTCGGGGATAGCTTCGGGCTGCACCACTCGTCATGTACCTGCCCGGGCGTCATCCACGTCCCGGGCCGTTCCGTTCCGGATGATGTGGAGATCCCATGACTCCTCTGCGGTCCAGACGCCGTCTCGGCCTCGCGGTCCCGCTGGTCCTCTCGCTGACCGCCACGCTCGGCTTCCTGCCGACGGCGTCGTCCGCGGCCCCGCTCGCGGAGCCCTCCGCGCAGGCCGCGGACTCGTCCTCCCTGGCGTACGTCGTCAACACCAGGACGGACAACCGCACGATCGAGTCCGTGAAGAAGGCGATCCAGGCGGCCGGCGGCACCGTGGTCATCGCGTACGAGCGGATCGGCGTCATCGTCGTCCACTCGGCGAACCCCGAATTCGCCCGCACGATACGGGCGGTGCGCGGTGTGCAGTCCGCGGGAGCGACCCGTACGGCGCCGCTGACCGCCGCCGGCACGACGGACGAGGGGCCCGTCGAGCCCCTGACGAAGCAGCAGGCCGCGAAGATCGCCGGCGCCGCCAAGACGACCACGGGCAGCACGGAGGGCACCCCGGAGCCACTGGAGGCGGACCAGTGGGACCTGCGGGCGATCGGCGCCGACAAGGCCGCGCTGATCAACCCGGGCAGCCGCAAGGTGACCGTCGCCGTGATCGACACCGGCGTCGACGACACCCACCCGGACCTCGCCCCGAACTTCTCCGCCTCCCAGTCGGCCAACTGCGTCGGCGGCAAGTCGGACACCAGCGCGGGAGCCTGGCGGCCGTACACGAGCGGGGACTACCACGGCACCCATGTGGCCGGTGAGATCGCCGCGGCCCGCAACGGTGTCGGCGTCGCCGGCGTCGCGCCCGGCGTCAAGGTGGCCGGCATCAAGGTGAGCGATCCGGCCAGCGGGCTGTTCTACCCGGAGAACGTCGTCTGCGCCTTCGTGTTCGCCGCCGACCACGGCGTGGAGATCACGAACAACAGCTACTACGTCGACCCGTGGATGTACAACTGCCAGACCGACCCCGACCAGAAGGCCATCGTGGACGCGGTCAACCGCGCCCAGCTGTACGCGCAGCGCAAGGGCACCCTGCACGTCGCCTCGGCGGGCAACAGCAACCACGACCTGGCCTCGGACGCCATCGTGGACACCTCCAGCCCCAACGACACGACCCCGGGGCCGCGCACCGTCGACCCGTCGGTGTGCCTCGACATCCCGACGCAGCTGCCGGGTGTCGTGACGGTCAGCGCGACCGGCGTGCAGAACCTCAAGTCGTACTACTCCTCCTACGGTCACCGCGTCGTGGACGTGGCCGCGCCCGGCGGTGACGGCCGCTACCAGGTGCCGGACACCCCGTCGAAGAACGGGCGCATCCTGTCCACGCTGCCGGACGGCGGCTACGGCTTCCTCCAGGGCACGTCGATGGCCTCCCCGCACACCGCGGGCGTCGCCGCGCTGCTGAAGTCCCGCTACCCGAAGGCGACTCCGGCCCAGCTGACGGCCCTGCTGAAGGCCCAGGCGGACAACCCGGGCTGCCCGGCGTCGTACGACCAGAACGGCGACGGCACGCAGGACGCGCGGTGCGAGGGCGGCAAGCGGCTCAACGGCTTCTACGGAGCCGGCATCGTCGACGCCCTGGACGCCGTCGACTGAGCCTTGTGGCGCATAGTGCGGTCATGACCGCACTGGAATCCGCCTGGTCGGCGGTGGGCGGCGACCCCGCCCTGCTCGAACGGGTGTCGGCCGTGGTGCGGGAGGGCGCGCTCGCCGCGCGCCTTCCCGTACGGGAGGCGGCGCGCGCCTGTGTGGGTGCGTGTGCCCTGGCCGCCGCGGAGGCGGGCGCCCGGCGGGCCGGTCTCGCCGGGGTGCCCGCGGTACGGCTGGACGACGGGGCGATCGCCACGGCGTTCGTCAGCGAACGGCATCTGCTGGTCGACGGGCGCGCGCCGGTCTGGTTCGCGCCGCTGTCCCGGTTCTGGCCGGCCGCCGACGGCTGGGTGCGCACCCACGCGAACTATCCGCACCACCGGGCCGCTCTGCAGGCCGCGCTGGGCGTGTCCCGGGAGGACCCGGACGCCGTCGCCGCGGCCGTCGCCGAGCGGCCCGCGTGCGAGGTGGAGGACGCCGTGTACGCCGCCGGCGGTCTCGCGGTGGCGCTGCGCACCCCCGCGCAGTGGGCGGCGCACGAGCAGGCGGCGGAGGTGGCCCGGCGCCCGCTGGTCGGACGGGAGCGGACGGCCCCGGCACGCGCGCGTGCGCTCCCGCCGCTCGACGGCACTCCCCTGCTGCCGGCCACCGGGGTGCGGGTCCTGGACCTGACGCGGGTCATCGCGGGGCCGGTCGCCACCCGCACGCTCGCGCTGCTCGGCGCCGACGTCCTGCGCGTGGACGCGCCGCGGCTTCCCGAACTGGCCGACCAGCACACCGACACGGGCTTCGGCAAGCGCTCGGCGCTGCTGGACGCGGCGGTGGACCGGCGCGGCCTCGAGGCATTGCTGGCGGCGGCGGACGTGGTGGTCACCGGGTACCGGCCGGGCGCCCTGGACCGGCTCGGGCTGTCGGCGCGAGCGCTGGCCGAGCGCCGGCCCGGACTGGTGGTGGCGGAACTGTCGGCCTGGGGCGCCTACGGCCCCTGGGGCGGACGGCGCGGGTTCGACAGCCTCGTGCAGGCCGCCACCGGGATCGCGGTGACCGAGGGGTCGGCCGAGCGGCCGGGCGCCCTGCCGGCGCAGGCCCTGGACCACGGCACGGGCTATCTGCTGGCGGCGGCCGTGCTGCGGGCGCTGACCGACCGGGGCGAGGACGGGCACGGCTCCCTTCTGAGCCTGTCCCTGGCGCGTACGGCGCACTGGCTGACCCGTGAGGTCGGTCCGGGCCCGGCCGGGGACGCGGTGTACGAGGCCCCGGACGACTGGCTCGCCGAGCGGGACAGCGCACTGGGCCGGCTGCGGTACGCCCTGCCGCCGGTCTCCTTCGAGGGCGGTCCGCGCGACTGGGCGCGGCCTCCGGGGGCGTGGGGCGCCGATCCGGCCAGCTGGCTCTGAGGGGCCTGGGACGGACCGGCGGAATGCTCTTCCGCCAGTTCTTTTCCGGCACTTGTGCGCCTCTGCGATGCTTTGTGAAGATCCTGAGGTGACGTTGACGAAGTCCTCGACCGGTACACCCAAGGGCAGCGAGGCCGGGTCCCGCCCCGGCGTGGGCCGGGCCGTCGCCGTACTGGCCCTGGTCGCCGCCGCCGCGTGCGTCCCGCTGCTCGGGCCGTCCGCCGCGCTGCACGGCACCGGGGAGGCCGCCGCGCCCGGCACGGCCGGGATCGGGCTGCTGCGCGCGGTGCTGTTCGCGGCGCTGTGCGTCCCGCTGGGCGAGGTGTTCGTACGGCGGCTGGCGCGGTCGGTGCCGGGGGCTCCGCCGGCCCTGCCGCGCAGTTGGGCGCCGTACGCCGCCGCCGTGGGTTTCGTCGCGGCCCTCGGGCTGGCCTCGGTCGTCTCCACGGGCAATCTGGTGCCGCACGGCCCCGCCGACCTCGACGTGGGCGGGCTCTACGCCACGCGCGACGGCAAGCTCGCGCTGCTGGAGGTCAACGCGTTCGTGGTGGCCGGGCTGTGCGCGCTGTCGCGCCGGCCCGGCACCCAGGTGTGGCCGCTGGCCGCGCTGGTCGTCGCCGAGGCGCTGCGTGCCCACCCGACCACCGAGTACGACCCGTTGCTCGGCTCCGCGCTGACACTGGTCCATCTGACGTGCGCGTCGCTGTGGGTGGGCGGACTGCTGTACGTCCTGCGGGCGCTGCGCGGCCGGGGTGCCGGGGAGGCGGGCGCGGCCCTGCTCGGGCTGTACGCGCGCGTGGCGGCGGCGCTGCTCGCCGCCCTGACGGCCACCGGGGTGTGCAGTTCGCTGCGCCGGATGCCGCCGGAGACGATCCTGACGCAGCTGACCGGGACGGCGTACGGGCGGGCCCTGCTGGCGAAGGTGATCCTCATGCTCGTCGTCGCCGGGCTGGCGCTGTGGGCCCGCGTCCGGCTGCGCCGGGCCGCCGATCCGCTGACGGCGTGCACGCCCGCGCGTGCCGAGGTCGTCGCGCTGGCCGGGGTGGTCGCGCTGTCGGGGCTGCTGACGGCGCTTCCGGTCCCGATCCGCTGGTGAGGCGTCAGGGCGTGATCATGACCTTGAGGGCGGTGCGCTCGTCCATCGCCCGGTAGCCGTCCGGGACCTCCTCCAGGCCGACGGTCCGGTCGAAGACGGGGGACGGGTCGATCGTGCCGTCCAGCACGTCGGGCAGCAGCTCCGGGATGTAGGTGCGCACCGGTGCGACACCGCCGCGCAGCGCGATGTTGCCGTCGAACAGGACGCCGAGGTCGAGGCCGGTGCCGCTGCCGTGCGGCACCCCGACGAATCCGATGGCTCCGCCGTCCCGGGTGACGCCGACCGCCGTCCGCATGGACTGCTCAGTGCCGACGGCCTCGACGACGGAGTGCGCGCCCTGGCCGCGGGTGAGTTCGCGGACGGCCTCGACCGCCGCCTCGCCGCGCTCGGCGACGATGTCGGTGGCGCCGAAGCGGCGGGCGATGTCGGTGCGGTCCGGGTGCCGGCCGAGGGCGATGATCCGTTCGGCGCCGAGCCGCCGGGCGGCGAGGACGGCGCAGAGCCCGACGGCGCCGTCGCCGACGACGGCGACCGTGGCACCCGGCCGGGCGCCCGCGCCGAGGGCGGCGTGGTGGCCGGTGCCGAGGACGTCGGAGAGGGTCAGCAGCGCGGAGAGCAGGTGGTCGTCGGAGGCCGCGTCCCCGGGCAGCCGGACGAGGGTGGCGTCGGCGAACGGCACCCGGACGGCCTCGCCCTGGCCTCCGTCGGAGCCGACGGAGCCCCAGAAGCCACCCTGCACGCAGGAGGTGGTCAGGCCCTCGCGGCAGTAGTCGCAGACGCCGTCGGACCACATGAAGGGGGCGACGACGAGGTCGCCGCGCCGCAGCCCGCTCACCTCGGAGCCGGTCTCCTCGACGAGGCCGAGGAACTCGTGGCCGATGCGCTGCCCGGGCCGGCGGGGCGACTCGCCCCGGTAGGCCCACAGGTCGCTGCCGCAGATGCAGGCGCGCAGCACCCGGACCACGGCGTCCGTGGGCTGCCGCACGGCGGCGTCGGGCACGTCCTGGACCCGTATGTCGAAGGGGGCGTGGATCGTGGTGGCTCGCATGACGAGGGTCCTTCTCGCGGGGGCGTCCGTGCGCCCGGGGTGGGCGGGCGCCCGGGGATGTCGTGCGCCCGGGGGTGGGCGGGCGCGCTTCTCACCGTACGTCCCGGCCGGTGGTCGGCGCGCTTCGGGGAGAGCGTGCACCCCGAACACGCCGTGCCCGCCTCGCCTACACCCCCGCCACCTCCAGCGCGCTGCCCGCCGCATAGGTGACGCCCATCGCCAGGGCGCCGCCCGCCATGTTGCGCAGGACGGCCCGGGCGGGGGCGGCGGCCCCCAGGCGGGCGCTGCTCCAGCCGGTCAGGGCGAGGGCGGTCAGGACGGAGGCGACGGTGACGGCCAGTCGGGTGTCGGCCGGGGGCAGCACCATCGCCAGCAGCGGTAGCAGCGCGCCGGCCGTGAACGCCAGGAAGCTCGCCCACGCCGCGTGCCAGGGGTTGGTCAGCGCGTCCGGGTCGATGCCGAGCGCCACGCGCGCGTGTGCCCGCAGGGCGTCCCGTTCGGTCAGCTGGACCGCCGCCTCGCGGGCCACCTGGCGTGACAGTCCCCGGCGCCGCAGGAGGTCCGCCAGCGCCTCCAGTTCGGCCCGCGGACGCTCTTTCAGCTCGCGCCGCTCCTCGGCCAGCGCGGCCCGCTCCGAGTCGCGCTGGGTGGAGACCGACACGTACTCCCCCGCCGCCATCGACATCGATCCGGCGAGCAGTCCGGCCAGGCCCGCCGTGAGCAGGGCGGGGCGGGCGTCGGTCGCGCCGGCCACGCCGACGACGAGCCCGGCGGTCGACACGATGCCGTCGTTGGCGCCGAGGACGGCCGCGCGCAGCCAGTTCAACCGCTCCCCCAGACCATCCCGGTGGACCTGGTCGCGCTTCGGTTCGGTCATAGGGGGAGGATCGCACCGCCCGGGACATCAGGGACGTATCGACGCTCCAGAGCCGGCCGGCGGGTGGCCGGGGCGGGCCAACACCCCGTGCCCGCCGTCCGGTTGGCGCCCGTCTGTTCGCCGGGGCCGAACAGACGGGCGGGGCGGGGCACCTGAGGGCCGGGGCTGTCAGTCCCGGCCCGTATCCTCAGTGACCATGCTCGAAGACCCGACGACCACAGCGTCCTCCCCGACTGCGTGGCCGGCCGCGTATCCGCAGGGATACGCGGTCGTTGACGTGGAGACCACCGGCCTCGCCCGGGACGACCGCATCATCTCCGCCGCCGTCTACCGGCTGGACGCGCTCGGCGAGGTCGAGGACCACTGGTACACGCTGGTCAATCCGGAGCGGGACCCGGGGCCCGTCTGGATCCACGGTCTGACGAGCGAGGCCCTGGAGGGCGCCCCTCTCTTCGCGGACATAGCCGAGGAGTTCGCGGCCCGGCTGGACGGTCGGGTGCTCGTCGCGCACAACGCCGTCTTCGACTGGCAGATGATCGCGCGGGAGTACGCGCGCGCCGAGCGGCAGGCGCCGGTGCGGCAGCGGCTGTGCACCATCGCGCTGTCCAAGGAGCTGGGCCTGCCCCTGCCCAACCACAAGCTGGCGACGCTCGCCGCGCACTTCGGCGTCGTACAGCGGCGGGCGCACCACGCGCTGGACGACGCGCGAGTGCTGGCGGAGGCGTTCCGGCCGAGCCTGCGGGCCGCGGCGGCGGGCAGCGTACGGCTGCCGCTGCAGGAGTGCCTGCCGCTGACGGAGTGGCGGGACACGGCGGTGCCCCGGATCGGCCGGCAGCCGGGCGGGGCCGGCGGCTACCGCCCGACGAGCTGGCGCCCGTCCCGCAAGCGGCCCGCCTGCCCCTACCCGAACCCGGGGCGCTACGCGGAGGGCGGGCGGCTGAAGCAGGGGATGCGGGTCGCCTTCTCCGGGGACACGTCGACCGAGCGCGATCTGCTGGAGGACCGGGCGGCCGAGGCCGGGCTCCACGTGTCGACGAGCCTGTCCCGGCTGACCAGCCTGCTCGTCACGAACGACCCGGACTCGGGCACCTCGAAGGTGCTCAAGGCCCGGCAGTACGGGACGCCGGTGGTGGACGAGGCGGCGTTCGGTCAACTCCTGGAGGACGTGGAACCGGCCACGGAGGGGTGACCGTACGGACGGGTGATTGACGCGCGCCTCGCCCGGCGCCCTCTCGCCCCGGCCGTGGCGGGGGCGACCCTCTCAGGACAGAACTTCGACCCCACCCACCTAGAAGGGCCGGCCTCACGCGAGAGGCCTGGTCCTAGGGTGGCTGGCCGACGAGACCATGATCAACATTGCCACCGGCAAGCACTTCACTTGGGGCGGCGCCAAGGGGTCGAGCCGGTGTTCCACACGGCCTGAAACGGCGAAGCGGCCCCTCCCGGGGGGGGAGGGGCCGCCTGCTAGGCCAGGGAACCAACCTTGTCGACAATGCCCACCTTCCCCTCCTCGCGGGCGCAGTGAGCCCCACAGAAGAACTGGCCGTCGGCCTCGACGCCCTGCCCGACGATCTGCACCCGGCAGTGCTCGCAGATCGGGGCCATGCGATGGATCGCACAGGAGAAGCAGTCGAACACGTGACGCGCCCCGTCTTTGGTCTCCACGGTGAACGCCAGCTCGTAGTCATTCCCGCACACTTCACAACATGTCATAAGCGGCATGGTCAGCCGCCGAAAAGTCACTTGCAAGCCGACGGCACCGAGCCGGCCAGGTGTCCTACCTGACTGGCGTAGTGGTCGACGCAAGTCCATCAGTTCAAGGACCTCGTCCGGGTCCTCAGTAAGGACCGGAGGATCCGACACCCCTCTCTCAAGCCACTCTCAGCGTCTCGCCCACGAGCACGGCTTCGACGGAAGGGCACATCGAGTCGACGGGCAGTGGTACCGCGGCGCCCACCGCGCCCGCGCGGAGGGAAAGGCGGGCGTCGTCGGCAAGGTGTGACCCGGTACCCGCGTGAAAGCACCCCTCGACCGAGTTGTACGGTCGTGGGGTGTACCGCTTCCTGTTGTCCCGGCAGTGGGTGATCCTCACGCTGGTCGCCCTGCTCCTCATCCCCACGATGATCAGGCTGGGCTTCTGGCAGATGCACCGCTACGAGGAGCGCAGCGCCCGCAACGACCTGGTCGCCGCCGCCCTCGACGCGAAGCCGGTGCCGGTGGAGCGGCTGACGTCACCGGGGCACTCCGTCACCACCGGGCAGCGCTACCGCACCGTGATCGCCGTGGGCCGCTTCGACGCCGACCACGAGGTGGTCGTCCGGCGGCGCGTCAACTCCGACGACAAGGTCGGCTTCCACGTCCTGACCCCGTTCGTGCTGACCGACGGCAGGGTGCTGCTGGTCAACCGCGGCTGGATCCCGGCCGACGGCCCCAGCCAGACGGCCTTCCCGAAGATCCCCGCGCCGCCTGGCGGCCGGACCACCGTCTCGGGCCGGCTGATGCCGGACGAGACGACCGAGGCCAGCGGCATCAAGGACCTCAAGGGCCTGCCCGACCGCCAGGTCATGCTGATCAGCAGCGAGCAGGAGGCACAGCGCCTGGACGCCCGGGTGCTCGGCGGCTACGTCGTGCAGACGGCGCCCGCGCCCAGGGGCGACCGCCCGGAGCCGATCGGCCCGCCCGGCGACGAGAACGCCGCGCTGAACTACGCGTACGCCCTGCAGTGGTGGCTGTTCGCCGCGGGCGTCCCGCTGGGCTGGTTCATCCTGGCCCGCCGCGAGGCCCGGGAACGGGTGGCGGGCGCGTCGGAGCCGGCCGAGGCCGAGCCGGTCGCGGCGGCACCCACGGCCTGACGGCGGTTGTGGCACCGGTCACACCGGGGGCTCCCGTCTGATTGGCGGTGTGACCCCCGGGGAATCCGCACTTGCGTGCACCCCCGCATCGAGGACTACGCCGTGATCGGCGACGAGCAGACGGCAGCCCTGGTCGGCAGGGACGGTTCGGTCGACTGGCTGTGTCTGCCCCGCTTCGACTCGGCCGCCTGCTTCGCCAAACTGCTCGGCGACGAGGACAACGGCCACTGGCGGATCGCCCCGAAGGGCGTCGACGGGCCCTGCACCCGGCGCGCCTACCGCCAGGACACCCTGGTGCTGGACACCGAGTGGGAGACCGCCGAGGGCGCGATCCGGGTCACCGATCTGATGCCCCAGCGCGACGAGGCGCCCGACCTCGTGCGCATCGTCGAGGGCCTGCGCGGCCGGGTCACCGTGCACAGCACCTTGCGGCTGCGTTTCGACTACGGCGCCGTGACGCCCTGGGTGCGCGAGTCCCACGGGCACCGCGTGGCCGTAGCCGGCCCGGACTCGACGTGGCTGCGCAGCGAACCCCCGGTGCACACCTGGGGCGAGAACTTCGGCACGCACGCGGAGTTCACCGTCGAGGAGGGGGAGAAGGTCGCGTTCGTCCTGACCTGGCACCCCTCGCACCGGCCGCGGCCTGCGCTCATCGACCCGTACGAGGCGCTGGAGGCCAGTGTCCGGGACTGGCGCGCCTGGGTGCGGCAGTGCCACTACGACGGCCCCTACCGGGAGGCCGTGGTCCGCTCCCTGATCACGCTGAAGGCCCTCACGTACCGGCCCACCGGCGGGATCGTCGCCGCCGCCACCACCTCGCTGCCCGAGGAGATGGGCGGGGTGCGCAACTGGGACTACCGCTACTGCTGGCTGCGCGACTCCACCCTCACCCTGAACGTGGTCCTGTCGGCGGGCTACCGGGAGGAGGCCGAGGCGTGGCGGGACTGGCTGCTGCGCGCCGTCGCCGGCGACCCGGCCGACCTGCAGATCATGTACGGCCTGGCGGGTGAGCGGCGGCTGCCCGAGTTCGAGGTGCCCTGGCTGTCCGGCTTCCGCGGCTCCGCGCCCGTACGCATCGGCAACGAGGCGGTCAACCAGCTCCAGCTCGACGTGTACGGCGAGGTCATGGACACACTCGCGCTGGCCCGTGAGGCGGGACTGCCCACCGAGCCGCACACGTGGGCGATCCAGGTGGCCCTGATGGAGTGGCTGCGTGCGCACTGGCGGCAGCCCGACGAGGGGCTGTGGGAGGTGCGGGGCGGCCGCCGGCACTTCGTGCACTCCAAGGTGATGGTGTGGGTGGCCGCGGACCGGGCGGTGCGCGCCCTGGAGCACGACCCGCAGCTCCGCGGCGACCTGGAGGGCTGGCGTGCCTTCCGCGACGAGGTGCACCGGGAGGTGTGCGAGCGGGGCTACGACGCCGAACGCAACACCTTCACCCAGTCCTACGGCTCCAGGGAGCTGGACGCCGCCGTGCTGCTCATCCCGCGCGTCGGGTTCCTGCCACCGGACGACCCGCGGGTCATCGGCACGATCGACGCGATCCGCGCCGAACTCAGCCATGAAGGGCTGCTGCGCCGCTACAGCACCGAGGGGCGGTCCGTCGACGGGCTGCCCGGCGACGAGGGAACGTTCCTCGCCTGCTCGTTCTGGCTGGCGGAGGCGCTGCACATGGCGGGCCGCACCAAGGAGGCGCGCGAGCTGTTCGACCGGCTGGTGGGCCTCGCCAACGACGTGGGCCTGCTGGCCGAGGAGTACGATCCGGTCGCCGGGCACCAGCTGGGCAACTTCCCGCAGGCCTTCAGCCACATCGGCCTGGTGAACACCGCCCTCGCCCTGTCCGGGGACGGCGGGGCAGGATAGGGACCATGGATCTTGGATTGAAGGACCGGGTGTACGTCGTCACGGGTGCCACGCGCGGCCTGGGCAACGCGACGGCACGGGAGCTGGTGGCCGACGGGGCGAAGGTCGTCCTGACCGGCCGGGACGAGGAGCGGGTCGCCGCGGCCGCCGCCGAACTGGGGCCGGACGCCGTCGGGGTGGCCGTCGACAACGCCGACGCCGAGGCCCCGGGACGGCTCGTCGCCGCCGCGCGCGAGGCGTTCGGCCGCTTCGACGGCGTCCTCGTGAGCGTCGGCGGCCCGCCGGCCGGGTTCGTCGCGGACATCACGGACGAGCAGTGGCGGGCCGCGTTCGAGTCGGTGTTCCTGGGCGCGGTCCGGCTGGCGCGCGTGGCGGCGGCCGAGCTGGGCGAGGGCGGGGTCATCGGGTTCGTGCTGTCGGGCTCGGTGCACGAGCCGATCCCGGGGCTGACCATCTCCAACGGGCTGCGGCCGGGCCTCGCCGGCTTCGCCAAGTCCCTCGCGGACGAGCTGGGGCCGCGCGGCATCCGCGTGGTGGGGCTGCTGCCGGCCCGGATCGACACCGACCGGGTGCGGGAGCTGGACGCGCTGTCCGCCGACCCGGAGGCGACCCGCGCGGCGAACGAGTCGCGCATCCCGCTGCGCCGCTACGGCCGCCCGGAGGAGTTCGGGCGGGCGGCGGCGTTCCTGCTGTCCCCGGCCGCGTCCTATCTGACGGGCGTCATGCTGCCGGTGGACGGCGGGATGCGGCGCGGGTTCTGAGCGGGCGTGCGGAACGGGTCGTCAACTGACCCGTTCCGCACCGTGCCTGACGCCCTTGATGCGGACCTCCGCGGGCAGGGAGGCCAGCCCCGCCGAGGTGCGGGCGTGCGCCAGGGCCCCGTCGGTGAACTCGTCGAGCGCCGTCCCGGGGTCCACGTGCGGCTCCAGCAGCAGCCGTACCCGGGTCTCGGGCGCGGTGCGTCTGCCCCCCAGCTGGACGCGGGCACGATGCACGCCCTCCTGGACGGCGGTCTCGTTCGCGAGGGCGTCCGCCAGGGCGCGGCCCCGCAGCAGCGCGCCCTCGCCGTCGCCGGTGTCGACGAGGACCTCGGTGAGGGGGCGCCTGCGCAGGTTCGCGGTCAGCCACCACAGGGCGAGCAGGACCAGCACCACGAGGACGGCGATGACGGTCGGCCACCACCAGCCGTCGTCCCGCAGGCGGGTCCGCTCGGCGTCGCTGAGCAGTACGTCGTGCCGGTCGTCGTGGATCCACCAGGAGGGCGCGGGCGCCCCCAGCCCCACGGCGAACACGGAGCCGCCGACCACGAGCAGCACCAGTCCGACGAGCCCGACGAACACCCGGTTCACGGCCCTGAGCACGGCCCTCACCCCTTCCGTCCGGGTCGCCGGACGCGCACGGACAGGGCGGGCCGCCGGGACAGCCCGAGCCCCCGCACGGTCTCGGCGAGCGTGGCGTCCAGCTCGGCGCGTACGTCGTCCAGGTCGCGGAAGTGCGAGACGGCCCGCACGTCGGCCTTCGCACGGCGCATGCGGACCCGCACCGACTGGACGCCCGGGACCTTCATCGCCCGGTCGCGCAGGACCAGCGCGGCGAGGTCGCGGTGCAGCCCGGCGCGGACGTCGGTGTGGGTGCGCCGCATCGGCAGGACCCGGCGCAGGCCCGGGGTGAGCGCGAGGACGAGCAGCCACAGGCCGAGGACGGCGACCAGCCCGGCGCCGACGAGCGCCCAGGTGTCGTCGAGGGGGCGGTGGGCCAGCTGGTCGGCGAGTTCGCGGCGCCACCGCATGGCGGGCCGTCCGGCCCGCACGGAGACGACGTCGTACAGCAGGAAGCCGGCGCCGACGATCAGCACCAGCGCGGTGAGCGCGGCGGGGACCCGGCGGGCCGACCAGAAGCGACCCGCGCGGCCGGCCGGGGGCGGGGGCCGGTGGTCGGCCGCCGACGACGACTGGCCGTAGTCGCCCGAGCCCGTCGTCTTCTCCAGGACCGGCAGCCGCTCGGTGGCGCCCTCCGGTCCCCGGGACTCGCTCATCGCGTCCTCCCCTGTGCCGCGTCCCGTACGGACGCCGGGTGCAGCCGCTCGACGTGCACGGCGACCTCCGTCACCTCCATGCCCACCAACGCGCTTACCCGTTCGGTGACATGGCGACGCACGGCCGCGCAGCGCGCGCCGATGTCGGTGGGGTGGTCGAGCTCGACGTGGACCCGGGCCCGGACGGTGTCGTGCGCGACGACGACGTCGGCGTAGGGGCGTTCGGCACCCCCGGGCGGCGGCCCGACCGCCTCCCGGGCGCACTGCGAGGCGATCTTCGCGACGACCCGGTCGGCGATCCGGAGGGACCCGCTCTCCGCGGGCGCGATCTGGGCCGGGGGGCTGCGGACCTCCGCCGCCCCACCGCTCACGGCCGTCACCGGCGCCGTTCGTCGCGGTGGCGGAGGAAGTCGCCGAACTCCCCGTCCCCCTCAAGGAACCGCCCGACGGCGAACCCTACGGCGCCCAGGGCCGCAACCAGCAAAAAGGCGCCGAATCCGCCGAAGTATCCGGCGAAGGCCAGTGCCATGCCGGCGATCATGCCGACCACGGCCATGCTCATCCTGCGCTCCTCAGCTTCTCGGCGCCTTCACGCCCCCGGTCGTACGGCCCTCGGCGGATCACTGGATGCGGCGCTCCGGTTCCTCCTCCTCCTCGTCCGGCAGCTTCACGTCGCTCACCGCGATGTTGACCTCGACGACCTCGAGACCCGTCATCCGCTCCACCGCGGTGATCACGTTCTCGCGCACGTCGCGGGCGACGTCGGCGATGGACACGCCGTACTCGACGACGATCTCCAGGTCGAGCGCGGCCTGCTTCTCGCCGACCTCGGCCTTGACCCCGCGGGTGACCGACTTGGCCGTCCCGCCGCCGGGGACCCGGTCCCGCATCGCGCCGAAGGTCCGCGACAGGCCGCTGCCCATCGCGTGCACACCCTCCACGTCGCGGGCGGCCATTCCGGCGATCTTCTCCACGACGCCGTCGGCGATGGTGGTCCTGCCCCGGGCACCGGTGTCCGTCGCACCGCGCCCGGGCCCCTGGATCTTCTGCTCGGTCATCTCGGTCATGGCCGTCGGTCCCTTTCGGTCGTCGTCCCTCGACCACCGTAAGCACGGTTACGGGGAACCGCGCCATGGATACGGCAGGCTGGAGGAATGACGACGGCGGACCGGTGGCAGCGGGCGGTGCGGCAGCAGACCGGGCTCGGACGGCTGCTGCCGCTGGGCGGCGCGCGCGACGGCGCGTGGATCTTCGAGAGGGCGGCCGAGGCGGTGCTGCGGCGCGCGGCGGAGCCGGTGCGCGGTGTCCGGCTGGGCGCGCTGCGGATCGCGCCGGCCGATCCGGACGGCAGCGGCGAGCCGGTCGTGCCGCCACCGCCGAGCGCCGTGGCGCCGGGGCCGCTGCGGATCACGGCCGAGTGCGCGGCGGTCGGCGCCGAACCGCTGCCGGCCACGACGGACCGGCTGCGCGCGGCGCTGTCGGCCGCCTCGGATCAGCTCGGTCTGGCGGTGACCGAGGTGGATCTGCGGGTGACGGCCCTGTTCGACGAGGACGGCGGTGACGAAGGCCCCTCGCCCGCCCGGCCGTCCGAGCCGGTGCCCCCGGCGCGGCCCGCGAACCCCGACGAGGAGCGCGTCACGGCCGTCGCCCTGGCGGTCCCGGGGGTCACCGGGCTGACCGGAGCGCTGGGCGGGCCGGGCCGCTCCGTGCACGTCGAGACGCGGCGGGACGGGGCCGCTCTGCCGCACCGGCATGTACGGGTCGAACTCGCGGTCGCCGCGGACCACCGGGCCGTGGAGGTGGCCCGGGAGGTGCGCGAGAGGGTGGGCCGGGCCCTCGCGGACCGGCCGACGGTGGCCGTGCTGGTCACGGCCGTCGGCTGATCCGCGCGCGGCTCACTCGCCGAGGCCGGCCAGGTCCCGCAGACGGCGCGCCTGCGCGGCCCGTTCGGCGCCGCGCTGCTCGTCGTAGGTGCGGTCGGTGGCACCGCGCAGCAGCGCCTTGGTCTCCACGACGGCGTCCCGCGGCGCGGCGACGACGGCCCCGGCCAGGTCCCGTACGGCGTCGTCGAGCTGGTCCGCGGGCACGGCGAGGTTGGCGAGCCCGCTGGCCACGGCCTCCTCGGCCAGCACGGAGCGGCCCGTCACACAGATCTCCAGCGCGCGGCCGTAGCCGACGAGCCCGACGAGCGGATGCGTGCCGGTCAGGTCCGGCACCAGCCCGAGGCTGGTCTCGCGCATGGCGAACTGCACGTCGTCGGCGACGACGCGCACGTCACAGGCGAGCGCGAGCTGGAAGCCCGCCCCGATGGCATGGCCCTGCACGGCGGCGATGGACACCAGGTCGTTGCGCCGCCACCAGGTGAACGCCTCCTGGAACCCCGCGATCGCGGAGTCGAGCTCGCCGTCGCTGCTGCGCGCGAGGTCGATGAAGGAGGGTTCGCCCTCGATCCCCTCGGGCGTGAACATCTTGCGGTCGAGTCCGGCGGAGAAGGACTGGCCCTCTCCGCGCAGCACGACGACGCGCACGCTGCCCGGCAGGGCCCGCCCGGCCTCGGCGAGCGCCCGCCACATGGCGGGGCTCTGCGCGTTGCGCTTGGCCGGGTTCGTCAGGGTCACCGTCGCGATCGCGCCGTCGACGGTGAGCCGGACGTGGTCCTTGTCGAGCAGGGGAGCGATGTCCTGGGCGGGCGAAGCCATGGGGTGCCTCCGATGCGTGCGGTCAGCCCGCGGATGCCGAGGAGGCATCCACTAAGTGACTGCACAGTAACCACCCGGTCGATCCGGTATCCCGCCGGGCCCCTCAAGGACTCAGGGGAGGACCGGCCGGATGGTCACCATCGAAGCCGATGGACCGCCCGGGATCAGGACGATGCGGCCTTCTTGCCTCGCGTCGCCCCGCCACGCCCACGGAGCGTGACGCCCGATTCGCTGAGCATCCGGTGGACGAAGCCATACGAGCGGCCGGTTTCCTCGGCCAGTGCCCGGATGCTCGCACCGGAGTCGTACTTTTTCTTCAGGTCTGCCGCGAGCTTGTCGCGCGCGGCGCCGGTCACCCGGCTGCCCTTCTTCAGAGTCTCGGCCACCCGTGCCTCCTCATGGGAAGTGCGCTCTGGTCTCCTCATGATCACCCCTCCGGGGCTACATGGCCACCCATTCGGCAAGGTCCGTGAGACATGGTTGTGACGACAGGAGCGCGTCCCCACATGCGGAATAGGGAATTCCGGGAGCCCGCGTCCGTACAGCCGAACGGGTTCATTTGTGAATTCCCAGGTCAGCGTCCTGGCATACGCGCGCCCCCGCCGATAACCGACGAGGGCGCGAAATCGATGTATTACACACCTCAGTACGAGGAGATCTCACACAGATGGTGGATCACCCGTGGGCCGAATGATCCATAGCCCGTGGATCACGTATTCGGTCACGCGAGGGCGACGAGATCCGCGTAGTCGGCGCCCCACAGGTCCTCGACCCCGTCCGGCAGCAGGATGATCCGCTCCGGCTGGAGCGCCTCGACGGCGCCCTCGTCGTGGGTGACCAGCACGACCGCGCCCTTGTAGGTGCGCAGCGCGCCGAGGATCTCCTCGCGGCTGGCCGGGTCGAGGTTGTTGGTGGGTTCGTCGAGGAGCAGGACGTTCGCCGAGGAGACGACCAGGGTGGCGAGGGCGAGCCGGGTCTTCTCGCCGCCGGAGAGGACACCGGCCGGCTTGTCGACGTCGTCGCCGGAGAACAGGAAGGAGCCGAGCGTCTTGCGCACCTCGACGAGGTCGAGGTCGGGGGCCGCCGAGCGCATGTTCTCCAGGACCGTGCGCTCCGGATCCAGGGTCTCGTGCTCCTGGGCGTAGTAGCCGAGCTTGAGGCCGTGGCCGGGCACGACCGCGCCGGTGTCCGGCTGCTCCGTCCCGGCGAGCAGGCGCAGCAGGGTCGTCTTGCCCGCGCCGTTCAGGCCCAGGATGACCACGCGGGAGCCCTTGTCGATGGCCAGGTCGACGTCGGTGAAGATCTCCAGCGAGCCGTACGACTTCGACAGGCCCTCCGCCATCAGCGGGGTCTTGCCGCAGGGTGCGGGCTCGGGGAAGCGCAGCTTGGCGACCTTGTCCTGCTGGCGCACCGCCTCGAGGCCGGAGAGGAGCTTGTCGGCGCGCTTGGCCATGTTCTGCGCGGCGACCGTCTTGGTGGCCTTGGCGCGCATCTTGTCGGCCTGCGAGTGCAGGGCCGCGGCCTTCTTCTCGGCGTTCTGACGCTCGCGCTTGCGGCGCTTCTCGTCCGCCTCGCGCTGCTGCTGGTAGAGCTTCCAGCCCATGTTGTAGACGTCGATCTGGGCGCGGTTGGCGTCCAGGTAGAACACCTTGTTGACGACCGTCTCGACCAGGTCGACGTCGTGGGAGATCACGATGAAGCCGCCGCGGTAGGTCTTCAGGTAGTCCCGCAGCCAGATGATCGAATCGGCGTCGAGGTGGTTGGTCGGCTCGTCGAGGAGCAGGGTGTCGGCGTCCGAGAACAGGATCCGGGCCAGTTCGATACGGCGGCGCTGACCACCGGAGAGGGTGTGCAGGGGCTGGCCCAGCACCCGGTCGGGCAGGTTCAGCGCGGCGGCGATGGTGGCGGCCTCGGCCTCGGCGGAGTAGCCGCCCTTGGTGAGGAACTCCGTCTCCTGGCGCTCGTACTGCCTCAGGGCCTTGTCGCGGGTGGAGCCCTGGCCGTTGGCGATGCGCTGCTCGTTGTCGCGCATCTTGCGGATCAGCACGTCCAGGCCGCGCGCGGAGAGGATCCGGTCGCGGGCGAGGACGTCGAGGTCGCCGGTGCGGGGGTCCTGCGGGAGGTAGCCGACCTCGCCCGAGCGGGTGATCTGTCCGGCGGCCGGGATGCCCTCGCCGGCCAGGCACTTGGTGAGGGTCGTCTTGCCCGCGCCGTTGCGGCCGACGAGGCCGATGCGGTCACCCTTGGCGACGCGGAAGGTCGCGGACTCGATGAGGACGCGCGCGCCGGCGCGCAGCTCGATACCGGTGGCGGAGATCACGGTCAGACTCCAGGGCGGGGCTAGGTGGCGGTATGGGCGGCTGAGGACAGTCCCGCCGTCTAATGCGCGAGGAGAATGGCCATGGAGCCAGTCTAACGGGGCCGTGCAACCAGTTTTTCCGGGTTCGGACGACCCGGGGCGGGTCATGCATCACACCGGCGGCGGCGACGGCCGCCCGAGGTCACTGCGCACGAAAGGGTGACGGCATGGCAGGCACGAGCGGTGGGCGTCCGGGGCTCAGCCCGGCGCTGCTGTACACGGACGCCGAGGCGGCGGTCCGCCAGCTCACGGAGGCCTTCGGTTTCACGGGACTGGCCGTGCACGAGGGCGAGGACGGCAAGGTCGCGCACGCCGAACTGACGCAGGGCGGCGGCGTGGTGATGCTGGGCTCCAAGGGCACCGGCAGCGTCTTCGACCGGGTGATGGAGGGCGCGGGCCCGGCCGGGGTGTACGTCGTCGTGGAGGACGTCGACGCACACCACCGGCGGGCCGTGGAGCACGGCGCGGAGATCCTGATGCCCCCGAGGGACCAGGACTACGGCGGCCGGGACTACCTGGCCCGGGACCTGGAGGGCAACGTGTGGAGCTTCGGCACCTACGTCCCCGGGACGGGCGGCTGAGCGGCGCGGGGCCGGCTCAGCTCCCCCCGGTGTGCACCTGGAAGGCGGCCCGGCGCACGGCCTTGGCGAGGGCCGGGTCGGGGTGCGCCGCGGCGAGGGCGACCAGGACCTGCACGGTGCGGGGGTGGCCGACGGCACGCACCTCGTCCAGGAGGGCGGGCACGGTCGGCTGGACGGCGGACTCCAGGTGCCGTACGAGCATCGGGGCCTCGCCGTGGTCGGCGACGGCGGCGGCGGTGTCGACCCACAGCCAGGTGGCCTCCTCCCGGGTCAGCACCTCGTGGGCGTCCTCGGGGTCGGCGCCGTCGTGCTCGGCGAGCCACAGCAGGGCGTAGGGGCGCAGGGCCGGCTCGTCGGCGATCGCGCGCACGTCGGGTTCGGCGGGGGCGCCGACGACGCGCAGCGCCTCGAAGGCCAGGCCGCGCAGCAGGGCGTCGTCGCCGCGGGCGGCGGCCAGCAGCTCGGTGACGGCGCTGCCGACGGGGCGGGCGGCGAGCCAGGCGCGGTACTCGTCGCGGGCGGCGTTGGGCCGCAGCTGGGCGCAGCCGCGCAGCATGTCCTCGGCGGACTGCTCGATGTTCCCGGCGGGGCTCTGGGCGGCCACGCAGATCTGCTCCAGCTTGACCCAGACCGCCCAGCTGCCGAGGGGGGTCAGGGTGGCCTGGCCGTCGCCGTAGGTGAGGGCCCCGACGGAGGCGAGCGCGGTGAGGGCCCAGTCGAGGAGCGGGGCGAGCGGGGTGTCCTCGACGGGTCTCGCGTCGGGGAGCGGCTCAGTCCGCGGTCCGTACGGGATCTCGCAGCGTTCGGTGCGCAGCTCGGTGACGCGCTGCTCCAGCAGGTCCAGGAGCTGTTCGACGGGGACCGGCCCGGCGGACAGCTGGAGGAAGGACAGCACCTGGGGCAGGGCCGAGACGATGTCGGCGACGGCCGCGTGCTCGAGGTGGGCGGGCTCGGGGTGGGCCAGCGACCAGGCGTCGAAGAGGGCGACCCAGCCGCGCAGGACGGCGCTGTCGTCGCGGTCCCAGGCACGCAGCCGCCAGCTGGGGCGGGCGCTGTCGCCGTGCACCTCGACGAGGCCGGCGAGCCGGGCGGTGTCCCAGTCGGCGCGGACCTGAGCGACGGTCAGGCCGAGGGCGCGGGAGGCGCGTTCGGCGGTCTCGTCGGAGAGGGTGCCTTTGCCGTCGGGGTTCGCGTTCGTACGGCCGGGGCGCAGGGCGGTGTCGGCCCAGAGGGCGACGCGGACCGCGTCGGCGAGGAGGGAGCGTGCCATTCCGGCCAGCGCGGACCGGGCCGGTGTGCCCTCCGGCGGCCGGGGCGCGGGTCGGCGCGGGCGCCGCTGGTTCACTGCTCCGGGGGCGGCGGCCAGGGGTCGCGGGCGGACGAGTCGAAGCCTGGAGTCGCGCGGGATACGGGACGTCACGGGTGCAGTCTTCCGGTTGACGGTCCGAAAACCCAAACGGAATGCCATGAGCGGCTTCGGGGACGGCCGGCGCGGGGGGTCCGACGAGTGCCCGGCACCGGGAGCAGGCCGGCCGTACGGCCTTAAACGGAATGGCGCGCGACCGGCCGCGGGTGCCGGTCCCGAGGGGGCGTCTCAGACCAGCGGCGTCATGAAGCGGCGCAGCGACTCCTCGTAGAAGTCCGGGTCGGCGTTCCACATGGCGGCATGGGGCGCGTCCCGCACGGTGTGCAGGGTGACGAGGCCGGGGTGCGAGGCGGCCAGGCGGCGGGACAGGGTCCAGGGGGCCACCCGGTCGCCGGGGCCGTGGAAGACGACGGTGGGCACCGTGACGCCGTCGAGGGCGTCGGTGCCGGAGCGGTCGGCGGTCAGGTTGGCGCGGCCCTGGGCGGCGCGGACGGCGAGGGGCAGCAGGGCGCTCGGGGTGTGGCGGGCCGCGGCGAGGGCGCGCACCGTGGCCTCCCAGCTCAGCACCGGGGAGTCCAGGACGAGCCCGGCGATCCGGTCGCGCAGGCTGGAGCGGGCGGCGGCGCGCAGGGCCATGGTGGCGCCGGTGGACCAGCCGAGCAGGACGACCTTCCGGGCGCCGTAGCGCACGGCGTAGCGCAGCGCGGCGTCGACGTCGCGCCACTCGGTCTCGCCGAAGTGGTTCAGGCCGTCCGGCGGGCGGGGCGCGCCGAGGTCGCCGCGGTAGGCGAGGGCGAGCACCGGGACGTGGCGGGCGTTGAGGGGCCGCATGAGGTTCATGGCGTGTTCGCGGGTGGTGCCCAGGCCGTGCACCGCGATGACCCAGGTGTCCCGGGCGCCGGGCACGAACCAGGCGGGCAGCGGGCCGAGTTCGCCGGGGATGTCGACATCGGCGTGGTCGAGGCCGAGGGTGGCTCTCGGGTTGCCGACGTACAGGTTCGGGGTGAGCCAGACGCTGTCGCCGGGCTTCAGGGTGCCGTGGGTGACGAGCTCCAGGCGGCGGACCACGGTGTCGGCGGAGTGCCGCTCGTCGTCGAGGACCGGGCCGACGACGGCATGGGAGCCGTGTCCGGCGAGGCCGTACGTGCCGGGGCGCAGCGAGGCCAGGTCGCGGGTGAGGGTGATCTGCCCCGGGGCCGTGGCGTGCACGGTGAGCCGGGGTTCGGTGGGCAGCGGGCGGCCGGGGGGCGCCGTCAGGGCGGCGCTGCTGGCGAGCCGCCCGGCGGCGACGCTCGCGGCGCCGGCGGCCAGGGCCACGGAGACGGCTGCGGCCGTCGTTGGGACAGTGCGCACCCGTCCAGTGTCCGAAAGGACCGGGCGTGTGGCCAGTGGGAGGGCGGGGCGGGGTGAAGCGGGGCAGCCGCCCACGGGCCGTCAGCGCCGCTGCCCGTACCCCTTCAGCCGCTCCCCCACCTCCGCCACCTGTTCCTCGGACAGCAGGGCCGGGGACAGGCCCGGTACCGAGGCCGCCGTGAGCCAGACGCGGCACATCCATTCCAGTTGGGCCGTGCGGTCGTACGCCTGGTCCAGGGTGGCGCCGTGGGCGACGGTGCCGTGGTTGCGCAGGAGGCAGGCGGTGCGGCCGGTGAGGGCCCGCAGCATGTTCTCGGCCAACTCCTCGGTGCCGTAGGTCGCGTAGGGGGCGACCCGGACGGGTCCGCCGAGGGCGGCCGCCATGTAGTGGATCAGCGGGAGCTCGGGCACCAGGGTCGAGACGGCCGTCGCGTGGACGGCGTGGGTGTGCACGACGGCCCGGGCGCCGGTGGCGCCGTAGACGGCGAGGTGCATGGGCAGCTCGCTGGTCGGCACCAGCGTGCCCAGCACCTGCCGGCCGTCGAGGCCGACGCCCGTGACGTCCTGGGGCGTGAGCCGGTCGTAGGGCACGCCGGAGGGCGTGACCAGCACCGTGTCCCCCACGCGCACCGAGACGTTCCCGGACGTGCCGACCACGAGTCCGTCGGCGACGGTCCGGCGGGCCGTCGCGACGAGGGACTCCCAGGCCGCCGCCTCCTCGGGCCGCACCGTGCGCCGGTACGGGGTGTCCCCGTCCCCCTGCTCCCACCGTTCCTCAGCCATGCGGCGATCCTGCCAGGCGCGGTGGGTGAAGTCGCCGGTGAGTGGGGGCACTTTAGGGCGGAGGGGCGACCTCCGGAAGGGTGCAGAGCATGACATACCGTCTGCGCCGCCCGCTTGGCCTGAGATCGATCAGAGTTCAACGATCTTCCGATAATCTCCGGGTGATTTGCCGCACACGTCGCCATTCCGGGGGGAATCATGGCCCGTGCCCGCAAACCGTCCCGTCCGTCCCGTCACCGCATCCACCGCTCACGCCTCATGGCGGCCTGCGCGGCGGTGCTCGCGCTGAGCGGCACCGCCGTCACCGGTACCCCGGCCCCGGCCGTGGCGGCCGGGGCACCGAGAGGCCATGACGTCTCGTCGCACCAGAAGGACGTCGACTGGCCGGACAGCCGGGCGAAGGGCGCCCGGTTCGTCTACGTCAAGGCGACCGAGTCGCACACCTACCGCAACCCGTACCACGCCCGGCAGTACGACGGCGCCCGGGCCGCCGGCCTGGTGCGCGGCGCCTACCACTTCGCCCTGCCCGACCGGTCCTCGGGCCACGCGCAGGCGGCGTTCTTCGTGCGCAACGGCGGCGGCTGGCGGCCGGACGGCTGGACCCTGCCGCCCGCCCTCGACATCGAGTACAACCCGTACGGCACGCACAAGTGCTACGGGCTGCGCAAGGCGGCGATGACCGCCTGGATCCGGGCGTTCAGCGACGAGGTGCGCCGGCTGACCGGCCGCCGTCCGGTGATCTACACCACCACCCACTGGTGGAACACCTGCACCGGCGCCTCCCGTGCCTTCACCGACCACCCGCTGTGGGTGGCCCGCTACGATGCCCCGAACCCCGGAACGCTGCCGTCCGGATGGCGTGCGTGGACCCTCTGGCAGTACGACAACGGCGGCAGCCTGCCGGGTGACCAAAATCTCTTCAACGGGTCCCTGGCGCAGCTGAGGTCGTTCGCCCGCGGCGGTTAGGCCGCGCCCCGCAAGGGCTCGGCCGGGGCGTCGCGGACGGAGGGCTTCCGTTCATAGGGGAAGTCCTCCCTGCCGGACACCGTGCGGCCCGCCCCAGTTCACCTTCCGTTCACTCGGGTTACCTACGTTCATCGAGCCAATGACTTCGAACGATTGCCTGGGTAAATGGAAAACTTCTCGCTGATCCTCGCGATCGTGGTCGTAACCGCGCTCGCGTTCGATTTCACGAACGGTTTTCACGACACCGCCAACGCGATGGCCACGACCATCTCGACCGGTGCGCTCAAGCCCAAGGTCGCGGTGGCCATGTCCGCCGTGCTCAACCTTGTGGGCGCCTTCCTCTCGGTGGAGGTCGCCAACACGATCTCCAAGGGTCTCGTCGACGAGACCGGCATCCGTCCCGAGGTCATCTTCGCCGCGTTGGTCGGCGCGATCCTCTGGAACCTCCTCACCTGGCTGGTGGGCCTGCCCTCCAGCTCGTCGCACGCCCTGATGGGCGGCCTGATCGGCGCCACCATCGCCTCGGCGGGCGTCGGCGCCGTCCACGGCGACGTGCTGGTCACCAAGGTCCTGCTCCCGGCCATCGCCGCCCCGATCGTCGCGGGCCTCGCGGCCCTGCTGGCCACGCGGCTCACCTACACGCTCGGCAGGAAGGCCGACGGCGAGGCCTCGAAGAAGGGCTACCGCGCCGGTCAGATCGCCTCCGCGGGCCTCGTCTCCCTCGCCCACGGCACCAACGACGCCCAGAAGACCATGGGCATCATCACCCTCGCCCTCATCGCGGGCGGCGCCCTCGCCCCCGACTCGGACCCGCCCACCTGGGTCATCCTCTCCGCCGGCCTGGCCATCGCGCTCGGCACCTACCTGGGCGGCTGGCGGATCATCCGCACGATGGGCAAGGGCCTGACCGACCTCCAGCCGCAGCAGGGCTTCGCCGCCCAGACCAGCGCGGCGACGGTCATCCTGGCCTCTTCCCACCTCGGCTTCTCCCTGTCCACCACGCACTCCGTCTCCGGCTCCGTGATGGGCGCCGGTCTGGGCCGCAAGGGCGGCGTGGTCCGCTGGTCCACGGCCACCCGGATGTTCGTCGCCTGGGGCCTGACCCTGCCGGCCGCCGCGCTGGTCGCCGCGCTCGCCGAGTACGTGACGGGTCTCGGCAAGTGGGGCACCGCCGCCGTCGCGGTCTTCCTGGTCGCCTCCAGCGTCGCCATCTGGAAGATCTCCCGCCGCGAGGTCATCGACCACACCAACGTCACCGACTACGACGAGCCCGCCGGAGTGGTCACCACCGCCATGGCCGCCGTGACCCCGCCCCCCGCGGGCACGGTGACCGAGGACCTCGCGGTCACCCTCCCGGCACCGGCATCCGGACCCGAGCCCTCCAAGGCCTCCGTCTGACCTCCGGTCCTCCCTCCCGGCAACACAAGGAAGCAGCATGAAGATCGACTGGGCGTCCCTCGGCTCCGTCTTCGGTGTCAGTCTCGTCGTCACGGTGGCCCTGGTGGGCCTGTTCACCCTCGGCATCGCGGGCCTCTCGCGCCGCGAACGGGCGGTCGCACAGGGCGACTCGGCCGCGCTCGCGGTCACCGGCGCCTACGCGTGCTTCGCGGCGTGCACGGCGGCCGTGGCGTACGGCATCTATCTCATCGTGGCCTGACGTACGGCGCGCGACTCCTGAGGTGCGTGACGGGACACCGTCGCGCACCTTCGGTGTGTGTGGGCCTGCGCACACTCTCCCGTCGCAGGTCACAGGCAAGTTGACGGCCGTCGCGACCCATGGTGGACTTCCGGAGCCATCTACGGCGGCAGAAGAGGAAGCCGGTGCGAATCCGGCGCGGTCCCGCCACTGTCACCGGGGTAGTAACCCCCGGGAGCCAGGAACTCTCGCCGCCGGTCTCGTCGAACCAGGGCGTGGACACCCTGAGTGAGGACATCACGCGATGCTCGCCTGCCGCTCGTCACGCAGTACCGGACCCCTGTCCGACGCCACCACCGGCTGAACCCCATGCGTGCCGAACGCGTCTTCGCGTACGGCGCCGCCGCCGGACTCCTCGGTGACCTGCTGCTCGGCGATCCACGCCGTGGGCATCCGGTCGCCGCGTTCGGACGTGCCGCGGGCGCCGTGGAACGAGTGTTGTGGCGCGACCACCGCGCCTGGGGTGTGCTGCACACCGCCGTGTGCGCCGGTGGCGCCGTGGCGGCCGCCGCGCTGGGCGCACGTGCCGTGCGCCCCTCCCCCGCCGCCTCCGTCGCCCTGACCGGCGCCGTCACCTGGGCCGTCGTCGGCGGCACGTCGCTCGCCCGGGAGGCCCGGGCCGTCGGACGTGCCCTGGAGGCCGGCGACGTCGAGGCGGCGCGGGCGCGGCTGCCGCATCTGTGCGGCCGGGACCCGCAGGCGCTGGACGCCGACGGGATCGCGCGGGCGGTCGTGGAGTCCGTCGCCGAGAACACCTCGGACGCCGTGGTCGGCGCCCTGGTGTGGGGAGCCGTCGCCGGCGTGCCGGGCCTCGCCGGGTTCCGGGCCGTCAACACCCTCGACGCCATGGTCGGGCACCGCTCCCCCGAGTACCGCCGCTACGGCTGGGCCTCGGCCCGTCTCGACGACGTCGCCGGCTGGCCGGGTGCCCGGCTGACCGCCGCGCTGGCCGCCGTCGCCGGGGGCGACCCCCGGGGCGCCGTACGGGCCTGGCGCGCGGACGCCCACCGGCATCCCAGCCCCAACGCGGGCCCGGTGGAGGCGTCGTTCGCGGGCGCGCTCGGGGTGCGCCTCGGCGGGACGCTGGCGTACGGCGGGCGGGTGGAGCACCGGCCCGTGCTGAACGGCGCCGCCGGACGGGCCGTCCGGGTCGCCGACATCGAGCGGGCCGTGCGTCTCTCGCGGCGGGTGGGGGTGCTCGCCCTGGGCGTGTGCGCCGGGGCGCGGCTCCTGCTCGGGCGGCGCGGGGCGAGAGGACGTGCCTCGTGAAGGGCGGGCTGCTCGTCGCCGGCACGACCTCCGACGCCGGCAAGAGCGTCGTCACCGCCGGGATCTGCCGGTGGCTGGTGCGCCAGGGCGTGAAGGTCGCGCCCTTCAAGGCGCAGAACATGTCGCTGAACTCGTTCGTCACCCGCGAGGGCGCGGAGATCGGGCGGGCGCAGGCCATGCAGGCCCAGGCGTGCCGCGTCGAGCCGACCGCGCTGATGAACCCCGTCCTGCTGAAGCCGGGCGGGGACCAGAGCAGTCAGGTGGTGCTGCTGGGCAGGCCGGTGGGCGAGATGAGCGCGCGCGGCTACCACGGCGGACGGCAGCAGCGGCTGCTCGCCACCGTGCTGGACTCCCTCGCCGAACTGCGGGCCACGTACGACGCGGTGATCTGCGAAGGGGCCGGTTCCCCGGCCGAGATCAACCTGCGGCGCACCGACATCGTGAACATGGGGATCGCACGCGGCGCGGGGCTGCCCGTGCTGGTCGTGGGCGACATCGACCGGGGCGGTGTCTTCGCCTCGTTCTTCGGGACCGTGGCGCTGCTGTCCCGCGAGGACCAGGAGCTGGTCGCCGGCTTCCTCGTCAACAAGTTCCGCGGCGACGTCTCGCTCCTCGAACCCGGCCTCGACATGCTGCACGGCCTCACCGGACGGCGGACGTACGGCGTCCTGCCCTTCCGGCACGGACTCGGCATCGACGAGGAGGACGGCCTGCGAGTGTCGCTGCGCGGGGCGGTGCGCGAGTCCGAGGTGGCCGCCCCGGTCGGCGAGGACGTGCTGCGGGTCGCCGTGTGCGCGGTGCCGCTGATGTCCAACTTCACGGACGTCGACGCGCTCGCCGCCGAACCGGGCGTCGTCGTGCGGTTCGTGGACCGGCCGGAGGAACTGGCCGACGCCGACCTGGTGGTGGTGCCCGGCACCCGGGGCACCGTCCGCGCCCTGGCGTGGCTGCGGGAGCGGGGGCTCGCGCGGGCTCTGGTGCGCCGGGCCGCCGAGGGCCGCCCGATCCTCGGTGTCTGCGGCGGCTTCCAGCTCCTCGGCGAGCACATCGAGGACGACGTCGAGAGCCGTGCCGGTCACGTCGACGGCCTCGGCCTGCTGCCCGTGCGGGTGCGGTTCGCCCGCGAGAAGACCCTGACCCGGCCCGCCGGTGAAGCGCTCGGCGAGCGCGTCGAGGGCTACGAGATCCACCACGGGGTCGCCGAGGTCCTGGCGGGTGAACCCTTCCTGGACGGCTGCCGGGTCGGTCAGACCTGGGGCACCCACTGGCACGGCTCGCTCGAGTCGGACGCCTTCCGGCGCGCCTTCCTGCGGGAGGTGGCGGCCGCCGCGGGCCGCCGCTTCGTGCCGGCGCCCGGCACCTCGTTCGCCGCGCTGCGCGAGGAGCAGCTCGACCGGCTCGGCGACCTCATCGAACGACACGCGGACACGGACGCGCTGTGGCGGCTCATCGAGTCGGGCGCGCCGCGAGGACTGCCCTTCATCCCCCCGGGAGCGCCCGCATGAGCACAGTGTTGTTGCTGTCGACCGCCGACACGGACCTGCTGGCGGCACGCGCCGGCGACGCCGCGTACCGGATCGGCAACCCGACCCGCCTGGACGTCGGTTCCGAGCTGCCCGCGTTGATCGAGGGCGCCGACATCGCCGTCGTACGGCTGCTGGGTGGCAAGCGGGCGTGGGAGGACGGGCTCGCCGCGCTGAAGGCGTCGGGGGTGCCGACGGTGCTGCTCGGCGGCGAGTCCGTGCCGGACGCGGAGCTGATGGCCGAGTCGTCGGTGCCGGCCGGCGTGGTGGCGGAGGCGCTGAAGTACCTGGTGGCGGGTGGCCCGGCCAACCTCACCGAGCTCGCCCGGTTCCTGTCCGACACCGTGCTGCTGACGGGCGAGGGGTTCCTTCAGCCGCGGCCGATGCCGGAGTACGGCGTCCACGGCTCACGTCCGTGGGTGGAAGGCCGGCCGGCCGTGGGCGTGCTCTTCTACCGGGCCCACCACCTCAGCGGCAACACCGCGTTCGTGGACACCCTGTGCGACGCGATCGAGGCCCGGGGCGCCAACGCGCTGCCCGTGTACTGCGGTTCGCTGCGCGGCGCGGACGCCGGGCTGTACGAGATCCTGGGCCGGGCCGACGCCCTGGTCGCGACCGTCCTCGCGGCGGGCGGCACCCATGCCTCGCAGGCGTCCGCGGGCGGCGACGAGGAGGCGTGGGACATCGGCAGGCTGGCCGAACTGGACGTGCCCGTGCTGCAGGGGCTGTGCCTGACGTCCTCGCGGGCGGCCTGGGAGGAGTCCGACGCGGCCCTGTCCCCGATGGACGCGGCGATGCAGGTGGCGATCCCCGAGTTCGACGGGCGTCTGGTCACCGTGCCGTTCTCGTTCAAGGAGCAGGGCCCGGACGACGTGCCGGTGTACGTGGCCGACCCGGAGCGGGCCGCGCGGGTCGCCGGGATCGCCGTCCGGCACGCACGGCTGCGGCACAAGCCGAACGCCGCGAAGAAGCTGGCGCTCGTCTTCACCGCCTACCCGACCAAGCACTCCCGTGTCGGCAACGCCGTCGGTCTGGACACGCCCGCCTCGGCGGTACGGGTGCTCGACGCGCTGTCCCGGGCGGGCTACTCGCTCAGCGAATACCCGGACAACGGGGACGAGTTGATCCACCGGCTCATCGAGGCCGGCGGTCATGACGTCGAGTGGCTGACCGAGGAGCAGCTGGCGTCGGCGCCCGCGCGGGTGCCGCTCGCCGACTACCGGGCGTGGTTCGCCGCGCTCGACCCGGAGCTCAGGGACGCGATGACCGAGGCGTGGGGCGAGCCGCCGGGCTCGCTGTACGTGGACGGTGACGACATCGTGCTGGCGTCCTTGGGGTTCGGGAACGTCGTCGTGATGATCCAGCCGCCGCGCGGCTTCGGCGAGAACCCCATCGCGATCTACCACGACCCCGACATGCCGCCCTCGCACCACTACATGGCCGCCTACCGCTGGCTGGAGGCCGCGCCTTCGGAGGGGGGCTTCGGCGCCGACGCGATCGTGCACATGGGCAAGCACGGCACGATGGAGTGGCTGCCCGGCAAGGGGCTCGGGCTCAGCCGCGGCTGCGCCCCGGACGCCGTCCTCGGCGAACTGCCGCTCGTCTACCCGTTCATCGTGAACGACCCCGGGGAGGGCACCCAGGCCAAGCGGCGCGGGCACGCCACGGTGGTCGATCACCTGGTCCCGCCGATGGCCCGCGCCGACACCTACGGCGACCTGGCCAAGCTGGAGCAGCTGCTGGACGAGTACGCGCTCGTCTCCGACCTGGACCCGGGCAAGGCCCCGGCGGTGCGCGCGCAGATCTGGACGCTGGTGAAGGCGGCCGAGCTCCACCACGACCTGCACGTCGACGAGCAGCCGGACGACGACGCCTTCGACGAGTTCGTCATGCACATCGACGGCTATCTGTGCGAGATCAAGGACGTGCAGATCCGGGACGGGCTGCACATCCTGGGGGGCGGTCCGGTCGGCGAGCCGCGGGTGAACCTGGTGCTCGCGGTGCTGCGCGCGTCCCAGGTGTGGGGCGGTCAGGCGAACGCGCTGCCGGGGCTGCGGGCCTCGCTGGCCGCCCATTTCGGGCTGGTGGAAGCCGAGTTGCTGGCCGAGCCGGGGGCGCCGGTCAAGGTCCCGGCCGAGCTGGCGGACCTGGTGGACGGCCCGGCGCGCACGGCGTCCGACGCGATCGACCTGCTGGAGCAGCTGTGCCGGCGGATCGCCGAGGGCCTGGAGGAGCGGGACTGGGCCGCGGGCGAGAGCCCGGGCGTGCTGCGGGCGGTCCTCGGCACCGACCTCCCGGACGCCCTGCGGGTGCTGGAGTTCGCGTGCACCGAGGTCGTGCCGCGGCTGGCCCGCACCACGGACGAGATCGGGCACATCCTCAAGGCGCTCGACGGCGGGTACGTCCCGGCGGGCCCGTCGGGCTCCCCGACCCGCGGTCTGGTCAACGTGCTGCCGACCGGCCGGAACTTCTACTCCGTCGACCCCAAGGCGATCCCGTCCCGGCTGAGCTGGGAGGTCGGCCAGTCGCTCGCCGACTCGCTGGTGCAGCGGTATCTCCAGGACACGGGTGAGTACCCGAAGTCCGTCGGCCTGACGGTCTGGGGCACCTCGGCCATGCGCACCCAGGGCGACGACATCGCGGAGATCCTGGCGCTGCTGGGCTGCCGCCCGGTGTGGGACGACGCCTCGCGCCGGGTCACCGGCTTCGAGGTGGTCGCTCTGCCGGAGCTGGGACGGCCCCGCGTCGACGTCACGGTCCGGATCTCCGGGTTCTTCCGGGACGCGTTCCCGCACGTCGTCGGGCTCATCGACGACGCCGTGCGCGCGGTCGCGGAGCTGGACGAGCCCGCCGAGCACAACTTCGTGAAGGCGCACGCCGACGAGGACACGGCCGCGCACGGCGACCGGCGGCGTGCCACGGCCCGCGTCTTCGGTTCCAAGCCCGGCGCGTACGGTGCGGGACTGCTGCCGCTGATCGACGCCCGCAACTGGCGCTCGGACGCCGACCTCGCCGAGGTGTACGCGGTCTGGGGCGGCTACGCCTACGGGCGCGGGCTGGACGGGCGGGCCGCGCGCGGTGACATGGAGACCGCGTTCCGGCGGATCAACGTCGCCGCGAAGAACGTCGACACCCGCGAGCACGACCTCGTGGACGCCGACGACTACTTCCAGTACCACGGCGGCATGGTCGCGATGGTGCGGCATCTGACGGGCAGCAGCCCCGAGGCGTACGTGGGCGATTCGGCCACCCCCGACCAGGTGCGCACCCGCACCCTCGGCGAGGAGACCCACCGGGTCTTCCGGGCCCGGGTGGTCAACCCGCGCTGGATGGCGGCCATGCGCCGGCACGGCTACAAGGGCGCCTTCGAGATGGCGGCGACCGTGGACTACCTCTTCGGCTACGACGCGACGGCCGGCGTGGTCGACGACTGGATGTACGAGAAGCTCAGCGCCGCGTACGTCTTCGACGCGGAGAACCGGGACTTCATGAAGAAGTCCAACCCGTGGGCGCTGCGCGGCATCACCGAGCGGCTGCTGGAGGCCGCCGACCGCGGCCTGTGGGCCGAGCCGGACGCCGGGACGCTGGACCGGCTGCGAGCCACCTACCTGGAGCTCGAAGGCGATCTGGAGGGCGACGAGAAGTGACGACCCCCTTTCCTTTCACGGCCGTCGTCGGCCAGGACGACCTGCGGCTCGCGCTGCTGCTGAACGCCGTCTCCCCGGCGGTCGGCGGGGTGCTGGTGCGCGGCGAGAAGGGCACGGCCAAGTCGACGGCCGTACGGGCGCTGTCGGCGCTGCTGCCGGAGGTGCCGGTGGTCGCCGGGTGCCGGTTCTCGTGCGATCCGGCCGCTCCCGACCCGGGCTGCCCGGACGGGCCGCACGAGGAGACCGCCGGCGTGTCCCGGCCGGCCCGCATGGTGGAGCTGCCCGTCGGCGCCTCCGAGGACCGGCTGGTCGGCGCCCTGGACATCGAGCGGGCGCTCGCCGAGGGCGTCAAGGCGTTCGAGCCGGGCCTGCTCGCCGACGCCCACCGCGGCATCCTCTACGTCGACGAGGTGAACCTCCTCCACGACCACTTGGTCGACCTGCTGCTGGACGCGGCGGCGATGGGCGCGTCGTACGTGGAGCGCGAGGGCGTGTCGGTGCGGCACGCCGCCCGGTTCCTGCTCGTCGGCACCATGAACCCCGAAGAGGGCGAGCTGCGCCCGCAGTTGCTGGACCGGTTCGGGCTGACCGTCGAGGTCGCGGCGTCCCGTGAGCCGGACCAGCGGGTGGAGGTCGTCCGGCGGCGCCTCGCGTACGACGACGACCCGGCCGGTTTCGCGGCCCGCTGGGCGGACGAGGAAGCGGCCGTACGGCAACGCGTCGTCGCAGCACGGGAGCTGCTGCCGTCGGTGCGGCTCGGCGACGGTGCGCTGCGGCAGATCGCGGCGACCTGTGCCGCGTTCGAGGTGGACGGGATGCGCGCCGACATCGTGATGGCCCGTACGGCCACCGCGCTGGCCGCCTGGGCCGGGCGCACCGACGTGCTCGCCGAGGACGTCCGGCAGGCGGCGCTGCTCGCGCTGCCGCACCGCAGGCGCCGCAACCCCTTCGACGCGCCCGGCCTGGACGAGGACAAGCTCGACGAGACGCTGGAGGAGTTCGGCGGCCCGGACGACGATCCCGACCCGGATCCCGGTCCGGACGGGCCGGACGGGCCGGACGGGCCGGACGGGCCGGACGGGCCGGGCGGGGGCGGCGGACAGCCGGACCCCGGTGACGCGCCCCAGGGTGACGGTGACGCGGCGGCCCGGCCCGAGGCCGGTGAGAACGGGCAGCCGCAGCCCTCGGGGGCCGGCGAGCAGTCGCCCGCACGGGCCTCCGAGCCCTTCCGCACCAAGGTGCTGAGCGTGCCCGGGATCGGTGAGGGGGCCGCCGGGCGGCGGTCCCGGGCGCGGACCGAGCACGGGCGGACGACCGGGGCCCGCCGGCCCCGGGGCACGCTCACCAAGCTGCACCTGGCGGCGACCGTGCAGGCCGCGGCGCCGCACCAGCGGGCGCGCGGACGGTCCGGGCCCGGCCTGGTCCTGCGCCGGGACGATCTGCGCCAGGCCACCCGGGAGGGCCGCGAGGGCAACCTCGTGCTGTTCGTGGTGGACGCCTCCGGGTCGATGGCGGCGCGGCAGCGGATGGGCGCCGTGAAGGGCGCGGTGCTGTCGCTGCTGCTGGACGCCTACCAGCGGCGGGACAAGGTGGGGCTGGTGACCTTCCGGGGGTCGGCCGCCGACGTCGCCCTGCCGCCGACCTCGTCGGTGGACGCGGCCGCGGCCCGGCTGGAGACGCTGCCGACCGGCGGGCGCACCCCGCTCGCGGCGGGGCTGCTGCGGGCCCACGAGGTGCTGCGCGTGGAGCGGCTGCGCGATCCCGCGCGCCGTCCGCTGGTGGTGCTGGTGACGGACGGGCGGGCCACCGGCGGTCCCGAGCCGGTCGCCCTGGCCGGGCGCGCGGCGCGGCTGTTCGCGGCCGACGGGGTCGCCTCGGTCGTCGTGGACTGCGAGTCGGGCCCGGTGCGGCTCGGGCTCGCCGGGCGGCTCGCGGCCGAACTGGGCGGTACGGCGGTGACGTTGGACGAACTGCGCGCGGACAGCATCGCCGCACTGGTGAAGGACGTGCAGAGGGGGGCCGCGTAATGCCGCAGGGACAGCCGAGTGTGGTGCCGGACGACGGGCTGACGACACGTCAGCGGCGCAACCGGCCGCTGGTGATCGTGCACACGGGCGTCGGCAAGGGCAAGTCGACCGCGGCCTTCGGGCTGGCGCTGCGCGCCTGGAACCAGGGGTGGCCCATCGGGGTGTTCCAGTTCGTGAAGTCGGCCAAGTGGAAGGTCGGCGAGGAGAACGCGCTGCGGGTGCTCGGCGCCAGCGGCCAGGGCGGCACCGTCGACTGGCACAAGATGGGCGAGGGCTGGTCCTGGGTGCAGCGCGACGCGCAGCTCGACAACGAGGAGAAGGCCCGCGAGGGCTGGGAGCAGGTCAAGCGGGACCTCGCCGCCGAGACGTACAAGCTGTACGTGCTGGACGAGTTCGCCTATCCCCTGCACTGGGGGTGGGTCGACACCGCCGAGGTGGTGGAGGTGCTGCGCGCCCGGCCCGGCACCCAGCACGTCGTGATCACCGGGCGGAACGCGCCGGAGGAACTGGTCGGCCTCGCCGACCTGGTGACCGACATGTCCAAGGTCAAGCATCCGATGGACGTGGGCCAGAAGGGCCAGAGGGGCATCGAGTGGTGAGCCCGTCCGTCCCCCGGCTGGTCGTCGCCGCGCCCTCCTCGGGCAGCGGCAAGACCACCGTCGCCACCGGGCTGATGGCCGCGTTCGCCGCGCGGGGGCTCGCCGTGTCCCCGCACAAGGTGGGCCCGGACTACATCGACCCCGGTTACCACGCGCTCGCCACCGGGCGGGTGGGCCGCAACCTCGACGCCTACCTGTGCGGTCCCGACCTGATCGGTCCGCTGTTCCGGCACGGGGCGCGGGGTTGCGACCTCGCCGTGGTCGAGGGCGTGATGGGGCTGTTCGACGGGGCCGCGGGCGAGGGCGAGCTGGCGTCCACGGCGCAGGTGGCGAAGCTGCTGCGGGCACCGGTGGTGCTGGTCGTCGACGCCTCCGCGCAGTCCCGTTCGGTGGCGGCGCTCGTGCACGGGTTCGCGTCCTGGGACCCGCGGGTGCGGATCGGTGGCGTGATCCTCAACAAGGTCGCCTCCGACCGGCACGAGGAACTGCTGCGGGAGGCCCTGGACTCGGCGGGCGTACCGGTGCTGGGGGTGCTGCGGCGGACCGCGGGGGTGGACACGCCGTCCCGGCATCTGGGGCTGGTGCCGGCCGCGGAACGGCACACCGACGCGGTGGAGGCCGTGGCGGCGATGGGGGCGCAGGTGGCGGCGGGGTGCGATCTGGACGCCCTGCTGGCGCTGGCGCGCGGTGCCGGGGACCTGGCGTGCGACGCCTGGGAGCCCCCGGCCGCGGCGCCGGGCGGGCGGGCGGTCGTCGCCGTGGCCGGCGGACCCGCGTTCACCTTCTCCTACGCGGAGCACGCCGAACTGCTCACCGCGGCGGGCGCCGAGGTCGTCCCCTTCGATCCGCTGCGGGACGAGTGCCTGCCGGACGGCACGGCGGGGCTGGTGATCGGGGGCGGGTTCCCCGAGGTGTACGCCGCCGAGCTGTCCGCCAACGCGCCGCTGCGCAAGGCCGTCGCCGACCTCGCGGCGAGCGGCGCGCCGGTGGCCGCGGAGTGCGCCGGACTGCTGTACCTGAGCCGTGAGCTGGACGGGCTGCCCATGTGCGGGGTGCTGGACGCCACGGCCCGGATGACCGAACGGCTCACGCTCGGCTACCGGGACGCCGTCGCCCTCGGCGACAGCCCGCTCGCCGCCGCGGGCACGCGGATGCGGGCCCACGAGTTCCACCGGACCGTCGTCGAGCCGGGCGCGGGGGTGGCTCCCGCCTGGGGGGTGCGCACGCCCGCGCGGCGCGTCGAGGGGTTCGTGCAGGGGGGCGTGCACGCGAGTTATCTGCACACGCACTGGGCCGCCGAACCCGGTGTGGCCCGTCGGTTCGTCGAGAGGTGCCGGACGTCATGAGCAGCAGACTGATCGGAGTCGGGGTGGGCCCCGGCGACCCGGAGCTGGTGACCGTCAAGGGCGTCAACGCGCTGCGCGCCGCCGACGTGGTCGTCGTCCCCGTCATGGACAGCGGGGAGCGGGGGCGGGCCGAGGCGACCGTGCTGCACTACGTGCCCGCGGAGAAGGTCGTCCGGGTCGTGTTCGCGCTGAACGAGCGCACGGACCGGTTGCGGCGGGAGGCCGCCTGGGACGCGGCCGGTGAGCGGGTCGCCGGGCTGCTGGGCGAGCACGCGGCCGTCGCCTTCGCCACCATCGGCGATCCCAACGTGTACTCGACGTTCACCTATCTCGCGCAGACGATCGTCGCGGCGGTGCCGGGCACCGTCGTCGAGACGGTCCCAGGCATCACCGCCATGCAGGACCTCGCGGCGCGTTCCGGCGCGGTGCTGACCGAGGGGACCGAGCCGCTGACCCTGGTGCCCGTCACGGCCGGGTCCGCGGTGCTCAAGGAGGCCCTGGCCGGGCCGGGGACGGTCGTCGCCTACAAGTTCGGCCGGCAGGCGCGCGAGGTCGCCGAGGCGCTGCGGGAGAGCGGGCGTACGGAGGGCTCGGTGTGGGGATCGGCGCTGGGGATGCCGGAGGAGTCGATCCGCCCGGCCGCCGACCTCGACGACGCCCCGCTGCCCTATCTGTCGACGCTCATCGCGCCCGCCCGCCGCGACGGCGGCCGCGGCGGCAAGCTCTGACCTTCCCCCTGCCCCCTTTGCCACCACCCCCTTGTGAGAGGACCCCGACCCATGGCCGATGCCCGAACCGGCAAGGTGACCTTCGTCGGTGCCGGCCCCGGAGCCGCCGATCTGCTGACGTTCCGTGCCGCGCGCGCCATCGCCGAGGCCGACGTGGTGATCTGGGCGGCCAGCCTGGTCCAGGCGGAGGTCCTCCAGCACGCGCGCGAGGACGCCGAGGTCCTGGACTCCGCGGCCCTGTCCCTGGAGGACGTCGTCGCCGTCTACGAGCGGGCCCGCGACGAGGGCCTGAGGGTCGCCCGCATCCACTCCGGCGATCCCGCCCTGTGGGGCGGCACGCAGGAGCAGTTGGACCGGTGCGCCGCGCTCGGCCTCACGACCGAGGTGGTGCCGGGGGTCTCGGCGTTCTCCGCCGTGGCGGCGCTCGCCCGGCGCGAGCTGACGATCCCCGAGGTCGCCCAGTCCGTGGTGCTCACCCGGCTCGGCGGCGGCAAGACGCCCATGCCGCCCGGCGAGGAGGTGCGCGAGTTCGCCAAGCACGGCACCACCATGGCGATCTTCCTGTCGGCGGCCCGCAGCGGGCAGCTGGTGCGGGAACTGCTGGAGGGCGGCTACCCCACCTCCACACCGGTCGTCGTCGCCTACCAGGCGACCTGGCCGGAGGAGCTGGTCGTCACGTGCACGATCGGCACGCTGGAGGAGACGGTCAAGGAGCACAAGCTCTGGAAGCACACGCTCTTCCTGGTCGGGCCGGCCCTGGAGGCCCACGGCACCCGCTCGCACCTGTACCACCCGGGCCACTTCCACGGGTACCGCAAGGCCGACCCGGCGGCCCGCCGGGCGCTGCGCGAACGGGGGGCCAGCACATGATCACGGTGGTCGGTACGGGGACGGGGGCGCCGCCGCCCGAGGACGTGCTGGCCGGTGCCGAGCTGGTGGTCGGCGGACGGCGCCACCTGGACGCCGTACGGCTGCCCGGCGGGGCGGAGCGGGTCGTGCTCGGTCCGCTCGCGCCGGCGCTCGACACCATGGCCGCGTACGTCGAGGAGGAGCGGCGCGTCGTGGTGCTGGCCTCCGGTGATCCGGGGTTCTTCGGTATCGCGCGGGTGCTGGCGGAGCGGTTCGGGCCGGAGCGCCTGGACGTGCGGCCGGCGGTGTCCTCGGTGGCGTCCGCGTTCGCGCGGGCCGGGCTGACCTGGGACGACGCGGTCGTCGTCAGCGCGCACGGACGGGACGCGCGGACGGCCGTGCACATCTGCCGGGCGCGTCCGAAGGTGGCCGTGCTGACCGGGCCCGGCGCCGGACCCGCCGAACTCGGCGCGGCGCTGGCCCGCGCGGACGCGGACCGGACGCTCGTCGTCGCCTCGGCGCTGGGGTCCGGGGAGGAGCGGGTCGAGCGGGTGACCCCCGCCGAGGCCGCCGCCCGGGACTGGGGTGCGGCCGTGAACGTCGTCCTGTGCCTCGACGGTTCCCGTGTCCCGGGTGCCGCGCGCACGGTCGCCGGGGCGGACCGGGGTCCCGCCTCCTGGGCGCTGTCCGAGGACGCGTTCGCGCACCGGGATTCGATGATCACGAAGTTCGAGGTGCGGGCGCTCGCGCTGGCCCGGCTCGGGCCCCGGCTCGGCGATCTGGTGTGGGACGTCGGCGCGGGCTCCGGGTCGGTGGCCGTCGAGTGCGCGCGGCTCGGGGCCGCCGTCACCGCCGTCGAGCAGACCCCGGACGGTGTCGCGCGGATCCGGGACAACGCGGCCGCGCACGGGGTGGACGTCCAGGTGGTGCACGGGACGGCGCCCGCGGCCCTGTCGGATCTGGACGACCCGGACGCCGTGTTCGTGGGGGGCGGGGGGCGGGAGCTGCCCGCCGTCGTCACCGCGTGCGCGCGGCGGGCGCGGCGGACGGTCGTGGTCGCCATGGCCGCGCTGGACCGGGTGCCGGCCGCGCGGGCGGCGCTCACCGGTGCCGGGTTCGCCTGCGACGGGGTGCTGTTGCAGTCGTCCCGGCTGGCGCCGCTGCCGGGGGACGTGACCCGGCTGGCGGCCGCCAACCCGGTTTTCCTGTTGTGGGGCGTCAGAAGCCCCTCGGACGGCAAGGGAGTTGCTCAGTGATCGGCCTCATTTCCGCCACCGCGGCGGGGGCGGCGGCGCGGGACCGGCTGGCCGCGGCGTGGCCGGACCGCACCCGCGTGTACGACGGGCCCGTCGGGGACGCCGTGCGGCGGGCTTTCGGGGAGTGCGGGCAGCTGGTGTGCTTCCTGGCCACGGGCGCGGTCGTCCGGCTGATCGCCCCGCTGCTGGACGACAAGGCCGCCGACCCCGGTGTGGTGTGCGTCGACGAGGGCGGGCGGTTCGCCGTGGCGCTGACCGGCGGGCACGGCGGCGGCGCCAACGAACTCGCCCACGAGGTGGGCGAGGTGCTGGGAGCCGCGCCCGTGGTGACGACGGCCACCGACGCCGTGGGCCTGCCCGGTCTGGACACGCTCGGCCTCCCGGTCGAGGGCGATGTCGCCGGGGTCTCCCGGGCCCTGCTCGACGGGGTGCCGGTGGCGCTGCGGGCCGAGGTGTCCTGGCCGCTGCCGCCACTGCCGGCCGGCGCCGAGGGGGCGTACACGATCCGGGTGACGGACCGGCTCGTGGAGGCGGCGGAGCGCGAGGTCGTGCTGCGTCCGCCGACCCTGGTCGTCGGGGTCGGGGCCTCGCGGGGCGCCCCGGCCGACGAGGTGCTGGCGCTCGTGCGAGAGGCGCTGCGCGACGCCGGGCTGTCCGCCGCGTCCGTGGCCGAGCTGGCCACCGTCGACGCGAAGGCCGGCGAGCCCGGCGTCGTGGAGGCCGCGGCCCGCCTCGGGGTCCCTCTTGTCACGCACGCCCCGCAGCGGCTGGCCTCCGTCCCGGTCCCCCACCCCTCCGACGCGCCGCTGGCCGCCGTCGGCACCCCCTCGGTCGCCGAGGCCGCCGCCCTCGTGGGCGGCGGCGACCTGCTGGTGCCGAAGCAAAAGTCCGCACGGGCCGACGGCCGCCCGGCGATGGCCACCTGCGCGGTGGCCCGGCGGCCGGGCCGTGGCCGGCTCGCCGTCGTGGGCCTCGGACCGGGCGCCCGCGACCTGCTGACCCCGCGCGCGAAGGCCGAGCTGCGGCGGGCCTCGGTGCTCGTCGGGCTGGACCAGTACGTCGACCAGATCCGTGACCTGCTGCGGCCCGGCACGCGCGTCCTCGAGTCCGGCCTGGGCGCCGAGGAGGAGCGGGCGCGTACGGCGGTCGCGGAGGCCCGGGAGGGGCGGGCCGTCGCCCTCATCGGCAGCGGGGACGCGGGCGTGTACGCCATGGCCTCCCCCGCGCTGGCCGAGGCGTCCGACGACATCGACGTGGTCGGTGTCCCCGGGGTGACGGCGGCCCTCGCGGCGGCCGCGGTCCTCGGTGCCCCGCTCGGCCACGACCATGTGTCGATCAGCCTGTCCGACCTGCACACCCCGTGGGAGGTCATCGAGCGGCGGGTACAGGCCGCCGCCGAGGCGGACCTCGTGGTCACCTTCTACAACCCGCGCTCGCGTGGCCGGAACTGGCAGCTCCCCGAGGCGCTCGCGATCCTCGCGCAGCACCGCGTGCCGACCACGCCGGTCGGCGTCGTCCGCAACGCGTCCCGGGCCGACGAGTCCGCCCGGCTCACCACGCTGGGCGGCCTCGACCCGGCGACGGTCGACATGATGACGGTCGTGACCGTCGGCAACACCGCCTCCCGGGAGATCGCAGGCCGCATGGTGACCCCGCGCGGCTACCGCTGGCAGAGCGCTCAGGAGGTCCCGCGGTGAACCGTGTCGTCCATCCCATCGAGGTGGAGTCCTACCGGCGGATGCGCGCCCGGCTGGACACCTCGCACCTGCCGCCGCTGACCCGGGCGGTCGTCGAGCGGGTCGTGCACTCCGCCGCCGACCTCGACTACGCCGGCGACCTCGTCCTGGACGAGCGGACCCTGCAACGGGGGCACACGGCGCTGCACGCCGGGACGCCCGTGGTCGTGGACGTCGAGATGGTGGCGGCCGGTATCACCCGCCGGGAGACCGTATGCCGGATCAGGGACGCCCGGTCCGGGCCCGGACTGACCCGGTCCGCGCACGCCGTCCGACTGGCGTACGAGCAGGTCGGCCCCGGCGCGATCTGGGTGATCGGCAACGCACCCACCGCCCTGGAGGAACTGCTCACCCTCGACGCCCGGCCCGCGCTCGTCATCGGCCTGCCCGTCGGGTTCGTCGGCGCGGTCGAGTCCAAGGCCGCGCTGCGCGCGAGCGGGCTGCCCGCCGTCAGCAACGTGTCCGAGAAGGGCGGTTCGGCGGTCGCCTCGGCCGCGCTCAACGCCCTGCTGTACCACCCCGTTCCCGCCTCCCCTTCGTCATCCGAGGAGACATCGTGACCCCCTCCCCGCCCGCCCTGCTCATCGCCGGCCACGGCACCCGGGACGAGGCCGGAGCCGAGGCGTTCCGCGCCTTCGTCCGGGAGCTGGGGGACCGGCACCCCGAACTGCCCGTCGCGGGCGGCTTCATCGAGCTGTCCCCGCCGCCGCTGGGCGACGCCGTCTCCGACCTCGTCGCGCGGGGGGTGCGGCGGTTCGCCGCCGTGCCGCTGATGCTGGTGTCGGCCGGGCACGCCAAGGGGGACATCCCGGCGGCGCTGGCCCGCGAGAAGGAACGGCACCCCGGGATCACCTACACCTACGGCCGCCCGCTGGGCCCGCACCCGTCGCTGCTGCGGGTCCTGGAGCGGCGGCTCGACGAGGCGCTGGGCACGGCGGACGACCGCGCGGACGTCACCGTGCTGCTGGTGGGGCGCGGCTCCACCGACCCGGACGCCAACGCCGAGGTGCACAAGGCGGCCCGGCTGCTGTGGGAGGGCCGCGGCTACGCCGGGGTGGAGACGGCGTTCGTGTCGCTGGCCGCGCCGGACGTGCCGGGCGGGCTGGACCGGTGCGCGCGGCTCGGGGCGCGCCGGATCGTCGTGCTGCCGTACTTCCTGTTCACCGGGATCCTCCCGGACCGGGTGCGGCGGCAGACGCAGGAGTGGGCGGCGGCGCACCCGGAGACCGAGGTGCGCTCGGCGGACGTCATCGGCCCGGAGCCGGAACTGCTCGACCTGGTGTGGGAGCGGTACGAGGAGGCGGTGCGGGGCGACCTGCGGATGAACTGCGACTCGTGCGTGTACCGGATCGCGCTGCCGGGCTTCGAGGACAAGGTCGGTCTGCCGCAGCAGCCGCACTTCCACCCGGACGACGACGGCCACCATCACGGGCACGGGCACGGGCACGGGCACCACCACGGTGGTCACGCGCATGCGCACTGAGGGCGGCCACGATCTGCGGCACCACGGCGACGCCGAGGTCCGCGACGACGGGTCGGCGCTGGTCGACCTCGCGGTGAACGTCCGGACGGACACCCCGCCGGCCTGGCTGCGGGAGCGGATCGCCGCGACGCTGGGCTCGCTCGCGGCCTACCCGGACGGGCGGGCCGCGCGGGCCGCGGTGGCGGCCCGGCACGGGCTGCCGCCCGAGCGGGTGCTGCTGACGGCGGGCGCGGCGGAGGCGTTCGTGCTGCTGGCCCGCGCGCTGAAGGTGAGCCGGCCGGTCGTGGTGCACCCCCAGTTCACGGAGCCGGAGGCGGCGCTGGTGGACGCCGGGCACACCGTCGGGCGGGTCCTGCTGCGGGAGGAGGACGGCTTCCGGCTCGACCCGGCGGCCGTCCCCGAGGACGCCGACCTGGTGGTGATCGGCAATCCGACGAATCCGACGTCGGTCCTCCACCCGGCCGCGACGATCGCCGCGCTCGCCCGGCCGGGGCGGACGCTGGTCGTGGACGAGGCGTTCATGGACGTGGTGCCGGGCGAGCGGGAGGCCCTGGCGGGGCGGACCGACGTGCCGGGCCTGGTGGTGCTGCGCAGCCTCACGAAGACCTGGGGGCTGGCGGGACTGCGGATCGGCTATGTCCTCGCCGCCCCGGAGACCGTGGCCGCGCTGGAGCGGGCTCAGCCTTTGTGGCCGGTGTCCTCGCCGGCGCTGGCCGCCGCCGAGGCGTGTGTGTCGCCGCGCGCCCTGGCGGAGGCGGCGGAGGCGGCCGACCGCGTCGCCGCCGACCGGGACCACCTGGTCGCGGGACTGCACAGGTTCGCCCCGGCCGGCCTCCGGGTCACCGGCCCGGCCGAGGCGTCCTTCGTTCTCGTACGCGTGCCGGGCGCGGCGGAGATCCGCCGCGATCTGCGCGCCCTCGGCTACGCCGTCCGACGCGGGGACACGTTCCCCGGCCTCGACGAGAGCCGGCTGCGCCTGGCGGTCCGGGACCGCGCGACGGCGGACGGCTTCCTGCACGCCCTGGGCCGGGTACTGGCCTCGGCGTGACACCGGACGGGCCCCCCGGACGCCGGCAGGGCGGTGTCCGGGGGCCCGTCCGGGTGTCCGGCGTCAGCCGCGGCCGCGCTTCGCCAGGGCGACGGCGCCGCCGCCCGCGAGGAGCAGGGCGAGCGCCCCGCCCGCGATGTACGGCGTCATGGAGTTGCCGCCGGTCTCGGCGAGGCCCTCGTCCGCCTTCTCGCCCTGCGGCTCGACGTCGCCGGCCGGCTCGGTGCCCGGCGCGGCCTCCTCCTCGGGCGCGGCCGGGGTCTCACAAGTGGCCTTCGCCAGCGTGAGGGTGCCCTCGACCTCGGCCACGTTGAGCTTCAGCGGGTTGACGGACACGGTGAGCTCCAGCGCGGTGGCGGCGGCCGTCCGCGAGGTCTGCTCCGTCCTGGAGTAGTCGAGGCGGACCTCGCCCACGCCGGGCACCTCGACCCGCGTGGTACCGCCCGCGGTCAGCTTGACCTTCTTGCCGAGGACGGTGACGTCGCCCAGCAGGTTGGACGTGGCGGTCGGCTTCTCCCCCGCCACACAGGTCGCCCTGGACGTGACCTGGCCGACCTCGATGAGCGACAGCAGCGGCAGGCCCGGGACGTGGACCTTGGCGTGGGCGAGCTGGGTGAGGCCCTCGGCCCTGCCGTCCTCGACCGTGGCGCTCGCCTTGGCGACCTCGGCCTTGACGACGCTGAAGGGCTCACCGCCGTCGACGCCGTCGAGGCTCGCCGTCAGCGCCGTCTGCTCGGCGCTCCGCGGTGCCCGCACCTCGTTGAGGGAGACCGCGAGCGGGACGTCCACGGTCTTGTCGAGCAGGGAGACATCGAGCCCGGTGCGCAGGACGACGGCGCTCGCCCGGCCCTCGTCGCCGGTCGCCTGGGCCGGGCCCGCCGCGCCCAGGACCGCTGGGCCGGCGGTCAGCGCGGTGGCCGTCGCGAGGGTGGCGAACCGGCGTGCGGACATGCGGAATTTCTTGCCGTTCAAGGTGGGGACCCCCAGAGGAAACGTGCTCGGGACCCGGCAAGAATCGCGCACCCCGGGTGGACAGTCAGCGTTCCGCCGCCACTTCACTCCAACGTGACTTTCCCGTGCGCCTTTTCGAATCCCGCGGCACGGGTGTTCCCCGAAGTCTCCCCCGTACCCTCGTCCGGGCGAGCGCCCGTAACGGCGCACCGCCCGGCCCGCGCGCACCGGGGCGGGCGGGGGCGCCGGATGTCCCGGGGTGCCGTCAGCCGACGACGCGGCCGTTCAGCACGATGCGGCGGGGGGCCGCCAGGACCCGGACGTCGGCGCGGGGGTCCGTCTCGTAGACGACGAGGTCCGCCGCGGCGCCCTCCTCCAGGCCGGGGCGGCCGAGCCAGGCGCGGGCCGCCCAGGTCGTCGCCGCGAGGGCGTCGACGGCGGACAGACCGGCGGTGACCAGTTCGGCCACCTCGGCGGCCACCAGGCCGTGCGGGAGCGTGCCGCCCGCGTCGGTGCCGACGAAGACGGGGATGCCGGCGTCGTGGGCGTTGCGGACGGTGTCGTAGCGGCGCTCGTGCAGCCGGCGCAAATGGGCCGACCAGCGGGGGAACTTGGCTTCCCCGCCGTCGGCCAGCTTCGGGAAGGTCGCGATGTTGACCAGGGTCGGCACGATCGCCACCCCGCGCGCGGCGAACAGCGGGATCAGCTCGTCGGTGAGGCCGGTGGCGTGCTCGACGCAGTCGATGCCGGCCTCCACCAGGTCCTGGAGGGAGTCCTCGGCGAAGCAGTGCGCGGTGACCCGGGCGCCCAGCCGGTGGGCCTCGGCGATGCCCGCCTCGACGGCCTCTCGCGGCCAGGTGGGCGCCAGGTCGCCGAGGTCCCGGTCGATCCAGTCGCCGACCAGCTTGACCCAGCCGTCGCCGCGCCGGGCCTCCTGGGCGACGTAGGCGACCAGGTCCTCCGGTTCGATCTCGTGCGCGAAGCCGCGGATGTAGCGGCGGGTGCGGGCGATGTGCCGGCCGGCCCGGATGATCTTCGGCAGGTCCTCGCGCTCGTCGACCCAGCGGGTGTCGGAGGGCGAGCCGGCGTCCCGCAGCAGCAGGGTCCCGGTGTCGCGGTCGGTGAGGGCCTGCTTCTCGGCGGTGCCCGCGTCGACGGGTCCGTGGGAACCGAGCCCCACATGGCAGTGCGCGTCGACCAGGCCGGGCAGGGCCCAGCCATCGACGGTGCGCACGTCGCGGGCACCGGCGGGACGGTCGTAGGTGATCCGTCCGCCGACGACCCACAGCTCGTCCCGGACGTCGTCCGGGCCGGCGAGGACCCGGCCCCTCAGGTGCAGCACGGCGCGTTCGCTCATGCCCTGCACCTTAGTGAGCGGCTACTCGGTCCTGCCCACCTGGTCCGGGACACCTTCCTCGACCTCGGCCATCGCCGGGTCGAGGAGCCGGGAGAGGAAGTGCCGGGTGCGTTCGTGCCGGGGATGGCCGATGACCTGGTCGGGGGTGCCGTCCTCGACGATCACGCCGCCGTCCATGAACACGACCCGGTCGGCGACCTCCCGCGCGAACGTCATCTCGTGGGTGACGACCATCATCGTCATGCCCTCGTTCGCGAGCATGCGCATGACGGCGAGCACATCACCGACGAGTTCGGGGTCCAGCGCGGACGTCGGCTCGTCGAAGAGCATGACCTGGGGGCCCATGGCGAGGGCGCGGGCGATGGCGACGCGCTGCTGCTGGCCGCCGGAGAGGGAGGCGGGGTAGGCGCCGGCCTTCTCGGCCAGGCCGACCCGCGCCAGGTTCTCGGCGGCGACCTTCGCGGCGGCCTCCTTGCCCCGGCGGAGCACCCGGCGCTGCGGCAGGGTCAGGTTCTCGGTCACCGTGAGGTGCGGGAACAGGTTGAACTGCTGGAAGACCATGCCGATCCGGCGGCGTACGGCGTCGATGTCGACGTCCGGGTCGGTGAGCTCGGTCCCGCCGACGAAGACCTGGCCCTTGGTGGGCTCCGTCAGCAGGTTCACGCAGCGCAGCAGCGTCGACTTGCCCGAGCCGGACGGGCCGATGACGCACACGACCTCGCCCTGCCGGATCTCCAGGTCGATGCCGCGCAGCACCTCGTTGTCGCCGAAGGACTTGTGCAGGTCGCGGACCTGGATCTCTGCCGTGGTACTCACTTGACGGCCTCCTGGGCCTTGGCCTCCATGCGGCGGACGACGAAGCCGAGCGGGATCGTGATCAGCAGGTAGCACAGGCCCGCGACCAGGATCGGTGTGGAGTTGGCGGTCTGGCTGGCGAGGTCGCGGCCGAACTTGGACAGCTCCCGCTCCTCCAGGGTGACCCCGAGGAACAGCACCAGCGAGGAGTCCTTGAACAGCAGCACGAGTTCGTTGGTGAGCGGCGGCAGGATGATCCGGAACGCCTGCGGGATGATGATGGAGATCATCGCGCGGGTGGGCGAGAAGCCGAGCGAGCGCGCGGCCTCCATCTGTCCCTTGGGCACCGCCTGGATGCCGGCCCGGATCGTCTCGGCCATGTACGCGGCGGCGACCAGGCCGAGCGCCAGGGCGACCTTGCCGTACGTGCCGCCGGGGATCTCCGTGCCGGGGAAGGCCAGGGGCACGGCGACGCCGATGAAGATGAAGATCAGCAGGGCGGGCAGGCCCCGGAAGATCTCGATGTAGATACCGGCCAGCCAGCGGTAGGGCCCCACGGACGACAGCCGCATCAACGCGATCACCATGCCGAGGGCGAGTCCGACGACGAAGCCGGACATCGTGTAGAGCACGGTGTTCTTCAGCGCGAGGGTGATGACGTCCGGGAACATCTCCCGGGCGATGGCCCCCTGCGCGAACTGGTTCTTCAGCCGGCCCCAGTCGGCCACGACCGCGAAGGCGACCACGGCCGCGACGAAGACGACGTACTGGGCGCCGCGCGACAGACTGCGCTTCTGCCGCCGGGTCAGGCCCTTCTTCTTCGGCTGGAGGGGTACCTCTGTGCCGCTCATCGGGGTCAGGCGGCGGGCGACGGAGAGGCGGCGGACTCGTCGTACGGGCCGATCCACTTCTCGTACAGCTTCTTGTACGTGCCGTCGGCCTTGGCCTCGGCGAGCGCCTTGTTGACCGCCGCGAGGAGCTTGGTGTTGCCCTTCTTCACCGTGAAGCCGTACTGCTCGCCGGTGTTGATCTGCTCGGCGACCCGGAAGGCCTTGGCGTTGGCCTTGTCCTTCAGCCAGCTCTGGACGACCGGGTAGTCGATGACGACGGCCTGGACCTGGCCGGTGCGCAGCCCGTTGAGGACGGCGTCGGAGGACTCGAAGGAGACCGGGTCGAGGCCCTTGCTCTTGGCGTAGTCCTCGCCGGTGGTCTGGGCCTGGGCGCCGACCTTCTTGCCCTTGAGGTCGGCGAAGGAGGAGATGCCGCTCTTCTTGTTCACCAGGACGGCCTGGGTGGCCTCGAAGTACGGGTCCGAGAAGTCGACGTTCTTCTTGCGCTCGGGGGTGATCGTCATGCCGGCGGCCGCGAGGTCGCACTCGCCGGAGTTGAGGAACGCGCCCGTCTTGAAGTTCTCGAAGGGCGTGTCGAGGATCGCCTGCTTCACGCCCAGGTCGTCCGCGACCAGGTCGATGAGGGAGACGTCGAAGCCCTGGACCTTGCCGTCGATCTCGGACTGGAAGGGCGGGTACGGCAGGTGGGTGCAGGTGGTGAGCTGGCCCGCCTTGACGAGCTTCACCCCACCGGCCGCGGTCTTGGTGCCGCTGCCGCCGTCGCCGGAGGAGCAGCCGGCCACGAGCACCAGCCCGGCCGTCACGGTGGTGGCGGCCAGAACGCGGGTCCGGCGCCCGAAGGTCGTCTTCACGGGGGGAGCCTCCTGTGGGGGAACTGAGAGTTCCGATTATAAGGAGAAGTTTGAGGTCCTCAAACCAAACCGATGGCTTGAGGACCGTCTGACCTGGAAAGTCGGGAGCCGGGCGGGGTGCGCCCGGCTGGAGCCCCGGGGTGTAGATGTGCCCGGACGGCACGGGATTACGCTCGTGGGGTCGGCTTCGGAGTGAAGAACCGGAGCGCCGAGAGCGAAGAGAGTTCCGCCGTGACCCACCCCTTCCTGGATCTGGCCCCGCTGAGCGCCGCCCGTTTCGCCGCGGTGGAGGACCGTGTGGCACGGCTGCTCGGGACCGGGCAGGACGTCGTGATCATGCAGGGTGAGGCGCTGCTGCCGCTGGAAGGGGCGATCCGGGGGACGGCCGGGCCCGGCACGACCGCGCTGAACGTGATCACCGGCCCGTACGGGCAGACCTTCGGAGACTGGCTGCGCGACTGCGGCGCCCGGGTGATCGATCTGGCGGTGCCGTTCCACACGGCGGTCACCGCGCGGCAGGTCCGGGAGGCGTTCGAGGAGTACCCGGAGATCGACTTCGTGTCCCTGGTCCACGCGGAGGCGGCCACCGGCAACACCAACCCGGTCGCGGAGATCGGCGAGGTGGTGCGGGAGCACGGGGCGCTGTTCTACCTGGACGCGGTCGCGTCGATCGGGGCCGAGCCGGTGCTGCCGGACACCTGGGGCGTGGACCTGTGCGTGATCGGGGCGCAGAAGGCGATGGGCGGTCCGGCCGGGGTGTCGGCGGTGTCGGTGAGCGAGCGGGCGTGGGCGCGGATGGCGGCGAACCCCGGGGCGCCGCGCCGGTCGTACCTGTCGCTCCTGGACTGGAAGGAGCGCTGGATCGACGGCGGCCGCCGGGCGCTGCTGCACGCGCCCGCGCAGCTGGAGATGCTGGCGCTGGAGGCGTGCGTGGAGCGGATCGAGGCGGACGGCCTGGACGCCGTGATGGCGCGGCACCGCGGGGCGGCGCTGGCGACCCGGGCGGGCGCGGTGGCGCTGGGCGGCGGTCTGGAGCCGTATGTGCACGAGGCCCGGGACGCCGCTCCGGTGGCGACGACGCTGCGGACGCCGGCCGGTGTCGAGGCGTCGGAGGTCGTGGCCCGCGCGCTGGCGTCCGAGCCGGCGCTGCCGCTGGCGGCCGGGGGCGGGGCACTGGCCAAGGAGATGATCAGGGTCAACCACTACGGCAAGGACGCCACGGTGGGCGCGGTCCGCGGCAGCCTCGCGGCGCTGGGGGCCGCGCTGGCGGAGAAGGGGCTGACGGTGGATGTCCAGGCGGCTCTGCGAGCTGTCGACGACATCAGCGCAGCTTGAATTCAGGGGTAATTCTCGAATTCTTTATCAGGGGTAGTTTCCCTAAAGCTTCTGCCCGCTCTACCGAGCCTTAAACGCGGAGATTCCGTGAACCCCGGGATGCGTTATTCCGGCCACATCTCACACAGGTTACGCGGCTGTGACACGTTCCACATCGCAGTTGATTTGTCCGGTATTAACCTAGCAAAACGGGCGATTCGCTGCGTACGGGCGGCCCTACTCACGCCCGCGTGATAACACAGGCCGACGGCATACGTAACCCCATCCAGCCATGCATTTTTCAATTTCCCTCGGTAAATTCAATTTGCATGACCGCCGCACAAGCAGACCTGCACATCGACCGTCCGGCGACAGCCGACGGCGCCGCGCTGTGGCGCATCGCCCGCGACTCCGAGGCGCTCGACCTGAACTCGTCGTACAGCTATCTGCTGTGGTGCCGGGACTTCGCCGGCACATCCGCCGTCGCGCGTGACGAGCGCGGCGAACCGGTCGGCTTCGTCACCGGATACGTGCGGCCGGAGCGTCCGCACACCCTGCTCGTCTGGCAGGTGGCCGTGGACGGCGCGTACCGCGGGCGCGGACTCGCCGCGTCCCTGCTGGACGCGCTCGCCGCACGCGTGCACCGCGAGCACGGCGTCACGAGCGTCGAGACCACCATCACCCCGGGCAACACGGCCTCCGAGCGCCTGTTCGCCTCCTTCGCCGAGCGCCACGGCGCCGCGCTGGAGCGCGAGGTGCTGTTCCCGGCGGGACTGTTCCCGGACGGGCCGCACGACCCCGAAGTGCTGTACCGCATCGGTCCCCTCTCCCTCTGACCTCCCCCCACGCAACGAGGAGCGATTCGTCGTGACCATCACCCAGCCCGACCTCAGCATCTTCGAGACCCTCGAGTCCGAGGTGCGCAGCTACTGCCGCGGCTGGCCCACTGTCTTCGACCGTGCGCGCGGCAGCCGCATGTACGACGAGGACGGCCACGAGTATCTGGACTTCTTCGCCGGTGCCGGGTCACTGAACTACGGGCACAACAACCCCGTCCTGAAACGGGCTCTGATCGACTACCTGGAGCGGGACGGCGTCACGCACGGGCTCGACATGTCCACCAGCGCCAAGCGGGCCTTCCTGCAGACCTTCCAGGACCTGGTGCTGCGGCCCCGCGATCTGCCGTACAAGGTCATGTTCCCGGGCCCGACCGGCACCAACGCCGTCGAGTCCGCGCTGAAGCTGGCCCGCAAGGTCAAGGGCCGCGAGGCCATCGTGTCGTTCACCAACGCCTTCCACGGCATGTCGCTGGGCTCGCTGGCCGTCACCGGCAACGCCTTCAAGCGGGCCGGCGCCGGCGTCCCGCTGGTCCACGGCACACCCATGCCGTTCGACAACTACTTCGACGGCGCGGTCGAGGACTTCCTGTGGTTCGAGCGGCTGCTGGAGGACCAGGGGTCCGGTCTGAACAAGCCCGCGGCCGTGATCGTGGAGACCGTGCAGGGCGAGGGCGGCATCAACGTGGCCCGCCCCGAGTGGCTGCGCGCGCTCGCCGAGCTGTGCGAGCGCCAGGACATGCTGCTCATCGTCGACGACATCCAGATGGGCTGCGGACGCACCGGCGCGTTCTTCTCGTTCGAGGAGGCGGGCATCACCCCGGACATCGTCACCGTGTCCAAGTCCATCAGCGGTTACGGCCTGCCCATGTCGCTGTGCCTGTTCAAGCCCGAGCTGGACATCTGGGAGCCGGGCGAGCACAACGGCACCTTCCGCGGCAACAACCCCGCCTTCGTCACGGCGACGGCGGCGCTGGAGTCGTACTGGGCCGACGGCTCGGCGATGGAGAAGCAGACCCGCACCCGCGGCGAGCAGGTCGAGCAGGGTTTGATCGCGATCTGCGAGGAGAACCTGCCCGACGTCAAGGAGTACCGCGGGCGCGGCCTGGTGTGGGGCTTGGAGTTCCACGACAAGGAGCGCGCCGGCCGGGTCGCCCACCGGGCCTTCGAGCTCGGGCTGCTCATCGAGACGTCCGGGCCCGAGAGCGAGGTCGTGAAGCTGCTGCCCGCTCTGACCATCACCCCGGACGAGCTGGACGAGGGACTCAGCGTCCTCGCCCGCGCCGTCCGCGAGACCGCCTGACCGGTACCCGGCAGGGAACACCACCACCTAGGAGGCATCGCAACACCGTGATCGTCCGTTCGTTCAAGGAGATCGAAGGCACCGACCGCCACGTGAAATCGGCGTCCGGCACCTGGGAGAGCAAGCGCATCGTCCTCGCCAAGGAGGGGGTCGGCTTCTCCGTGCACGAGACGATCCTGTACGCGGGGACGACGACCGACATGTGGTACGCCAACCACATCGAGGCCGTGGTCTGCACCAAGGGCGATGCCGAGCTGACCGACCGCGAGACCGGGAAGCGGTACCACATCACGCCCGGCACCATGTACCTCCTCAACGGCCACGAGCGGCACACGCTCGAGGTCAAGGAGGACTTCCACTGCATCTGCGTGTTCAACCCGCCCGTGACCGGACGGGAGGACCACGACGAGAACGGCGTCTACCCGCTGCTCACCGAGGAGGTGTGAGTCACCGTGACCACGACCACGCACGTCACCGATCTCTACCCGACCCGCGGTGCCACCGAGGTGGCGACCCCGCGGCAGGACCCCGTCGTCTGGGGTTCCGCGGACACGCCCGGCCCGGTCTCGGCCACTGATCTGCGGGCCCTGGACCGCGACGGCTTCCTCGCCATGGACCAGCTGATCGGCCCGGACGACGTCGCCGTGTACCAGCGCGAGCTGGAGCGGCTCGTGAACGACCCGGAGATCCGCGCGGACGAGCGCTCCATCGTGGAGCCGAAGTCCAAGGAGATCCGGTCCGTCTTCGAGGTGCACAAGATCAGCGAGGTGTTCGCGAACCTCGTGCGCGACGAGCGGGTCGTCGGCCGGGCCCGGCAGATCCTCGGCTCGGACGTCTACGTCCACCAGTCGCGGATCAACGTCAAGCCCGGCTTCGGCGCCAGCGGCTTCTACTGGCACTCGGACTTCGAGACCTGGCACGCCGAGGACGGCCTGCCGAACATGCGCACCATCTCGGTCTCGATCGCGCTGACGGAGAACCACGACACCAACGGCGGGCTGATGATCATGCCCGGCTCCCACAAGACCTTCCTCGGGTGTGCGGGAGAGACGCCGAAGGACAACTACAAGAAGTCGCTCCAGATGCAGGACGCGGGCACGCCGTCCGACGAGGCGCTGACGACGATGGCGTCGGAGTACGGCATCAAGCTCTTCACGGGCAAGGCCGGTTCGGCGACCTGGTTCGACTGCAACTGCATGCACGGCTCCGGCGACAACATCACGCCGTTCCCGCGCAGCAACGTGTTCATCGTGTTCAACAGCGTCGAGAACGCCGCCGTGGACCCCTTCGCGGCTCCGGTCCGGCGGCCGGAGTTCGTCGGCGCGAGGGACTTCACCCCGGTGAGGTGACCTCTCGCGCGCACGGCGACGCGGCCCGCCCGTACTTCTCGTACGGGGGCGGGCCGCGTCGCCGTGTGCGCGGGGCTCAGCCGGACAGGGCGTCCAGCAGCCGGTCGACGTCGGCGGCGGTGTTGTAGAGGTGGAAGGCGGCCCGCAGGTTGCCCGCGCGGTCGGAGACCTCGATGCCCGCGCGGCTCAACTCGGCCTGCCGGGAGCCGAGTCCGGGCACGGACACGATGGCGGAGCCCGGGGCGGGCACCGGGCTGTGCCCGAGGCGGGCCAGGCCCGCGCGGAAGCGGTCGGCCAGCGCGAGGTCGTGGGCCTGGATGGCGGGCACGCCCAGCCGCTCGACCAGTTCCAGGGAGGCGCGCAGCCCGGCGAAGCCGAACAGGGCCGGGCTGATGTCGAACCGCCGTGCGGACCCGGCGAGTTCCCGCACCGGGCCGTAGCAGCTCTCCCACGGCACCTCCCCGGCGATCCAGCCGGCGAGCAGCGGCGTCAGCCCGCCGAAGTCCTCGGGGGCGACGAAGAACGCGATGCCGTGCGGGCCGAGCACCCACTTGAAGGCGACGGCGGCCGTGAAGTCGTCCTCGGCGGCCTCCAGGGGCAGCCAGCCCACCGACTGGGAGGCGTCGACATAGGTGCGGGCCCCATGGGCCCGGGCGGCGCGGCGCACCGCGGACAGGTCGGCGAGCCGCCCGTCGGCGGACTGCGCGGAGCTGACCGCGACGAGCGCGGTGTCCGGACGGACGGACTCGGCGAGGCGCTCCAGCGGGACGGAGCGCACCTTGAGGTCGCCGCGCATGTGGAAGGGGTTCACCAGGGAGGCGAAGTCGCCCTCCGCGGTGAGGACTTCGGCGCCCTCGGGCAGGGAGGCGGCGATCAGCGCACCGTACTCGGCCACGGACCCGCCGAGCGCGACCCGCTCGACGGGGACCCCGGCCAGCCGGGCGAAGGAGGCCCGGACCGCCTCGACGTCCTCGTACAGCGAGCCCAGCGCGACGCCGTCGGCCCGCATCCGCGCGGCCCGGTCGAGGGCGGCGACGGTGCGGGCCGGGAGCAGGCCGTTGCTGGCGGTGTTCAGATAGACGTTCTTCGGGGCGAACTCTGCGCGGACGAGGCTCTCGAAGGTCTCCATGACCCAACTCTGAGCCCTCTGAACCGTGCGGGTCCATTGCGATTTCTTACGTCATTCGTCTAAGCAACGCTTATGTATCGCGGCTGACCTGCGGTTTCGTCAGCCCTGCGGGACCGCGCACCCGTCGGGGCCGCACGCGTCCGCGTCACCCGTGTCGAGGAGCGTCAGCGGCGAACGGTCGCCCCACGCCTGGGTCAGCGCCTGCGTGAAGACCTCGGCGGGCTGGGCGCCCGAGACGCCGTAGGTGCGGTCGAGCACGAAGAACGGGACACCGGTGGCGCCGAGCTGGGCGGCCTCGCGCTCGTCGGCGCGGACGTCGTCGGCGTAGGCGGCCGGGTCGGCGAGGACCCGGCGTACCTCGTCGGCGTCGAGTCCGGCCTCGACGGCCAGCTCCACCAGGCGCTCGTCGCCCTCGGCGAAGACGGACCGCTCCTCGGCGAAGTTCGCCCGGTACAGGATCTGGACGAGCTCGTCCTGGCGGCCGTGCCGCTTGGCGAGGTGCAGCAGGCGGTGCATGTCGAAGGTGCCGCCGTGGTCACGGCCCTCGGTGCGGTAGGCGAGCCCCTCCGCGGCGGCCTGCGCGCCCAGGTTCTCCTCGCCGGCCCGTGCCTGGGCGGCGCTCATGCCGTACTTCTTGGTCAGCATGGTGATCACGGACTGGATGTCGCCCTTGGCGCGCCCGGGGTCCAGTTCGAAGGAACGGTGGACGACCTCGACCTGGTCGCGGTGCGGGAAGGCGGCGAGCGCCTTCTCGAAGCGGGCCTTGCCCACGTAGCACCACGGACAGGCGATGTCGCTCCAGATCTCGACGCGCATGGTGTGTGGCTCTCTTCGGCTCGTTCGGGTGCGGAGACTCCCTCCGCCGGGTCGATGAACGTTCAAGCAGCCGGTTTCATTCCCCCGTGCGGGTCAGGCGCCGGGGACGGCGAAGCGCAGGTACCGGTGGTGGTCGCCGTCGGCGGGCGGGTTGTCCGGGTCGGGCTGCCAGCCCTGGCGGGCGTAGAAGTCCTGGGCGCGCCGGTTGTCCATGTGCACGTCGAGGACGGCCGTGCGCCGGCGGTCGGCCGTCCACTCCTCGACGCAGGCCCGGTGCAGGGCGGTGCCGACGCCCCGGCGCCAGTGATCGGGGTCGACGTGGAACTGGTACAGCTTGACCAGGTCGGCGGGTGCGCCCTCGGGGGTGCGGAACGAGGCCAGGCCGATGAGGCGGCCCCGCTCGACGACGCACAGCACCCGCCCGTCGGGCCGCTCGACGGCGGTGCGCCAGGACGCGGACCAGTCGGTGCCGTCCTGCGGGAGCCCGTCCGGGTAGTAGGTCGCGCGGGCGCGGGCGTGCAGCGCGACGACGTCGGCCAGCTCGGCGGGCAGGGCGGGGCGGATCACGCGGCCCGCCGGGACTCGGTCATGGATCATGCCTCGGAGGACGTGGCCGCGCGCCCCCCGGTTCCGGGCGGCCGGCGCGCCGGTCAGCTCCCGTCGCGCAGGTCCTTGGGCCAGTCGGGCCGGAAGGCGAGGTGGTCGTAGGTCACCACGCAGCCCTCCCCCAGCGGCGACTGGGCCATGAACCCGACCAGGGCGGCTCCGGTCCCCTTCTCGTCGCCGAGCGTGAAGAGGCGGACGAAGGTCCAGCGTTCGCCGTCGCGGGAGGCGTGGAAGGCGAAGGCACGGCCGGTGCGGCTCACCCGCAGCCACACCGAACTCCCGTCCACGGTGAAGGAGTTGGCGTCGTCGGAGTGGCCGCGGGTGACGACCGTGCAGACGGTCGGGACGTCCGGGGAGTACTCCAGGCACAGCTTGGCCCAGGCCCGCTCGCCCACGTGGACGTAGAGCACCCCGGCGTCGAAGGCGCCGGCGAACCCGACGGTGACCCGGGCGATCAGCTGGAAGTCGCCCTCGGGCGCGCCCAGCAGCCGCGGTGCGTCGGAGGCGGCGTCCAGGGCTTCCCCGGTGGGCGGCACGAAGCGGTCCTGCCGCGGGCCGGCCCAGCCGGAGAGGATGCCGTCCTCGTAGGCCCAGTGGCCGTCCGGGCCGTAGGTGCGCAGCGGGAACGGCAGTTCGGGTATCTCCAGGTCCATGACCGGATTCTTCCAGGCGCGGTGGCGGAACGCCCGCCCCGGCGCCGTCAGACCTCCAGGGCGCCGTTGAGGCGGCGGGGCAGCCCGAGCGGGTTGTCGTCCCGCAGCTCCGGGGGCAGCAGCGCCTCGGGCGCCCCCTGGTACACGACGGGCCGCAGCCAGCGCTCGATGGCCGTGCCGCCGACCGAGGTGGAGGTCGAGGTCGTCGCCGGGTAGGGCCCGCCGTGGTGCTGGGCCGGGGCGACGGCCACACCCGTCGGCCATCCGTTGACGAGGACGCGTCCGGCCAGCGGCGTCAGCTCCGCCAGGATGCCGGCCCCGCGTCCCTGACCCGCGGCCTCCTCGGCGGACAGGTGGACGGTCGCCGTCAGGTTGCCCGGCAGCCGGGACAGCACCCGGGTGGCCTCGGCCTCGTCGTCGTAGCGGACGACCACCGTCACCGGCCCGAAGCACTCCTCCAGGAGCACGTCGTGGGCGCCCTCCTCGGCCAGCGCGCTCGCGGAGACCGTGAGGAACCCGGCGCTGACGGTGTGCTCGCCGCCCGCGCCCGGGGTCACCGGCGAGTCCACCTCGGGCAGTCCCTTGCGCTCGGCCACGCCGGCGAGGAAGTTGTCACGCATCCGGTGGTCGAGCAGGACGCCCGCCTCGGAGTCGCTGACGGCGTCGGTCAGCGACTTGACCAGGCCGTCGCCGGCCGCGCCGGACGGCACCAGGACGAGGCCCGGCTTCACGCAGAACTGCCCGACGCCCAGCGTCATCGAGCCCGCGAGCCCGGTGCCGATGGCCTCGCCGCGCTCGGCCGCGGCCGCCTCGGTGACGAGCACCGGGTTCAGCGAGCCCAGTTCGCCGTGGAAGGGGATCGGGACCGGGCGGGCGGCCGCCGCGTCGAACAGCGCCCGGCCGCCGCGCACCGACCCGGTGAAGCCGGCCGCGGCGACCAGCGGGTGCCGGATGAGTTCGAGACCGGCCTCGAAGCCGTGCACCAGGCCGACGGCGCCGGCCGGGACGCCGTGCTCGGCGGCGGCCGTGCGCAGCACATGGGCGACCAGCTCGGAGAGCGCGGGGTGGTCGGGGTGGGCCTTGACGACGACCGGGCAGCCCGCGGCGAGGGCGCTCGCGGTGTCGCCGCCCGCGACGGAGAAGGCGAAGGGGAAGTTGGACGCCGAGTAGACGGCGACGACGCCGAGCGGGACCTTGTAGCGGCGCAGGTCCGGCACGGGCGGGGTGGCGGTGTCGTCGGGGTGGTCGATGACGACGCCGAGGAAGGCGCCCTCGTCGACGATGTCGGCGAAGGCCCTCAGCTGGTAGCAGGTGCGGGTGAGTTCGCCGGTGAGCCGGACGGGGCCGAGCGCGGTCTCGGCGTCGGCGGCCTCGACGAGCTGGTCCCCGGCGGCCTGGAGCCGGTCGGCGGCGGTGCGCAGGAAGGCGGCGCGGACGGTGCGGTCGGCGAGGGAGGCGCGCGCCTCGTGCGCGGCGCGGACCGCGGTGTCCACCTCCTCGGCCGTGGCCTCGACCGCGACCTGTTCACGCTGCTTCCCGGTTCGGGGGTCGACACTCCAGACTGGTGCTGCTGCCACCGCGGGTCCCTCCACCTGTATTGCCGCACTTCGGAAACTGCACGGCCATCCACCAGGCTCGTTCGATATACTGAACGTTGTCTCTGATGATGAATGTGCTGCGGAGACCCTATCCGCAGATCCTCGTCGAACAAAGGGGTCAAGGGCGATGACGGCTGGCGAGACGGGCGGCGGGGCACAGGTCAAGTCCGCGGTACGGACGGTCGAACTGCTGGAGTACTTCGCCGGGCGCCCCGGCATGCACTCCCTCGCGGCGGTCCAGGAGGCCGTCGGCTATCCCAAGTCCAGCCTCTACATGCTGCTGCGCACCCTGGTCGAGCTGGGCTGGGTGGAGACCGACGCGACGGGCACCCGGTACGGCATCGGCGTCCGCGCCCTGCTCGTCGGCACCTCCTACATCGACGGCGACGAGGTGGTCGCGGCGGCCCGGCCCACCCTGGACCGGCTCTCCGACGACACGACGGAGACCATCCACCTGGCCCGCCTCGACGGCACCAACGTGGTGTACCTGGCCACCCGCCAGTCCCAGCACTACCTGCGGCCCTTCACTCGGGTCGGGCGCCGTCTGCCCGCGCACTCGACCTCGCTCGGCAAGGCGCTGCTGAGCACGTACTCCGACGAGCAGGTCCGCAAGATGCTCCCGGAGACGCTGCCCGCGCTGACGGAGAACACCATCACCGACCGGGAGAAGCTCATCGAGGAGCTGCACCAGGTCCGCGAGCAGGGCTTCGCCGTCGACCGCGAGGAGAACACGCTGGGGCTGCGCTGCTTCGGCGTCGCCATCCCCTACCGCACACCGGCCCGGGACGCGATCAGCTGCTCGGTCCCGGTGGCGCGGCTGACGCCCGCGCACGAGCAGATGGTGAAGGACGCGCTGTTCGACGCGCGGGACAGACTGACCCTGGCCACCCGTAGGCTCTGACGTCATGGACGTCGAACTGCGCACGGTGCACCACAGCGACCTGCCGGTCTTCTACCGCCAGCTGAACGATCCGGAGGCCCTGCACATGGCGGCCTTCACCCCCGAGGACCCGGCCGACCGGGCCGCGTTCGACGCCCACTGGCGGCGCGTCCTGGCCTCCTCCGACGTCCCGCGCACGATCCTGGCCGACGGGGACGTGGTGGGCAGCGCCGCCGTGTACGGGGAGCCCGGTGAGCGGGAGGTGACGTACTGGGTCGACCGCGCGTACTGGGGCCGGGGCATCGCGACGGCGGCCTTGCGCCGGCTGCTCGAGGAGGTGCCCGAGCGCCCGCTGTTCGCACGCGCGGCCGCGGACAACGAGGGCTCGCTGCGGGTGCTGCTCAAGTGCGGTTTCCGGGTGACGGCGAAGGCGCGCGGCTTCGCGCCCGCGCGGGGCACGGAGATCGACGAGCTCGTCCTGCACCTGGAGGACTGACGCACCCGCCCGCCGGAGCCCGCTCCATGAACGTCCGATGAGAAAACGGGACGCATGGAACGATCGCGCCCGATTCGTTCGTCTCTGGAAGTGGGATGAACAAGACGATCAGGCGGGCCTCCGTCTTCACACTGCTCCTGGTGCTCGCCCTGCTGGTCAGGGCGACCTGGGTGCAGTTCTACGACGGCCGTGCCCTCGCGGACGACAAGGACAACCGGCGGAACACGATCGCGCTGTACAGCGCGCCGCTCGGCGACATCATCGTGGGCGGCAAGCCGGTCACCGGCTCGGCCCCGACGACGGGCGGTGACCTGGCGTACAAGCGGACGTACCGGGACGGCGCGCTGTACGCGGCCGTGACCGGCTACAGCTCGCAGGCGTTCGGGGCCACCCAGCTGGAGGGCGTCTACCGCGACCTGCTCGACGGCACCGACAGCCGTCTCAAGGGCGTGCTGGACACGGTGACCAACAAGCGGTCCGACCCGGGCAACGTCGTCACCACGATCGACCCCGCCGTGCAGAAGGCCGCCTACGACGCGCTCGGCGACAAGAAGGGTGCGGCCGTCGCGATCGACCCGTCCTCGGGCCGGATCCTGGCGGTCGCCTCCACCCCGTCGTACGACCCGTCGAAGATCACCACCGGTGACGCGGACGCCTGGAAGCGGTTGACCGGCGACCCGGACAAGCCCATGACGAACCGCGCGCTGCGCCAGCCGCTGCCGCCCGGCTCGACGTTCAAGCTGGTCGTCGCCGCGGCGGCACTGGAGGACGGCCTGTACAAGTCGGTGGACGACCCGACGGACAGCCCGGACCCGTACCCGCTGGCGCAGTCGAACAGCAAGCTGACGAACGAGAACCCCTCGGCGCCCTGCGAGGACGCCTCCATCCGCGTCGCCCTGCAGTACTCGTGCAACAACGTCTTCGCGAGCCTCGCCGTCGATCTGGGCCAGGACAAGGTCCGCGCGATGGCCGAGAAGTTCGGCTTCAACGACGACGAGCGGGACGTGCCCGTGCGGGCGTACGAGAGCGTGTACCCGACGGACATGGACGAGGCACAGACCGCGCTGTCCGGCATCGGGCAGTTCGACGTCACCGCGACGCCGCTGCAGATGGCCATGGTGTCGGCCGCCATCGCCAACGGCGGCACGCTGGTCTCACCGCACATGGTGGCGCAGATCACCGACGGTGGCGGCGACGTCCTGGAGGACTACGACGACCGCGCGGGGAGCGAGGAGATCGTCAGCTCCCGCACCGCCGAACAGCTGCAGTCGGCGATGCGCACGGTCGTCGAGGACGGCACCGGCACCAACGCGCGCATCGCGGGCGCGACCGTCGGCGGCAAGACGGGCACCGCCCAGCACGGCGAGAAGAACAGCAAGACGCCGTACGCCTGGTTCACGTCCTACGCGAAGGCCGACGGCAAGGAGGTCGCCGTGGCGGTGCTGGTGGAGCAGTCGGACGCGGCCCGCTCCGAGGTCAGCGGCAACGGCCTGGCCGCCCCCGTGGCCCGGAAGGTGATGGAGGCGGCCCTGCGCGGCTAGGGCGTGTTGGGCGCCGTCACCGTACGCCGAGGAGCTGCTCGATCGGGTCGATGGCGAAGTACACCAGGAACAGCGCCGAGGTGCCCCACAGCAGCCAGTGCACCTCCTTGGCCCGGCCGAGCACGATCTTGATCAGGACGTAGGCGACGAACCCCGCGCCGATGCCGTTGGTGATCGAGTACGTGAAGGGCATGACAGCGATGGTCAGGAACGCCGGGATGGCGATCTCGTACGTGTCCCACTCGATGTTCTTGACCTGCGTCATCATCAGGAAGCCCACGGCGACCAGGGCGGGGGCGGCGGCCTGGAGCGGGACGATGGTGAGCAGCGGGGTGAGGAACAGCGCGAGCGCGAAGAGGCCGCCGGTGACCAGGTTGGCGAAGCCCGTGCGGGCCCCCTCCCCCACGCCGGCCGCCGACTCGATGTAGGAGGTGGCGGAGGAGGCCGACGCCGCGCCGCCCGCGGCCGCCGCGGCACCGTCGATGAGCAGCACCCGCCCGAGGTTCGGCACCTTGCCCTGCTCGTCGAGGAGGCCGGCCTCCGCGCTGACGCCGACGACCGTGCCCATGGTGTCGAAGAAGTCCGACAGGATCAGCGTGAAGATCAGCAGGACCACGGTGAGGGCGGTGGTCTCCCCGAAGGCGCCGAACAGGCTGAAGTGGCCGAGGAGGCCGAAGTCGGGGGTGTCCACCACCTGGTCGGGCCACGCGGGGGTGGTCAGGCCCCAGCTCTTGACGTCGGCCAGGGAGTCGATGATCATCGCGACGACCGTCATGGTGACGATGCTGATCAGGATGGCGCCCTTCACCTTGCGGGCGAGCAGGGCGATCGTCAGCAGGACGCCGACGCAGAACACCAGGATCGGCCAGCCCCCGAGGGAGCCGGTGCCACCGAGCTGGACCGGCACGGTGGTGTTCGCGGCGTCCGGGATACGGCTGACGAAGCCGGCGTCGACGAAGCCGATGAACGCGATGAACAGGCCGATCCCGACGCTGATCGCCTGCTTGAGCGGCTGCGGGATGGCGTGCATGACGGCCTCGCGCAGCCCGGTGACGACGAGCCCGCAGATCAGCAGGCCCTCCAGCACGATCAGCCCCATCGCGTCGTCCCACGACATGAGCGGTGCGATCTGGAAGGCGACGACGGCGTTGAGGCCGAGACCGGCGGCGAGCGCGAGGGGCAGGTTGCCGCCGACGCCCATGATGACGGTCATGACCGCGGCGACCAGGGCGGTGGCGGTGGTGAGCTGGACGGGGTCGAGCTGGTGGCCGAACTTGTCCTTGGCACTGCCCAGGATGATGGGGTTCAGGACAAGGATGTAGGCCATCGTGAAGAAGGTGGCGAAGCCGCCGCGTATCTCCCGGGGCAGGGTGGACCCGCGCTCGGATATCCGGAAGAAACGGTCGAGGCTGCTCACGCCCGGTTCGGGGGCTCTGGCCCGGTCGTCCACCTTCTGCGCTTCTGACATGGCGTCACTCCTCGTCGCCCGAAGGATCACTGTGCGAATGCTGGCTGGATTGTTCCCCCGCCGTGGGGGTTTCAGGTTTTCGCCGTGTTACGGAAGGGCATCGGCGGAAGACCTCCCGCGCGTCCGCGGCCGTCGAGGCAACCGAACTCCGGTTCCCGTCATCTGACTTCATGGAGCGCCCCCCACACGCCCCGGGACCTGCCGGCCTGAGCCCCCCTCGGCCGGCAGCGCCGAACGCCCCGCCGGTGACGACCGGCGGGGCGTTCGCTCTTCGTCGGGGCGCCGAGCGGTCGGGTCGGAGCCCGGGCGCCCAGGGTGGGGCGACCCTGTAGAAGCCGCGCGGCGCCTCCCCGCTGATCCGGCCGCGGGTCACGGGGAAGTCGTACGGGGTGGCGCGGGCCGTCGACGGGACGAACACGAAACCGCACGGGACGCCCGCGAGGTCCGTCCTGGTCAGGGTGCGGGAGGGGCCGTTCCCGAAGACGGCGGTGGCCCGCCCGAGGACGAAGTCGACCTTGCCCTCGGCGTGGCCGTGCGCGAAGTACCGACGGCGAGGGCGTCGAGGGCGCGGAAGCCGGCGTGCAGGGTGTTCTGGTGGCCGAGGAAGCGGCAGTGGTGGAACGCGCGGCGGTCGGCCCGCACCTCGGCGGGCCGGACCGGGGGCGGGCCCCCCGTTCCCCTACGGGGCCGGGCTCCAGCCGGGGTTCCGCCCGCTCAGGCCCACCGCCCGGTCCAGCAGGGGCGCCTCGTCCGGCACCGGGACGACGGGACCGAAGATGCCGTCCCCGCCCTGGCCGTTCTCGTCGGCGGCGGCCCGCAGGAACTCGTAGGAGGCCCGCACCGCGGCGGGGTCGGGGTCGTACGGCTGCCCGGTGGCGCGGGCCAGGTCCCAGCCGTGGATCACCAGTTCGTCCACGGCGACCGCGCCCGCGACGGCGCCGGGCATGTCGATGCCTCCCGCGCGGGTCGTCCCGGTCCACGGGCCGGGGGCCCGCCACACCTCGGCGAGCTCGTCGAGGACCTTGGGCAGTTCCTCGCGCCAGCCGGGCCCGATGTCCGGCACGGCGGACTCCGGGCTGGTGTCCGTCGTGGCGCCCAGGTCCTTGCGGCCGGCGTCGCGGAAGGCGACGGACAGGCCGAGCAGGTGGCCCAGCAGATGACGGACGGCGAGGTCCGGGCAGGGCGTCGGTGCCGCGAGCTGGTCGTCCCGGACGGCCAGGGCGAGACGGGCGACGGCGCGCGCCTGAGGTCCGAGGTCGAGAGTGGTGTCCGTCATGAGCCGGCTCCTCACGGATCGATCGTGTGAAGGGTGGACCGGCCGCGGGGCCGGAACTCATCGGTGCCCGCCCCGCCGGGTCAGCGCGTCGTGAGGGCGGCCGCCCGCGCCGGGTCCCCGGCCCGCTCCCCCGTTCCCCGCAGCCCCGCCCACAGCTCGCGCGGGGTCCTGCCGCCCGCGAAGCACCACAGGGCGATCACCGGGTCGCAGATCGCGCAGCCCAGCGAGGAGGTGTGGGCGAAGGGGATGATCGGGTTGCCCTTGAGGTGGTGGACGGCGTCCCACGCGGTGTGGAGCAGCCAGGCGACGCCCACGAACGTCCAGGAGTCCAGTCCCCGGTACGCGACCCAGGTGGCCACCGCCGTGAACGCGAACTCCCAGCCGCCCAGCCCGCCGCCGCTCAGATAGGCGGCTCCCGCGCCGGCCACCATGACGGCGTTGAAGCGGCGCCGGTGCGGCTCCCGGATGAGGGACATCAGGAGGACGTAGACGAGACCGACGCCGATCGGTGCGACGTACTGCATGCGAAGTGCCTTTTCCCATGGACCACGTGGACAGGCCACCACGCTAGGTCCGGGTGCCGGCCCGCCCCAGGGGGAGAACCGACAGGTTCCGGCGGATTCCCGCCGGGCTCCGGCCCGCCCCGGTGGTCACTTCGGTTCGGCGTCGAACCGGGCCGTCGACCAGCGGTGGCCGAGGACCGCGAGGCCCAGGCACCAGGCCACGGCCAGCCAGCCGTGGTGACCGATGCCGGTGCCGAGGAGCAGCCCCCGCAGGGTCTCGATGGCCGGGGTGAACGGCTGGTACTCGGCGATCGGCCGGAACCAGCCCGGCATCGCGTCGAGGGGGACGAACGCGCTGGACAGCAGCGGCAGCAGGATCAGCGGCAGCGCGTTGTTGCCGGCGGCCTCGGCGTTCGGGCTGATCAGGCCCATGCCGACCGCGATCCAGGTCAGCGCGGTGGCGAAGAGCACGAGCAGTCCGAACGCGGCGACCCACTCCAGGACGGTGGCGTCGGTGGAGCGGAAGCCGATGGCCACGCCCACCGCGCCGACGACGACCACACTGGCCACCGACTGGATCACACTGCCGACGACGTGCCCGACGATCACGGAGCCGCGGTGGATCGCCATGGTGCGGAAGCGGGCGATGATGCCCTCGGTCATGTCGTTGGAGACGGAGACCGCGGTGCCGACCGTGGTGCTGCCGATGGTCATGAGCAGGATGCCGGGCACGATGTACGCGACGTACGCGGAGCGGTCGGCGGCACCGCCGCCGATGCCGGCGCTCATCGTGTCGCCGAAGACGTAGACGAAGAGCAGCAACAGCATGACCGGCGTGAGCAGCAGGTTCAGCGTGAGGGACGGGTAGCGCCGGGCGTGCAGCAGGTTGCGGCGCAGCATGGTCGAGGAGTCGCGTACGGCGAGGGAGAGGGTGCTCATCGGGCGTTCTCCTTGGGTTGTCCGGGGATGACGGCGTCGCCGGTCAGGGCGAAGAAGACGTCGTCGAGGTCGGGGGTGTGCACGGTCAGCTCGTCGGCCTCGATGCCGAGGGAGTCGAGCCGGCCGAGGAGCGCGTGCAGTTCGCGCTGGCTGCCGCCGCTCGGGATCTGCAGCGCGAGGGCCTCGTCGTCCCGGTGGACCTCGCGCAGCGCGGCGCAGGCGCCCCGGTAGGCGGCCGGGTCGGTGAAGCGGAGCCTGACGTGTCCGCCGGGGACCAGCCGCTTGAGTTCCTCGGCGGTCCCCTCGGCCGCGATCGTGCCGTCGTTCAGCACGGCGATGCGGTCGGCGAGTTCGTCGGCCTCCTCCAGGTACTGGGTGGTGAGGAAGACGGTGACACCGTCGGCGACCAGTTCGCGGATGATCTGCCACATGGAGTGCCGCGAGCGCGGGTCGAGACCGGTGGTCGGCTCGTCGAGGAAGATGATCCTCGGGTCGCCGACCAGCGTCATGGCGATGTCCAGGCGCCGCTTCATGCCGCCGGAGTAGGTGGACGCGGGCTTCCGGGCCGCCTCGGTGAGGTCGAAGCGCTCCAGCAGTTCGGCGGCGGCCCGCCGGCCCTCCCCCTTGGAGAGGTGGTGCAGGTCGGCCATGAGGAGCATGTTCTCCTCGCCGGTGATCAGGCCGTCGACGGCGGAGAACTGCCCGGTGACGCCTATGGCGGCGCGTACGGCCTGGGGGTCGGCGGCGAGGTCGTGGCCGCCGACCCGGATCGGGCCGCTGCCGGGTCCGGGCGGGATGAGGGTGGACAGGATCTTGACGGCGGTGGTCTTCCCGGCACCGTTGGGTCCGAGCAGGGAGAAGATCGATCCCTGGGGGACGGTCAGGTCGACGCCGTCGAGGACGGTCGTGTCGCCGTAGGACTTGCGCAGGTCGTGCGCGGTGATGGCCGCGTCGGTCATGAGTGGGTTCCCCCTGTGTGGTCCGGGTGTGGCGTCAGAGGCTGCGGGCGGTGATGTCGCCGTAGCCGGTGGTGGCGTGGATCTGGAGGGCGGCGCCGGCGCCCTCGGTGTTCCTCAGGCTGTTGTGGACGCGGCCGTAGGCGGTGCCGGCGTCGAGCGAGGCGGAGACGTCGCGGGCGGCGCCGACGGTGACGGCGCCGTGCCCGGTGCGCAGGGTGACCTGGCCGCCGACGGCCTCGGTGACGTCGATGTCGCCCTTCTGGGTGCTGATCTCGGCGCCGCCGCGCAGCCGGCCGACCGTGATGTCGCCGGCCTGGACGCTGAGACGGGCGCTGTCGGCCTCGTCGACCGTGACGGTGGCCTGGGCGCCCTCGAAGGCGAGGTCGCCGAGACGTCCGACGCCGCGGAGTTCGGCGAGGGCGGCCTTGGCGTCGACGCGGGAGCCGGCGGGGAGCCGGACGGTCACCTCGACGGAGCCGGAGTCGCGCAGGGCACGGGCGCCGGTCAGCGGGGCGGCGGTGACGTTGAGGACGCCGTCGGCGCAGGTGACGTCGATCCGCTCGGCGGCCTGGACGTCACGGCCGCGGGCCGCGTCGGCGGGCCGCACCTCGACGGTGACGTCGTCGCGGTCACCGGCGATGAGCTGGAGACGGCCGGCGGGGACGTCGACGACGAGGGCGATCGGGGCGGGGGCGTCGAACGTGTGCATGGCGTTCTCCTCAGGTTGTGTCTTGCTGTTTCTAACTCTCGAAACGCTACGTTGCATTCACAGACTGAGCAACATGCTTGTTGCGTCAGAGTTCAGTAATCCCAGGTCAGTTACCCGATTTCGTTGCAACGACCCTGACTGCAATGCAACGGAAGAAGTTCCGTTCGTTGCAATGAAATGGACCTGAACGCTACGCTGACGTCCTGCGCGCACGAAGGAGGAGGACGCGATGCCGGGAGGCAGGCTCACCCAGGAGGAACGTCAGCGGATCGCCATGGGGCTGGCGGACGGGCTGGCCTACGCGGAGATCGCGAGGAGCCTCGACCGGCCGACGTCGACGATCACCCGTGAGGTCATGCGCAACGGCGGCCCCACCGAGTACCGCGCGGACCTCGCCCACCGCGCGGCGGAGCGCCGGGCGCACCGGCGCAGGTCGGCCTCGTCGCCGGGCGCGGCGTCCGGGCCGCTGCCGTACGGGCGGGACGCGGACGCCGTCGCCGAGTACGAGGAGCGGTTCACCACCGTGATGATGGGGTCGGGCCTGGCCAAGTCGATGTCGCGGGTGATGGTCTGTCTCCTCACCAGCGACACCGGCAGCATGACGGCGGCCGAACTCGCCGGGCGCCTGCAGATCAGCCCGGCGACCGTCTCGAAGTCGATCAGCTTCCTGGAGAGCCAGTCCCTGGTGCGCCGGGAGCGCGACGAACGCCGGCGCGAGCGGTACGTCATCGACGACGACCTCTGGTACCAGTCGATGATCGCCAGTGCCCGCTCCCTGGAGGAGCAGGTGGAGCTGGCCCGTGAGGGGATGGACGTGCTCGGTCCCGGCACCCCGGCGGCCGTCCGGCTGGAGAACGTCGGCCGCTTCCTGCAGTTCGTGGCCGAGAGCCTCGTCCGCGCCGCCGAGCAGGCCCGCGAGGTCCTCCATACGAAACCTGACGCGGCCGCGGCGGGGGACGACGGGAGCTGACCCGGGGCGCACTCCAAGGCGGTGGCCCGATGCCCCCGCCCCCGCCCCGCCTCAGCCGCACAGGGGGCGGGCATGAAGCGCACCGTTCCCCGGCCACGGCACCCGCCCCGCGTCCTGCGTCACCGCGACGCCCGCCTCCACCTGTCCGCCGTCGTGGTCCGCGGCTTCGGCACGTCGGCGCTGTGGCTGGTGGCCGGCGTAGGAGACCTCACCGACTCCGACAGGCTCGCGACCCTGCGCCTGCTCGCCCTGTGGGCGCCCACCGCCGCCGGCCCCGTCCTCGGCGCCCTGACCGACACGGTCCGCCGCAAGCCGCTGCCGGTCGGCCTGGACCTGCTCCTGGCGGCCCTGCCGCGTCAGAGCGCGGCGAGCCCCTCCCGTACCGTCGACAGGTCGTCGTCCGACGCCAACCCGGCGTGATAGAGCCGCAGTTCGGTGGCGCCCCGGTCCCGCGCGCGGGCCGCGTCCGCGGCGAGCGTGCCGGGGCTGCCGCCCATCCCGGAGACCACCTGGAGGTTGGCGGCGAGGACCGCCCCGGCGCGGCCCTGTTCCGCGAACGGGGTGAGCGGCCGCGGGCCGCCCGCGCAGGGCACGACGACGCCGTCCGCGACGGAGAGGATGTGCGCGGGGTCGACACCGGCGTTGGCGCCGCAGTGGTAGGTGACCGGGTCGGCGTGCAGCAGCACCTGGAAGCCGGTGGGGGCGGCTCGCCGGACCGCCTCGACCGCGGCCTCCTGGAGGGTGCGGGCGGTCGCGTCCCGCCACGCGCGCGTGGCCGCCGCGTACTCCTCGCCGAGCGTCTTCTCGACGCCGGCCCAGCCCTCGTCGGCGGCGGTGCCGCGCCACAGCGGTTCGAGGGCGGCGCGCACGGCGGCGGCCAGCGCGCCCGCGTCGGCGCCCTGTGCCTCGTAACCCTGTGCGCAGTCCGGGCAGAAGCAGAGGGACATCAGGTACTGCCCGGCGTCCCCGAGCGCGACCCCGGCGGTCTTGTCGTGGGCGTGCAGATGCTGGAGCCCGTACCAGCCGAGCGACTCCAGCTCGGTGCCCCGTGCCCCGGGCCGTACGGCGGCCTCGGCGGCGAGGTCGACGAGGTACGCGCGTGTGGCGGGCTGCGCGATGCATAGGGCCCACGGGTAGCGGTCGCCGTAGGCGTTGACGACCGAGGTGGCCGGATGCTCGGCGCCCAGCCGGGAGTTGTGCGCGAGCACCACCCAGGTGTGCACCTCCAGACCGGCGTCCGCGAGCGCGGCGGCCGCCTCGCCGAAGGCGTCGCCGGGCGCCCAGTCGCCCGCCGGGTACGGGCGCAGCTCACGGCCCTCCCAGCGGGCGGCGGCCGGGTAGAGCACGGCCGCGTGGTCCGCCGTCACGACGCGGTGGCGGGGGTGGCGCGGGGTGAGGGCACGGGTGGAGTGGTAGGCCGAGGCGAGGGTCGCCTGCCGCACGCCGAGCCCGGCGATCCGCCCTGCAGCCTCCGGGTCCCCGTTGACGTCCCAGGGGTAGACGAACGCCGACGCCCTCACCGGGCCTCCTCCGCGTCCGGGTCCAGCAGGGTGTGGCCGCGCTCGATCAGCTGCGCGAGCTGTTTGACGTGGTCCTCGGCGGGTTCGTGCAGCGGGGGCCGCACCTCCCCCACGTCCAGGCCCCGCAGCCGTACACCGGCCTTGACGAGGGCGACGGCGTATCCCGGCCCCTGGGCGCGCAGCTCCACGAACGGACGGTAGAAGCCGTCCAGGAGGCGGCCCACGGTGTCCTCGTCGCCGTCGTGCAGGGCCCGGTAGAAGGCGAGGGCGATCTCGGGGGCGAAGCAGAACACGGCGGAGGAGTAGAGGGTGACGCCGAGCGCGCGGTAGGCGAGCTGGGTCTGCTCGGCGGTCGGCAGGCCGTTGAAGTAGAGGAAGTCACCGGGCGCCTCGGAGCGGACGGCGCTGACGGTCCGCTGCATGAGGTCGAGGTCGCCGAGGCCGTCCTTGAGGCCGATGATCCCGTCCGTACGGGCCAGTTCGACGACCGTGTCCGGGGTGAACACGGCGTTGTCGCGCTGGTAGACGACGACGGGGAGCGCGGTCGCGGCGGCGAGCGCGCGATAGTGCCGCAGCAGCCCCTCCTGCCCGGCGACGACGAGATACGGCGGCATGGCGAGCAGCCCGTCGGCGCCCGCGTCCTCGGCGAGCCCCGCGTAGCGCGCGGCGAGGGCGGTGCCGTAGCCGGTTCCGGCGACGACCGGCACCCGGCCCTCGGTGGCCTCGACGGCGGCCCGGACGCACGCCTGGAACTCCTCGGGGGTGAGCGCGTGGAACTCCCCGGTCCCGCAGCAGGCGAAGACGGCGGCGGCCCCGGCGTCGACGCCGCGCCGGACATGCGTGCGGTAGGTGTCGAGGTCGAGCGATCCGTCGGGGCCGTAGGCGGTGACGGGGAAGAACAGCGGCCCGCCGGGAAGGCTCAGGCGTACGGCGAGAGGGGCTGACGTCACGGGCTCTCCCTAGAACAGGCGCTCACGTTTCTGATCCACGTCCATATTCTTGAACGACGTCAGCCTAAGGAGCGCCATCGAGGCCGGTCAAGCGCGCATCGGGGCGGAACGGCGGCGAATCGGCCCACCTCGCGGGAGACTTGACGCCATCGCTGACCGCTCCTTAGCTTGTCCATGCATGTGAATACGGTCCAAGCATGCGGCCTCTCATCCCTGCCCGATCCCGACCGCGCAGAGCCGAGCCCAGGAGCCCCGAGGATGCCCGCACCCCGCACCGTTCTGCTCACCGGCGCCGCCGGCGGCCTCGGCACCCTGATGCGCGGCCTGCTCCCGGCGTACGGCTACGACCTGCGGCTGCTCGACATGCGCCCCATCGAGGACGAGCCCGACGCGATCGTCGCCGACCTCGCCGACCGGGAGGCGCTGCGCGAGGCCGTGCGGGGCGTCGACGCGGTGATCCACCTCGCCGGCATCTCCCTGGAAGCCCCCTTCGAGAAGATCCTCCGGGCGAACATCCAGGGCACCTACCACCTCTACGAGGCCGCCCGCGAGGAGGGCGTCGGACGGATCGTCTTCGCCTCCTCCAACCACGCCGTCGGCTTTACCCCCCGCCCTCAGGGCGACGACCCCCTGATCCCCGTCGACACCCCGCGCCGCCCGGACACCTTCTACGGCCTGTCCAAGTGCTTCGGCGAGGACCTGGCCCAGCTCTACTGGGACAAGCACGGCCTGGAGACGGTGTCCGTGCGCATCGGCTCCTGCTTCCCCGAGCCCACCAGCGTGCGCATGCTGTCGGTGTGGATGAGCCCCGCCGACGGCGCGCGCCTCTTCCACGCGGCCCTGACCGCGCCGGACGTCGGACACACCGTCGTCCACGGCTCCTCCGCCAACACCCGCCTGTGGTGGGACCTCGGCAGCGCCCGCGCCCTCGGCTACGAGCCGCAGGACGACTCCGAGCCGTACGCGCAGAAACTGATCACCGAGCAGGGCGAGCTCGACCCGGAGAACATCGCGCACGCCCACCTGGGCGGCCACTTCGTCAGCGACCCGCCGATCTGGCCGCACTGACCGGAACGCGTGGCCGGAAAACGGCGGGCGGGCACCGAACGGGCCCGCCCGCCGCCGCTTTCGGGCACCGGCCGCGCCCGATCCCACGCCGCCGCGCACAACCTCGCAGGTCCGAGACGGGCACCCCGCACCGTGAACGGGCGCATACGGGCAGCATCGGGCGCGCAACAGAGCTGGTCAGGCCCGCACACCCGCTGTAGAACTTTCCCCCAAGGACGCCTCCGGGCCCGAACGGGCACCGGCCGGACCCCTCCGGTGGCGAACGGGCCAGACCATCAGCGGCGAAGGGCACGTAGCGGCATGAGCACGAGAACGGCCGAGGACCGCCAGCGCGAGATCGTGCTGGCCGCACGGCGCGACGGCTCCGTGGACGTCACCGCGCTCGCCGTCGAGCTGGGCGTGGCCAAGGAGACCGTACGCCGGGACCTGCGGGTCCTGGAGGACCACGGGCTGCTCCGCCGCACCCATGGCGGCGCCTACCCCGTGGAGAGCGCCGGCTTCGAGACGACGCTCGCCTTCCGCGCCACCAGCCACGTGCCCGAGAAGCGCCGGATCGCGGCCGCCGCGGCCGACCAGCTCGGGGACGCCGAGACGGTCTTCGTCGACGAGGGCTTCACCCCGCAGCTCATCGCCGAGGCCCTGCCCACCGACCGGCCGCTCACCGTGGTCACCGCGTCCCTGCCGGTCGCCGGCGCCCTCGCCGGGTCCGAGCACGCCTCCGTGCTCCTGCTCGGCGGGCGGGTCCGGTCCGGCACCCTCGCCACGGTCGACCACTGGACCACCAAGATGCTGGCCGGCTTCGTCATCGACCTGGCGTACATCGGCGCCAACGGCATCTCCCGCGAACACGGCCTCACCACGCCGGACCCGGCGGTCAGCGAGGTCAAGGCACAGGCCATCCGCGCCGCGCGCCGCACCGTGTTCGCGGGCGTGCACACCAAGTTCGGGGCGGTCAGCTTCTGCCGGTTCGCGGACATCGGCGCACTGGAGACGATCGTCACGAGCACCCTGCTCCCGTCCACCGAGGCCCACCGCTACGCGCTCATGGGGCCGCAGGTCATCCGCGTCTGACGCGGCCCCCACTCCCCACGGGGTGCCGCCACACCGTCGGCCGCCCCTTATCTCCCCATAAGTCCCTCACGTCCAGGAGCGATCCATGCGAACCCAGAGCCGACGACGGCCACCGCGAGCCACGCTCGCCGCGGCCGCCGCAGGGACGCTGCTCGCCCCGCTGCTCTCCGGCTGCTGGACCGGAGCGGGCGGGGCCGGCTCCGGGGGCGACGCCATCAACGTCCTGATGGTCAACAACCCCCAGATGACCGAGCTGCAGAAGCTCGCGCCGCGCTTCACCCAGGAGACCGGCATCAAGGTCAACTTCACCGTGCTCCCCGAGAACGACGTCCGCGACAAGATCAGCCAGGACTTCGCCAACCAGGCCGGCCAGTACGACGTGGCCACGCTCTCCAACTACGAGATACCCATCTACGCCCGCAACGGCTGGCTGAAGGAGATGGACTCCTTCGTCGCCCAGGACCCCGGCTACGACGAGCAGGACGTCCTCGCACCGATGCGCGAGTCCCTCACCGGCGACGACGGGAAGCTGTACGGCCAGCCCTTCTACGGCGAGTCGTCCTTCCTGATGTACCGCAAGGACGTCTTCGAGAAGGCGGGCCTGACGATGCCCGCGCACCCCACCTGGCAGCAGGTGGCGGAGTTCGCGGCGAAGACGGACGGCGCCGAACCGGGCATGAAGGGCATCTGCCTGCGCGGGCTGCCGGGCTGGGGCGAGGTCATGGCCCCGCTGACGACGGTCGTGAACACCTTCGGCGGCACCTGGTTCGACAAGGACTGGAACGCGCGGCTGGACTCCCCCGAGTGGAAGAAGGCGACGAAGTTCTATGTCGACCTGGTGCGTGAGCACGGCGAGTCAGGCGCGGCCCAGTCCGGCTTCGCCGAGTGCCTGAACAACATGACCCAGGGCAAGGTCGCCATGTGGTACGACGCCACCTCGGCGGCCGGCTCCCTGGAGGCGGCGAAGTCCCCGGTCAAGGGCAAGGTCGGCTACGCCCCGGCCCCCGTGGAGAAGACCGAGTCCGCCGGCTGGCTCTACACCTGGGCGTGGGGCATCCAGGACGCCTCCCGCAACCCCGACAAGGCGTGGAAGTTCGTCTCCTGGGCTTCGGGCAAGCGGTACGAGCAGCTGGTGGGCGACGAGTTCGGCTGGTCCAACGTCCCGGCGGGCAAGCGTGCCTCCACCTACGCCAACCCGGACTACCGCGCGGAGGCGGCCGCCTTCCAGGAGATGACGAAGGAGTCCATCGAGGGCGCCCGTCCGAAGGACCCCGGTGTGCAGCCGCGGCCCGCGCCCGGCATCCAGTTCGTCGGCATCCCCGAATTCACCGACCTCGGCACCAAGGTCTCCCAGGAGATCAGCGCGGCCATCGCCGGACGCCAGTCCGTCGAGTCGGCCCTGAGGAAGTCCCAGCAGCTCGCCGAGAAGATCTCCGAGGAGTACGAGGGGCGATGACAGCCACCACCACGGCCCCCGTGGCCACGCCATCCGTACGCACCACCCGTCCGCCCTCCGCCCGGCTGCGCAACTGGGCGACCAGGGCCCCGTTGCTGCCCGCGCTGGTCTTCATGATCGTGGTGACCCAGCTGCCGTTCGTGGCGACGCTGGTCATCTCGTTCTTCGACTGGAACTCCCTCTACCCGGACGCCCGGCACTTCGCCGGCCTGGAGAACTACCAGGAGGTCCTCACCGACGCCGACCTGCGCCACTCGGTGTGGACGACCGTGCTCCTCACCGTCGCGGTGGTGCTGGCCAGCCTCGTCCTCGGCCTGGTGCTCGCCCTGCTGCTCGACCGCAGGTTCAAGGGCCGCGGCGTGGTCCGCACCCTGCTGATCGCCCCGTTCCTGGTCGTGCCCGTCGCCGCCGCACTGCTCTGGAAGCATGTGCTCTACAACCCCGAATACGGTCTGTTCAATGGGCTGTTGCACTATGTGGGCGGCCCACAGCCGGACTGGATCTCCAGCACCCCGCTGCTCGCGGTGGAGGCCTCGCTGGTCTGGCAGTGGACGCCGTTCATGATGCTGATCCTGCTGGCCGGCCTGCAGAGCCGCGACCACGAGCAGATCGAGGCGGCCCGCGTCGACGGCGCGAGCGACTGGCAGATCTTCCGCCACCTCACGCTGCCGCATCTGCGCCGCTACCTCGAACTCGGCGCCCTGCTCGGCTCGATCTACATCGTCCAGAACTTCGACGCGGTCTTCACGATCACGTCCGGCGGCCTGGGCACCGCCAACCTCCCCTACACCGTCTACCAGAGCTTCTACCAGGCCCATGAGAACGGCCTCGCCTCGGCCGCCGGCGTCCTGGTGGTCATCGGCTCGATCATCATCGCCACCTTCGCGCTGCGCGTGGTGTCGTCCCTGTTCCGCGAGGAGGTGTCGCGCGCATGAGCGCCGTGGCCGTACGACTTCGCAGCCGCCGCAAGGGAACGGGCCTCGGCCTGGTGGCCTGGCTGCTCGGGATCGCGTTCTTCCTGCCGATCGCCTGGATGGCGCTGACGTCCTTCCACTCCGAGCAGGACGCGGCGACCAATCCGCCGTCCTTCGCGGCGTCCCTGACCCTGGACGGCTACCGGGAGTTCTTCGGCGCGGGCGGCGGCGCCAGCCCCTGGCCGGCGCTGATCAACTCGGCGGTGGCGTCGCTCGTCTCGACGCTGTTCGTCCTGGCGCTCGCCCTTCCGGCGGCCTACGCGCTGTCGATCCGGCGGGTGCGGAAGTGGACGGACGTCCTGTTCTTCTTCCTGTCGACGAAGATGCTGCCGGCCGTGGCGGGCCTGCTGCCGCTGTACCTGTTCGCGAAGAACACCGGCATGCTCGACAACATCTGGCTGCTGGTCATCCTCTACACCTCCATGAACCTGCCGATCGCGGTGTGGATGATGCAGTCCTTCCTCGCCGAGATCCCCGTCGCGGTGATCGAGGCGGCCCGGGTGGACGGGGCGAAGCTGCCGACGATCCTCACCCGGGTGGTGGCCCCCATCGCCCTGCCGGGCATCGCCGCGACCGCCCTGATCTGCTTCATCTTCAGCTGGAACGAACTGCTCTTCGCCCGGGTGCTGACCGGCGTCGTCGCCGAGACCGCGCCCGTCTTCCTGACCGGCTTCATCACCAGCCAGGGCCTGTTCCTGGCCAAGGTGTGCGCCGCGTCGCTCGTCATCTCCCTGCCGGTGCTCGCCGCGGGGTTCGCCGCCCAGGACAAGCTGGTCCAGGGCCTGTCGTTGGGAGCCGTGAAATGAAGGCCGCCGTCATCGAGTCCGTGGGCAAGGCCGTCGTCGCCGAGGTCCCCGACCCGACGCCCGGCCCGCGCGAGGTCGTCGTCGAGGTCGCCGCGTGCGGCCTGTGCGGCACCGACCTGCACATCCTCCAGGGCGAGTTCGCGCCCAAGCTGCCGATCGTGCCCGGGCACGAGTTCGCGGGCGAGGTCGTCGGGGTCGGCTCCCAGGTCACCGAGGTGTCCGTGGGCGACCGGGTCGCCGTCGACCCGTCCCTGTACTGCTACGAGTGCCGTTACTGCCGTACCGGCCACAACAACCTGTGCGAGCGGTGGGCGGCGATCGGCGTCACCACGGCCGGCGGGGCCGCGCAGTTCGCGGTGGCGCCGGTGGCGAACTGCGTGAGGCTGCCCGAGCACGTGCGCACGCAGGACGCGGCCCTCATCGAACCGCTGTCCTGCGCGGTGCGCGGCTACGACGTGCTCCAGTCCCGCCTCGGCGCCCATGTGCTGATCTACGGCTCCGGGACGATGGGCCTGATGATGCTGGAGCTGGCCAAGCGGACCGGCGCGGCGAGCGTCGACATGGTGGACCTCAACCCGACGCGCCTGGAGACCGCCCGCCGCCTCGGCGTCTCGGCGTCCGCGGCCACCCCCGACGAACTGGACCGCCCGCAGGGCTGGGACCTGGTCATCGACGCGACCGGCAACGCGGCGGCGATCCAGGACGGCCTCGGGCGGGTCGCCAAGGCGGGGACGTTCCTGCAGTTCGGGGTCGCCGACTACGCGACCCGGGTGGAGATCGACCCGTACCGGATCTACAACCAGGAGATCACCATCACGGGCTCCATGGCGGTCCTGCACAGCTACGAACGCGCGGCGGAACTCTTCGCCAACGGCGTCCTCGACCCGGACGTCTTCATCAGCGACCGCCTCCCGCTGGACCAGTACCCCCAGGCACTGGACCAGTTCGCGTCGGGCGTGGGCCGGAAGATCGTGGTGGTGCCGTAGGGTCCCGCTCCTCGAACGGACGGGTGGGTGCGGCGGGGGCGGGCTCCCGGGGTGAAACCCTTTGGGCGTCCGGGCCCCCGCGCCCGTACCATCCCCGGCATGGCCAGACCGAGCGGCTTCGCGTACGAGGCCCACTCCGACGGAACCGTCCACATCACCCACCACGCCCGCCGCGCCACCACCCTGCGCGGCGACCGGGCCGCCCGCTTCCTCGGCGAGGTCACCGCCGCCGACCCGCAGCTCGTCATGGCCCGCTGGACCGGCAACTACCGCCGCGGCAACGAACGCACCGCGCGCGCCCACCCCCGCAACCAGGGCTGACCGGCTCAGCCCGGCGGGCGCTCCAGGACGAGGCCCGTCCCAGGCCGAAGCGGGGATCCGGGGGCGGCAACCAGGGGGGACCGGGCCGGGCGAGGGCGGCGGGGCGAGAAGAAGTACCGATTGGCCCTGGGTAAGGGAACGGTAAAACAGCCTCGCTCGTTGACCCGGCATGACAGCTATGACCCCCGGCTCGAACATCCCTCTCCCCACCGCGCGCGTGACGGTGGACGTCGCCGCCCCGGTGCGGCTCGACGTATCGGGCCTGCTGCTCACCGCCGACGGCAAGGTGCGCTCCGACGACGACTTCATCTTCTACAACCAGCCGGCCGGCCCGGGCGTGACCTACCGCTCCGGTGGCGGCACCTCCCCGGACTCGATCACGGTCGACACCTCGGCCGTGCCCCCCGGCATCGAGAAGATCGTCGTCACGGCCAGCCCGGACGCGGCCGGCCAGACCTTCCGGGGCGTCGAGCCCACGGCCACCCTCCGCGGCGCGGACGACCAAGGCGTCCTGGCCACCTTCACTCCCCCGCAGCTCGGCGACGAGACCGCGCTGGTGGTCATGGAGATCTACCTGCGCAACGGGCAGTGGAAGGCGCGCGCGGTCGGCCAGGGCTACGCGAACGGCCTGGCAGGCATCGCCACCGACTTCGGCGTCACCGTGGAGGAACCGGCCCCGGCCGCCCCCGCCGCCCCGCCGCAGCCGGCCGCCACCCAGCCGCCCGTCACCCCGCCGGCCCCGCCCGTGACCGCTCCGGCCGCTCCCCCGGCCCCTCCGACGCCGCCCGCGCCGCCCGCGCCCGGCAGCGGGAAGATCAACCTCGACAAGGGCCGGGTCAGCCTCCAGAAGAACCAGACCGTCTCCCTGATGAAGGGCGGCCAGCCGCTCCTCACGCAGGTCAAGATGGGCCTCGGCTGGGAGCCGGCGTACCGCGGCAAGGACATCGACCTCGACGCCTCCGTCATCGCCTTCGGCCCCCAGCGCAACCACATCGACAGCTGCTACTTCGGCAAGCTCCAGATCCTGAACGGCGCGATCCGCCACTCCGGCGACAACCTCACGGGTGAGGGCGCGGGGGACGACGAGGTCATCACCGTCGATCTCGGCCGCCTCCCCGTGGAGGTCACCGGTCTGGTCTTCACGGTCAACTCGTTCTCCGGCCAGAAGTTCACCGAGGTCGCCAAGGCCTACTGCCGGCTGATCGACGCCCTGACCGGCGAGGAGCTGGTCCGTTTCGACCTCACCGACGCCGCGCCGCAGACCGGCGTGATGATGGCGAAGCTCATCCGCCAGTTCTCCGGCGAGTGGGAGATGACGGCCTTGGGCGAGTTCGTGAAGTCCCGCACCGTCCGCGGCATGGTGAAGCCCGCCGCCCAGGCGCTGTAGCGGGAGATACGGCGGTGGGGCGCTCCCCCGCGTCCGGGGCCGCGCCCCACCGTTGCGAACGGCGTCCGGGACGGATCCGTCTAGAACAGCGCGCTGTACGCGTTGAGCGCCGGCTGCCCGCCGAGGTGGGCGTACAGAACCGTGGAGTCCGGGCCGATCTCCCCGCGCCGGACCAGGTCGATCATGCCCGCCATCGACTTCCCCTCGTAGACCGGGTCGGTGACCATGCCCTCGGTGCGCGCGGCCAGCCGCATGGCGTCCAGGGTGGCGTCGTCCGGTACGCCGTACGTGCCCGCGTGGTAGCGCTCGTCGAGTTCGACGTCCGCCTGGGTCAGTTCCCGTCCGACGCCGATGAGCCGGCCGGTGCGGTCCGCGATCCGGGCGATCTGCTCACGGGTCTCGGCGGGCTTCGCGGAGGCGTCGATACCGATGACCCGGCGTGGACGGCCGCCCGCCTCCTCCAGCGCCGCGAACCCGGCGACCATGCCGGCCTGCGTGGAGCCGGTCACCGAGCAGACGACGACCGTATCGAAGAAGACGCCCGACTCCCGCTCCTGCTCGGCGACCTCGTACGCCCACCCGGCGAAACCCAGCCCGCCCAGTGGATGGTCGGAGGCGCCGGCCGGGATGGCGTACGGCTTGCCGCCGGACTCCTCCACCTCCCGCAGGGCCTGCTCCCAGCTCTCCTTGAAGCCGATGCCGAACCCGGCGCGCACAAGGCGTACGTCGGCACCGGCGAGACGGCTGAGGAGGATGTTGCCGACCTTGTCGTAGACGGCGTCGGGCCAGTCGACCCAGCTCTCCTGCACCAGCACGCACGTGAGTCCGGCCCGGGCGGCCACGGCCGCGACCTGCCGGGTGTGGTTGGACTGCACGCCGCCGATCGAGACCAGCGTGTCGCAGCCCTGGGCGAGCGCGTCGGCGACCAGGTACTCCAGCTTGCGGGTCTTGTTGCCGCCGTAGGCGATACCGGAGTTGCAGTCCTCGCGCTTGGCCCACAGCGAGGCGCCGCCGAGGTGGGCGGTCAGCCGCTCCAGCGGGTGCACGGGGGACGGGCCGAAGAGGAGGGGGTACCGCTCGTAGGAGGAGAGGGACGGGGACATGAGGCGCCTCCAGGGGAAGGGGGTCGGTCGTCCTCGGTGTCAGCCGGAGCCGGAACCGGCGGGTGGCTCCCCGCCGGCCAGGTCCGCGAGGGTGCGCCAGATCTCCGCCGTGACGCGGACCGCGGAGTCCACGTCACCGGCTGCGCACGCCTCGATCAGCCGGTCGTGCAGCCCGGCCGAGCGGCAGGTGCCGCCCTCCCCGAACCGCCGTCGCTCCAGGCGCCGGAGGAGCGGGGTGTAGCGGGCGACGGTCGCCGCGGCCGCGCGGTTGCCGCTCACCCGGACCAGGACGTCGTGCAGGACGTCGTCGGCCCGCAGGGCGAGGTCCACCTCGCCGTCCGCGACGGCGGCGGCGAACCGCTCGTTGGCGGCGCGCATGGCGTCCACGTCCGCGCCGGCCAGCCGGGGCACGGCGACCCGGGTGACCAGTTCGTGCATCGCGCCGACGACGGCGGCCGCGTCGCGGACGTCGGAGGCCACGAGCGGGGTGACCCGGGTGTAGCTCTGCGGTTTGCTCTCCAGCAGTCCCTCGTCCACGAGCCGGGAGAACGCCTCGCGCACCGGCGCCCGGGACAGCCCGAGCCGCTCGGCGAGGTCGGCGTCGCGCACCACCGCGCCGGGCTCGATCTCCCCGGCCACGATGGCGTCCCGGATCGCCTCGTACGCCCGGTCCCGCAGCAGGGTCCGGCCGACGGGTCGTATGGCCTCCATGAACTGAAATGTTAGATGTCAGCTCCCCGTCCGGACAAGGGTTGCGGCCCGCACCCCCTTGCGGGACGTGCGGGCCGTGGCCCTGCCCCTCGCGCCCGGCTCAGGCGGCCCAGGGCCAGTCCGCGTCCCGGGCGCTCTCCAGCAGCGGCACCATCCGGAACGCGGCGTCCGACAGACCGCCGAACGTGTGCCGGTTCCCCGTGCCCGACGGGCCGTGGCCCGCCCGGTGGCCGGCGAGGTTCCAGGTGTAGACCGGCACCTCGGCGGGGATCTGCTCGGTCGGTCCGCCGTGGCGGCTGGGGGCGTACTGCTCGTCGGTGACGATCAGCACCCGGTCGTGCCCGCGGTAGTGGGTGCGGACGGCCGCGGTGGTGTCGGTGCCACCCAGGTCGCCGAAGCGGCCGAGGATCCTCAGCACCGACTCGCCCGTGCGGAAGGGCACCGGCGCGCTGGTGGAGCCGAACTCCACCAGGTCGGCCTTCCGGGCGCGCAGCGCCAGCGCGGTGCCGAAGATCGCCGCCGCGTCGGCCCGGTTCAGCTCGGAGCGGTCCGACAGCCGCGACCAGAACATCGAGCCCGAGCGGTCGACGAGGATCAGCGTCCGGCCCGGCAGGGCGGGCACGTTGGCCAGCGAGTGACCGAGCGCCTGCTCCAGCGGATACGCCCAGCGCAGCGAGGGCGCGTGCCGGTACGCGGCGAGGTAGCGGAACGGGAACTGCCGCGACCGCGCGACCTCCGCCGGGTCGCTGATCCGGGCGGCGACCCGGGCCGCCACCTCGTCACCGACACCGGCCTCGTCGAAGTTGCGCAGGTTGCGCACGAGCGCCATCACGCCCATGGACGGGATCACGGCCTCCCAGGCCGCCTTGTCCATGGGGCCCTGGAGCCAGCCCGCCAGGGCCTCCCAGGTCATCCCGGCCGCCGCCAGCCGCTCGGCGCCGCCCTCGGAGGTGAGGACCGCGCGGCGCTCCTCGACCGGCACCGCCATGAGCGCGCGGTGCGCGGTGAGCACGGCGGCCGACACCGGCGGCACGGCCGTCTCCGGGTGGTGCCGCCGGTCGAGCGCGTACCGGAACAGCTCGCCCTGCCACGGCTTCGCCGGGTCGGGCGCCGCGTGGGTCAGGTTGAGGATGTCGCCGAAGCGGTAGCCCTTGGACGCCGTGTCGTACTTCAGCAGCGACTTCCCGCTGTACAGACGCCGTACGGCGTCGGCGACGCCACGCTTGACGGGCTTGGGCACGCTCCGGCCGTATGTCGCCGTCCAGTAGGCCAGCAGCTCGCCGGGCTCGTCGGGGCGTCGCAGCACCGAGTCGACGACCCGCCGGTTCGCCGGGCCCTCGCTGGCGCCGGCGTCGAGCCGCGCCTTCACGTACTCGGCGGCGCCCACGAGGGCGGCCGTACGGAGGTTGCCCTCGGTGCGCAGCCAGCCGAGCAGGCCGGCCGTCCACTCCGGGTCGCCGACGGCGAGCTCGCGCACGAGCGCGGCGAACCGGTCGTCGCGGTCGGCGCCGCTCTCGTAGAAGGTGCGCTGCGACACGAAGTTGCCGACCGCGAGCAGGAACAGCTCGGAGCGCGCGTCACGCTCGTGTCCGCGGCCGCCCTCGTAGGTGCGCAGGACGCGGCCGGTCGACGTCACCCGCGAGGTGGGCCGCGCCTTGGCGGCCCGGGTGTTGAATCGCGCCATGATGGAATTCCCCCTCTTTCTCTGCTGCCTTCGCAAAGGAAGGCGCGGCAGAAGGAGGGTGCCCGAGGACGAATTCGGCTGCGGTCCTTTTCAACTGGCGCGTCTTCCGTTCCGCCACACCGGCCCTGGGCCGATGACGGGATTCGAACCCGCACGGGGGATGTCCCCCACCAGTTCCCCGAAGTATCCGCCGCCTGCGCACCGGGCACCCACCATGAGCTGCGCCTCCCGAGATCAGTGTGGCCGCGGTCGTGATTTCTTTTGAGAGAAGAAGTAACCGCGGCCGGCGCACCGGGAGATGCGTGAAGTTGTGGTGTCCAGAGATCGAAGTCGGCGGAACCGACAAGGTGCTCTCACCCCTGAGCTACACCGGCGCGTTGTGCCGGCGGCGGGACTCGAACCCGCGACCGCCCCATTATCAGTGGAAGTAGGTCCTGCCTTCGCACCTGGACGTTCATCACTGTAGGGAGTGACCGCGGGAAGCGGCGAGCGATTTATTTCCGGCCCCTTGGTCTCCGCGAAAGAGCTCGCGCGGGAATGACGGCCCGTCAGCCTCCGTGCTGCGAGCGCGCCTTGAACGCCGCTTTACGGGCTTCCTTCGCCACCTTCTTGTCCGGGTGCAGCCGGCCCATCGCCTCCAGCACGTCCGCCGCGGCCGGGTGCCCGACCCGCCACACCTTGTCGAAGAACCCGCTGTGCTGGGCGGCCAGGCCCTCCACCAGCGCCCGCAGTTCCTCCGAGTTGCCCTCGGCCGCCAGTTGCGCGGCGAGGGTGTCGATGGTCAGCCAGAACACCATCTCCTGGGTGGGCGCCGGGACGTCGGTGAAGCCCGCCTCGGTCAGCCACACCCGGGCGAGCCCGCCCAGTTCCGCGTCGTCGAGGACCTCCCGCAGCGCGGGCTCCGCCTCGGCGCCCACCAGCGACAGCGCCTGCTGGCAGCGCAGCCGGCGCAGCGGCGCCCCCTCGTCCAGGCCCTTGGCGGCGGACAGCAACTCCCGGGCCGCGGACAGCGGTTCACGGCGGGCCAGCCAGTGCTCGGTCTCGGCGCGCGCGGCGGTCTGCGGATAGCCGGCGGTGCCGTCGAGGAGCGCCTCGGCGCCCTTGTCGGCGAGGTCCCCGACCGCGGGCGCGTCGAAGCCGGCCTCCAGGAACCGCGCGCGCAGGCCGTACAGCCCGAGCGGCGTGAGCCGGACCATGCCGTAGCGCGAGACGTCGGTGTCGTCGACGCCGGCGGCCGGCTCCTCGGCGCCGTCGGCGTCCGTGAGCAGGGCCTCGTCGACCGGCTGGTACGTGACCAGTCCGGCCGGTTCCAGCAGCCGGAATTGGTCGTCCAGGCGCATCATCGCGTCGGACACCTGCTCCAGCACGTCGTTGGTGGGTTCGCTCATGTCGCTGGGGACGATCACGGACGCGGCGAGGGCGGGCAGCGGCACGTAGCCGCCCCGCGGGCCGCTCTCGCTCACCGTGAGCAGGTACAGGTTGCCGAGGACCCCGTCGAGGAACTCCGTCTCGGCCTCCGGGTCCCAGTCGAGGGAGGACAGGTCGACCTCTCCCCCGGCCTCCATGGCCGCGACCAGGTCGTCCAGGTCGGGCACGCTCGCGTCGGCGAGCGCCGTCTCCAGGGCGGCCAGCCACACCGCGAGGACGTCCTGCGGGGTGCCGCGGGTCAGCAGGTCCAGGTCGGCGCCGGCGGCGACCGCGCCGGCCTCCTCGTCGACGACGTCGACCAGTCCGGTGTCGACGGCCACCCGCCACGCCTCGCTCGTGTGGGCGGCCGCGTCGTCGCCGGTGAGGCCGAGCACCTCGGCGGCGGCGGGCAGTTGCTCGTCGACGAGTCCGCCGCCCGCGTCGACCCGGGTGTCAGGACCGGCCCAGCGGGCCAGCCGGGCGGCGCGGGAGAGCAACGGCGTGGACAGCGCGTCCCGCGCCAGCTCCGCTTCTTGGTGCAGCCGTACCGGCGGCAGGGAGGAGCTGTCTGACATCGGCTGGTTCTCCTAGGGCTTGCGCGGCCGTACCCGTCACGGCTCAGCCGCTCAGCCTAGACGGATTTCCACCCATGCCGCCCGGTTCATCTCACCGCCGGGCGGCGTACATGGCCGAAACCTTGACAAGTGGCATGACCAGCAACGAGATTACGCGCGTAGAAACTTGGCGGACATCTGTTCACTGGATTTCTACGCGCGTCGCCGCACCACCGACCGCGCCTCCCGCGTTGCCAGCACCACCCTCGTCCCGGCGCCCACGCACGTCCCCGGAGGGATCCCTTGCCGAGCAAGAAGTCCGCGCGCCTCGCCGCGCTCACCGTCGCCGCCGTCTGTTCCGTGACGACGGCCACCCAGGTAGTCGTCCTCCCGTCGCCCGCGCACGCGGACACCGCCGCCATCCATGACATCCAGGGCTCCACGCGCATATCGCCGTACGCCGGCAAGCAGGTCACCGAGGTGGCCGGAATCGTCACCGGCGTGCGCGGCTACGGCTCCTCCAAGGGTTTCTGGATGCAGGACCCGAATCCGGACGCCGACCCGGCCACCAGTGAGGGCGTCTTCGTCTTCACCAGCTCCACCCCGAAGGTCGCCGTCGGCGACGCGGTCCTGGTCGCGGGCACGGTCACCGAGTTCGTCCCCGGCGGCGCCTCCTCCGGCAACCAGTCGGTCACCGAGATCACCCGTGCCACGGTGACCGTCGTCTCCAGCGGCAACGCGGTCCCGGCCGCCCGGGTCGTCGACGCGACGTCCGTGCCGGCCGCCTACAGCCCCGCCGGCGACACCGCCGCGAGCGGCTCGGTCAACGGCCTGCCCCTGAGGCCCGCCGAGTACGCCCTGGACTTCTACGAGTCGCTGGAGGGCGAGAACGTCCAGGTCGCCGACACCCGCGTGGTCGGCGCCACCGACCCGTACACCGAGCTGTGGGTGACGGTGAAGCCGAAGGAGAACGCCTCCTCCCGCGGCGCCACCGTCTACGGCTCCTACGACGCCCAGAACAGCGGCCGGCTGCAGATCCAGTCCCTGGGCGCGACCGCCGACTTCCCCGTCGCGAACGTCGGCGACGTCCTCAAGGGCACGACGTCCGGCCCGCTGGACTACAACCAGTACGGCGGCTACACCCTGGTCGCCAACCAGCTCGGCACCCTCGAGAGCGCCGGCACGGCCAGGGAGACCACGCGCCGGCAGGCGCGCACCGAGCTCGCGGTCGCCACGTACAACGTGGAGAACCTCGACCCGTCCGACTCCACGTTCGCCGCGCACGCCTCCGCGATCGTGAACAACCTGCGCTCGCCCGACATCGTGTCGCTGGAGGAGATCCAGGACGACAACGGCGCGACGAACGACGGGACGGTCTCCGCCGGGCAGACGCTGGCGAAGCTGACCGACGCGATCGTCGCCGCGGGCGGCCCCCGCTACGACTGGCGTTCGATCGACCCGGTGAACGGCGCCGACGGCGGCGAGCCGGGCGGCAACATCCGCCAGGCGTTCCTGTTCAACCCGGAGCGGGTCTCCTTCACCGACCGCGCGGGCGGCGACGCGACCACGCCCGTCGGTGTCACGAAGGTGCGCGGCAAGGCGGCCCTGACGGTCTCCCCCGGCCGGATCGACCCGGCGAACGCTGCCTTCGCCAACAGCCGCAAGCCGCTGGTCGGCGAGTTCGTCTTCCGGGGCAAGACCGTCTTCGTGATCGCCAACCACCTCAACTCCAAGGGCGGCGACCAGGGTCTGACCTCGCAGTACCAGCCGCCGGCCCGCAGCTCCGAGGTCCAGCGCCACGCCCAGGCGTCGGCGATCCACGGCTTCGTCGAGGACGTCCTGCACACGCAGGGCAACGCGGACGTGATCGCCCTCGGCGACATCAACGACTTCGAGTTCTCCGGCACCGCGAAGATCCTCGAGGGTGACGGCGAACTGTGGTCGGCGATCAAGTCGCTGCCCAGGAGCGAGCGTTACTCGTACGTCTACCAGGGCAACGCCCAGACGCTGGACCAGATCCTGGTCAGCCCCTCGATCCGGCGCGGCTGCGACTTCGAGTACGACAGCGTGCACATCAACGCCGAGTTCAACGACCAGATCAGCGACCACGACCCGCAGGTGCTGCGGTTCCGTCCGTAACCCTCCGATGGGCTCAGGGCTGGCTGAACACGCCGTTCAGCCAGCCCTTCCACGTCTGCTCGTCCTGGACGGCTTCGGCGCCCGGCGCGAAGTCGTGCACGGACATGCCGAGGACGTGACCCCAGTGGTTGCGGCCGAAGAAGCGCAGGAGCGCGTCGTCCGTGCGCAGCCCGAGGAAGTAGGGGTTGCGGTAGTCGACGACGGCCTCGATCTCCCGCCCGCCGGGACCGGTGACCCGCACAGGGGCGCCCTCGGCCGTGTCGTCGGCCAGGCCCAGCGCACGGGCGACGGTGACGAGGGCGTCCGGCGCCTTGGCCGCCCCGGGCCCGTCGAACGTGGCGAAGGCGGTGACCGGGCGGCCCCGGAAGACCGTGAGGTACTGGCGCAGGGTGTGCAGATAGAAGTCGGTGTGGCGGCTCGCGCCGTCGTACTGGTTGTCCCAGTCGTCGACGAAGATCCCGCTGTGCACGTAGCGCACCCAGGCGCGGCGGCCCTCGTCGCGCGGCTCGACGGTGTAGTCGAGCTGGTTGAGGGTCTGCTCGGAGATGCCTTCGACGTCCTCGACGCGGCTGGTGTAGCGGTGCGGCGGGTCCCAGACGGTCACCTCGGAGCCGAAGGGCCCCTTGCCGCCCTGACGGGGCTCGGGCGCCTCCATCGGCCAGAGCCAGCCGCCGGTGCCGGCGGTCACGGCCTCCCACACCTCCTCGGGCGTGGCGTCGACCTCGAACTCCCGGGCGATCTCGAATTCCTTGGCCATGACGGTCTCCTGGGTCCTACGGGTTCGGTTCCGGGGCGGGCGCGGGCGTCGGCCCGTCCGCCTCTTTGGGCTTGAGCGTGGGATGGACGGCCACCACGATCCGGTGATCGCGGCCGTCCTCGGCGCCGGGCGCGTCGTACTTGCGGATCAGCGCGCTCACCCCGGCGGTCAGCTCCTCGATGAACGCGGCCCGGTCGGCCGCCGAGGCGAAGCGGACCTCGCCGTCCAGCGCGAAGGTGGCCAGCCGCTTGCGGGCCTTGGCGGCCCCGGTGATCAGCGAGCCGACGTCCCGGACCAGCCGGGCGCCGAGCGCCAGCAGCCAGCGGGCGGAGAGCTGGTCGCGGAAGCGGTCCGGGTCGGGCTGCACGGAGGCCAGCGCGAGCGGGGAGATCACGTACGACGCGGCGGTCGCGCGCATCAGCCGCTCGGTGACGTTGCCCTTGCGGCGCTCTCCTGCCAGTTCGACCAGGCCGTGCCGCTCCAGCGTCTTGAGGTGGTAGTTCACCTTCTGCCGGGGCAGGCCGACGTTCCCGGCCAGCATGGCGGCCGAGGCCGGCCCGGCCGCCAGCTCGGCGAGCAGCCTGGCCCGGACGGGGTCCAGGGACACGGCTGCCGCCTGGGGGTCCTCGATCACGGTGACGTCCAGCATGCTTCCACCGTCTCACCGAAAACTTTTCTTGTCCAGGCGAATGAAGTTTTCGGTGGGTCGTGGCTCATTTCGGTGGCCCCCGTTCCGGGTGCCCTCGTACGCTCCCCCGTCAGCCTCGGTCGGGAACGAACCCGATCGCGTGGTCGTACCGGCTGACCGTGGTGCCCTTCAGCCCCGGCCAGGTCTGCACCCGCCTCCATTGGTCCGTCGCCGAGCCGATTCCGTCGCCGGGGGCGGCGAGCGCGTCGAGATGCGCCTGGGCGCTCTCCCATCCGGCGTAGTTGAGAACCCTGGTGCCGTCGGTGGAGAGGTGGAAGTGGGCGGAGATGCCACCGGGATGCGGACGCGGCTCGCTCTCCAGGGCGTCGACCACGGCGTCCACCCAGGCGCGCTGCCGGTCCGGGTCCGGCCTCTCGAACTCGATGTCGACGATCACGACACAGCCGGGCACCCGTGTCTCGTCCGGCCGGGCGAGGCCGCGGTAGCGCCGGAACCGCCCGAGCCCGAGACGCTCGACGCCCGGAACGGCGGTGTCGATCTCGTCCACCCGCTCCTGACGGTGGGCCTTGACGAAACCGTCGTAGTCCCGCGGGCTCCGCCACTGCGAGTAGTGCAGGAGGGTGGAGGCGTCGTGCCCGGTGTAGACGTGGTAGCCGAGCAGCCCTCCGGCGGGCCAGGGCCGCCGCTCCCACGTCCGGGCGATCGCCTCGACGGCCTCCCTCTGCCGCAGGGGCGTCCCCACACGCCAGGTGCTGAAGAGGGCGGCGCCGGCATCGGGGCGGGCGAGATCGGGGTGGGTGTCGGTGCGGTGGGTCATGACGGCCTCCGGGGCGGTGGTGATCGCGGGTGGTCACCCGCAGGACCCACCTTTCGACCTCAAGCGAAGTTGAGGTCAAGCGCACCCGGAACAGCCGGAGCCGGCCGGACCGGTCCCCACCATCGCTCAGTACTGCTTACCGATACCTCGTAGATAATTTAAGTGGAGCTACGCGATCGAGCGTGCCGAGACTACCTCCATGACGACTCCCGACACTTCCGCCGCCGCCCCTCCCCTCGGCCGGGCGCTGTGCGCCATGGTCACCCCGTTCACCCAGGACGGCGCGCTCGACCTCGACGGCGCGCAGCGTCTCGCCGACCGGCTGGTGGGCGAGGGCTGTGACGGCCTGGTGCTGTCCGGCACGACCGGGGAGTCCCCGACCACGTCCGACGAGGAGAAGGCGGCTCTGGTCCGGGCGGTACGGCAGGCCGTGGGCGACCGGGCCTCGATCGTCGCGGGCGTCGGGACCGCCGACACCCGCCACACGGTCGAACTGGCCCTGGCCGCCGAGAAGGCGGGCGCCGACGGCCTGCTGGTGGTCGCCCCCTACTACAGCAGGCCACCGCAGGACGCCGTGGAGGCGCACTTCCGGGAGGTCGCCGACGCGGCGGGACTGCCGGTCGTCCTGTACGACATCCCCGGCCGGACCGGCACCCGTATCGAACCGGAGACGATGCTCCGGCTCGCCGGGCACCCGCGGATCGTGGCGGTGAAGGACTGCTCGTACGACTTCCTGGCCGCCCAGAAGGTCATCGCGCGCACGGACCTGGCGTACTACGCGGGATGCGACGAGCACATCCTCGCGCTGCGGGCCGTCGGCGGCGCCGGCTACGTCAGTACGGTCGCCAATGTGATCCCGCGTCATCTCCGGTCGGTGCTGGACGCGTTCGAGGCGGGCGACACCCCCGTGTCCGCCCGCCTCCAGCAACGCGCCATCCCGCTCATCGAGTCGATGATGAGCGCCGGACTGCCCGGAGCGGTGACCGCCAAGGCGCTGCTCGGCGCGCTCGGTCTGCCCGGCGGCCCGGTCCGCGCACCGCTGCGCCCCGCCGGCCGGGAGGCGGCCGAAGGGCTGCTGGCGGCGTACGAGGAGCTCGTGAGCGGGAGCTGAGCCCTGGGCCCGGGCGCCTGGGCTCACCGGCGGGCGAAGACCGGTTCCCAGTTCTGCCGCTGCATGTCCTTGTCCGGCTCGCGGACCCCGCTGAGGGGGACGACCTTGTCGCTGCCGAGGGTGACCAGGACCAGCCGGGGCCGGTACGGCTCGTCCAGTCCGGTCACCCGTTCCCAGGCGATGAGCCGCTTGCCGTCGGCCCAGGCGAGCAGTTCGGCGCCGCGCACCTTGGTGATCTCCTTGCCGGTGCGGGGGTCGAGGATCGAGGAGTAGCTCCGGCCGGGGTCGCCGTCGACCTCCTTGGACAGCCCGAGGGCGGCGAGCCGTCCGTCCGGGGAGAGCCGCGCGGGGACGTCGGAGCGCAGGTGCTTCTCCTCGGCCGGGGCGGCGGTCCTGGCGCCGTCGAGGGAGTAGAACCGCTGGAGTCCGTCACGGCCCCCGATGTACTGCGCGTACACGCGGTCGCCGGCCCGGCTGAACGCGAAGTCCTGGCGGGCGTTGATGTCGGCCTCGGGTGGGACGGCGCTCCAGGGACCCGTGCCGTGCGCCACGTCGAGGACGTAGAAGCCGGACCGGCTCGACCGGCCGTACGCGGAGTTCCACTGCCACACCGGCCGCCCGTCGGGGCCGTCCATCTTCTCCTTGGTGCGCAGGTCGGGGTCCTGCCCGTACGTGGTCGCCACGAGCTTGCCCCCGTCGTGGCCGAACGCGACGCCGCCGACGCCGTGCTGGACCGGGATCCAGCGCTCGACCCGGCCCGACGCGAGGTCGAGCAGGCCGATCCGGTGGGCGGGCAGTCCCCGCTCCAGCACGGCGGCCGTCTTCAGACCGGGCGCGACGGCGACGAACGACCAGCGGGTGTCCCTCTTGTACGTGCCGGTCTTCGCGTCGAGCAGCCAGTAGGTGCGCTCGACGGTGCCGCGCTTCTCGGACCGGACGCGCAGTTCGGACGTGTAGTGGGCGGCCAGGACGGTCTCGCCGGCGCCGACCACGTCGCGCGGCGGCGACTGGTCGGGATGGGCCTGGACGCCGTCGGTCCGCAGGCCGACCGCGGGACGGGCGTCGTCCTTGCCGGTGCCGAGCAGCGGCACGGCGACCGCGATGCCGACGACGGCCGCGGTGGCCGCCGCGACGGAGGCGATGCGCCGGGTGCGGCGGCGCCGGCGGACCGCGAGCACCCGGTCGGCGAAGCCGGCGTCCACGGGCGGCTGTTGACCGGCCTGCTCCCGAAGGGACTGGCGCACGAGTTCCTCGACGTTCACTTAACGCACCTCCATCGGGGAGAAGTCGCGGGACTGCGCCGGCCGGGCGGTGGCCGCGCCGGAATCTAGGGCGCGCAGCTCGGGGGCGAGGGCGCGCAGGCGGGCCAGCGAGCGGTGGGTGGTGGACCGTACGGTGCCGACCGAACAGCCGAGGATGCGGGCCACGTCGGCCTCGGGCAGGTCCTCGAAGTAGCGCAGCACCAGCACGGTGCGCTGGCGCGGGGTGAGCCGGGCGAGGGCGCCGCGCATGAGCAGCCGCAGTTCGGCGGCGGCCGAGGCGTCCGGCTCGCTGCCGGGCTCGGGGAGCTCGGGGACGCTCACCTCCCGCCGCCGCCACTTCAGCCGCCAGCGGCTGATCTGCTGCCGGTACAGGATCTGCCGTACGTACGCCTCGGGTTCGTCGATCCGCTGCCAGCGGCCGGCGGCCTTGATCAGGGCGTTCTGCAACAGGTCCTCGGCGGCGTGCCGGTCGCCGCCGCTCAGCAGCACGGCGGTCTTGAGCAGCGCGGACGACCTGCCCTCCACGAACCCCCGAAAGCCGGCCTGAGCTTCCGCATCCATCGTCACCTTCTCATCCGTCGGACGGACCGGACGCCCGCCTCTCCTGCACCTTGTGACGCGTGCGGGGCGCTGCCGCTATGCCACCGCGGAGAAATCGCCGGATGCGGAGGATGCCTCGGGTAGCCGGGGGGGGGCTTGGCGAGCCCCCCGCAGCCGCCCCGCTCCTCAGCCCCAGGTGTACCCGTCACCGACGAGCAGGAAGTGCTCCAGCACGTCTTCCATCGGATCGTCGACCTGTCCCGTGTTGACCAGCCCGATCCTGGGCCCGTTGTGCGCCCCGGTGTTGGTCTCGTCGGCGTGAGCGCTTCCGGCGGCCACGCAGCACGCGACCCCCGCGACCAGCGCCCCCGCCCCGAGTCGCGCCACCGCGCCGCGCCTCACCCTCGTCTTCCTCAACCCTCGGCCCTCATCTCATAGGTTCGACGTCTGATCGGACCCTGCGTCCACCCGTTCATCGGCCTGACCGGGCCGATGGTCACGCGAAGTAACTCGTTCGTGCACGTCAGAGGGTCGTCCGTCACCTGAGGGCATGCGGTGTGCCGTCCGGGGTCGATGCGCGTGCCCGGTACCTGGTCGGGCCGCCGAACGCAACGGAGAGAAGCGCGACGCGGGAACGCGACGTGATCGCGACTCCAGAAGGAGAAACGTTTCCTCAAAAGGGCTGACCCGTAGGCAAGCACAAGCGCCCTTGCAGACCGTCCCAGGGTTGTGGAAGGGCGCTCGGCGACAGGACCTCGGTCGCCGAGGCGGCCGGAAGCTCCCGGCCGCCCCCTCTCAGTTGTGGCTGTTCTGACCGCTCTCCAGGTCAGCAGCCCCTTGCCGCCCTTGGGTGGCCCGAAGACCGCCTGAACACCACGGATGAGCTTGACCTGCCGAGTGACGCGGACGACGCCGCCGAGGAAGTCGACGTCTTCGACCGCCAGGCCGAAGATCTCACCCTGTCGGAGACCGCAGCCCGCCCCGAGGGACACCATCTCCCGGTAGACGTCCGGCAGCGCCTCGTGCATGGTTATTGACCCGGTCGACCTCACCGGCCACCGTGCCCGTAGTTCGCATCGTGAAGGCCGCGTCGACGGCCGTCAGGGCATCGGCGATGTCAGCGGGGCGGGTCGGCCCCCGAGAACCCTCGATCGCATAGGGCGCCCAAGCTTTCTGGGCATCAAGGACCAAGCGGTACACGTGCTCTTCGACGGAGCCCGCATCCCCGCTCTCGGCTCGGCCGAAGACACCGTCCTCCTTGGCCAACGACTCAAGCACCACTCGCAGGTCCGCCACGGTCTCCACGCCCATACTCCCACGTGGCGGCAGCACCAGAGCGAGGCCCGGAGCCGTATCGACGGCCACCGAGACGTCTCAGTTTCGGTCTCGTTCAGCCGCGTTCACGGTCGTTCAGCGGGGACCGCTCATCGGGCTTGCCCCACCAGTTGATCTCTCATGAACGCCCTCCAGGACCACCACCACAGTTGGAAAGCGTGCGGGTCACAGCGGATGGGATGGGAGCTGGGGAGAGTGGTGGGTGAGGAAGTGGGTGGCCGATCAGTCGCGCCTGGGCCAGACCGGGCCCTGGTCGGTCCAGATGACGCCCTTGTTGCGGCACAGGCAGAAGGGATGGCCGATCGGGTCGGTGTAGACCTGCCAGCCATAGCCGTTGGGGCCGACGAAGTCCTGCCTCAGCGTCGCGCCGAGGTCGAGGACGCGGCGATGCTCGGACTCGAACTCGTCCACTTCGAAGTCGAGGTGGAACTGCTTGGGGTGCTCGCTGTCGGGCCACTGCGGAGCGCGGTAGTCGTCCACCCGGATGAATGCCAGCTCGATCTCGCCGAACTGGATGCCAGCCCAGTCTTCGGAGCTGCCTTCCTTGATCGGACGGCCCGTCACTTCGGAGTAGAAAGCGGCCAGCTTCATCGTGTCCGGGCAGTCGACAATGAAATCGGTGAGTCGCAGCATCCCGCGATCTTGTCACAAGCTCACACCCGACTTCGGGGAGCGCTGAGTGTCTAGCTGCGTGACAACGCCAACGCACAGCCGCGAACATGGCCTTTCTGCTGGGCCTCTTTTACCCACGACGGGATGTTGGGCCTTGACCCCTGATCTTGGACACACGAGACACTAGATCTTGAGGATCTGAGAACGGACATCTCGTGGTCATGAAGCACTACCCCGCCGAGTTCAAGGCGGACGCGGTCGCGCTGTATCAGTCGCGGCCCGGAGCGACGATCAGGTCGGTCGCCGCTGATCTGGGTGTCAATCCGGAGACTCTGCGGAACTGGGTCCGGGCGGCCGGGGCAAGCCGGCCTCGGGGACGCCGGGCGGAAATACCCGCCGAGCCGCCGGCTGCGTTGGAAGCGGAGAACGCGGCCCTGCGCAAGAAGGTCCGCGAGCTGGAGGAGGAGCGCGAGATCCTCCGCAAGGCAGCGAAGTATTTCGCCGGGGAGACGCGCTGGTGAACCGCTTCCAGTTCGTCGCAGACCACCAGCGCCGCTTCGGCGTGAAGCGGCTGTGCACCATCCTCAACATCGCCCGCTCCAGCTTCTATTACTGGCGCAAGACCGCGGCCGCGAGGACAGCCCGCCAGGCAGCCGACGCGCAGCTCGCCGCCCGAATACGCACGGTTCACCGTGACTCGGACGGCACCTACGGCGTCCCCAGGATCACCGCCGAACTGCGTGAGGCAGGCGAGTTGGTCAACCACAAGAGGGTCGCCCGCATCATGCGCCAGGCCAACCTGGCCGGACTGCGGCTGCGCAGGAGGCACCGCACCACGACCGCGGACCCGGCCGCCGTGAAGGCCGCCGACCTCATCGGCCGTGACTTCACTGCCGCGGTGGTGAACACGAAGTACGTCGGCGACATCACCTACCTCCCGCTGGCCGGCGGGAACTTCCTGTATCTGGCCACGATGATCGATCTCGCCTCTCGGCGCCTGGCCGGGTGGGCGATCGCTGACCACATGCGTGCCGGCCTCGTCATCGACGCCCTGGCCGCCGCCGAGCGGTGCCGTGGCAGCCTCGCCGGCGCTGTCATGCACACCGATCACGGAGCCCAGTACACGAGCGGGGCGTTCGCCGACGCCTGCCGCCAGGCGGGCGTGATCCAGAGCATGAGCGCCGTCGGCAGCTCGGCGGACAACGCGCTCGCCGAGTCCTTCAACGCCACATGCAAGAGGGAGATCCTCCAGGGGCGCGGTGCCTGGGCCGACGAGCGCGAAGCCCGCCTCGACCTGTTCCGCTGGCTGCACCGCTACAACACCCGACGCCGCCACTCCAGCCTCGGACAACGCAGTCCCATCGCCTACGAAACAGCACTCGCCACAACATCAACTACCCTGGCCCAAGCCGCATAGCCCGTGTCCAAGATTCCGGGTCAAGCCCCGTTGTCGAGAACTTTCAGGAGAGCCTGTTCAACCTATGAGGGTGGACACGGAGCACACGGTCCCCAGAGCCATCGCCAAGGCAACCACCAGACCAACGGCGGGCGCAGGCGGTCGCGCCGTTGTCTGACATCCACGGCTCCGGACGTCAGCACCCCTAGGCGGTCTGGCATGGCCAGCATGGCCGGCCCCCCACCAGCGCCAGGGAGCGATCGAACTCCTGAAGCGGGTGTCGCACCTACCTGCGATGCCGGATGTACCAACCCGCCACCAGCACGATGAGAATGGCAACGACGAAGGCCCACACGGTCGTTGCGCCGTGGTACGAGCGGTAGGCGATTAGGGCAAGCATGTCCAGGCGGATACCCCGGGCGTGCGGCTTCATCCGACCCGTGTCGCCCCCTCCTCAGTCGAATGCGTGTCGATGGCGCCGAAGTCTCCCGCTTCCTCCGAGAAGCGCCAGGTCAGAGGGGATGTGCCGGTGGTCTCGCCAAGCGCCCCTAATACTCCAGCAGGATTTCGCTGCCTGACCAGGTCTTTCCGCCGGGTGGCGGGAGTGTAGCGGGACTTCGATCGTGCGGGGGCGGTCTCATGG
>NZ_JBHTWG010000030.1:0-96896 GCF_042792555.1 Streptomyces sp. NPDC056628
ACCCGCTGAAACAGCTCCCACAACTCATCCGGCACCAGCCGCTCAACGATCCTCACCACAGCCAGCAGCCTACTCAGCCAAATGAGATGACGTCTTAAGCGGATCCGGCCGCCGACGTTCCGTCAGTTGCCCACCAGGGCTGACGTCGGCGTAGCGCACGATCTGACATGGATGTTCCTCAGCCTCCGTCCTCGGCGTGCACGGTGCCGCGAATGGCCTCGGCCAAGCGACGTGCGACCGCGAAGCCGAGGCCGACACCCACGCCGCGGGGTGAGTCGCCGTGGCGCTGGAACGGTTCGAAGATGCGTGCCTTGGCCTCGTCCGGTACTCCGGGGCCGCGGTCGACGACCCGCACGTCGACCCGGTCGCCGCGGGCACTGGCGAAGACCAACGCCTTCTCCCCCGTTGGGCTGTGCTTGACGGCGTTCTCGACGACATTGGCCGGCCCGCTCCAGGCGTCCCCGGTCCACGTGGACCACGGGCAGTGTCTCGGGGATGTCCAGCTCGACGCTGCCCCCGGGAACCCCGCCGAGCGCCATGGGGACGACCTCGTCGAGGTCGGTCTCGCGCAGTACGGGTGTGACTCTGCCGGTCTGCAGGCGGGACATGCCGAGCAGGTTGCCGACCAACTGGTCGCGCCGGTCGGCGCCCTCCTCGATGGCCTCCAGCAGCTCCGCCTCGTCCTCCTCGCACCACTCGACGTCATGGGACCGCAGCGACGTCATGGCGGCCTTGATGCCGGCGAACGGGGTGCGCAGGTTGTGACTGACGGCGGCGAACAGCGCGGTCCAGATACGGTTGCTCTCGGCCAGTTCCTCCGCCCGGCCTGCCTCGCCCTTGAGGCGCAGGGCACGGCGCGGAACCACGCTCCGGTGCGGTTCTGGTCGATGCCGTCTTCTGCGGGGACGTCCTGGCCAACGGCGGGATGGACGACCAGTTCTCCCGGGGCGGGGTACTGGCGAAGCGGCGCTCGTCCTGAACACGGACAATGCCCGGACAGCGGCCTCGAAGTGGTGTCCGGGTTGGCGCTCGGCGAGGTGCCGGGACCGCTCACGCTGGTGGGCGGCGCCCTGTGCCTGGCGGGTGTGGCGGTCTCGCGGCCCAGGCCCGGTCGGGGGCGACGGCCCGTCGGCCGCGGTCCCGGCTCCGGAGCAGACGGAGGCAGGGGAACCGCGGCCCGGCCGGACGGCCGGCTCAGTGTGAGCGGGCCCGGTCCGCGAGGACCTTGATGGAGGCCAGGGCGATCAGCGACAGCCCGATGATGTAGCCGGAGACGGCCATCGAGGTGCCTGTCGCCTCCAGCAGCAGCACCATGACGAACGGTGCCAGCCCGCCGCCGGCGACAGCGGCGATCTGGTAGCCGAGGGAGGCTCCGGTGTAGCGCATCTCCGGAGTGAATAGCTCGGCGAACAGCGCCGCCTGGGGGCCATACATGATGCTGAGGAAGCAGCTCGCGACAAACGTGCTGACCGCGAGCCACAGCAGCGACCCGGTGTCGATCAGCAGGAACATTGGCACGGCCCACAGCGCGATGCCGACCGCGCCGATCGCGTAGATCCTGATCCGGCCGAGCCGGTCGGACAGGGCGGCGGAGGCGGGGATCAGCACCAGCTGGGTGAGGCTGACGCACAGGGAGACGGTGAGGACAGCGCCCTTGTCCATGCCCAGTTCACGGGTCGTGTAGTCCAGGACGCCGGTGATGATGATGTAGAACGTCGCGGTGTTCACCGCGAAGGAGCCGCCGGCCAGCAGCACGGTGCCGAGGTGACCGCGCAGGACCGTGCGCAGGGGTGAGTTCTTCTCGCCCCTCTCCTTCTCGGCCAGCGCCCGCTCGGCCTCCCGGAACTCCGGGGTCTCCTCCACCCGGGTGTGGATGTACCAGGCGAGGGCGAGCACGGGCAGCCCGACCAGGAAGGGCACGCGCCAGCCCCAGGAGGCGAACGCGCTGTCCGAGGTGAAGGCGCCGGCCAGCAGGAACACGCTGTTGGCGCTCACCACGCCGATGGGAACGCCGAGTTGGACGACGCTGCCGTAGACGCCGCGCTTGCCCTCAGGGGCGTACTCGGTGGCCAGCAGCATCGCGCCGCCCCACTGCGCGCCGACGGCGACGCCCTGCACGACGCGGAGCAGGACGAGCAGGATCGGGGCGGCGACGCCGATCGTCTCGTACGTCGGGAGCAGGCCGATGCCGATGGTGGCCACGCCCATCAGGGTGAGCGCGAGCACCAGCATGGGCTTGCGGCCGCGCTTGTCGCCGAGCTGACCGGCGACGATGCCGCCGAGCGGACGGGCCAGGAAGCCGACGGCGAAGGTGGCGAAGGCCGCGAGGACCCCGGCGGTGGGACTCCCGGCCGGGAAGTACAGATCGCCGAGGACCAAGGCCGCGGCGATGCCGAAGACGAAGTAGTCGTACCACTCGACGGCCGAGGCCAAGGCGGCTGCCGTGGCGACCCGGCGGCGGTTGGGGGCCGCGAGAGTGGTGGAGGTGAGCGGCTGGGCGGAAGGTGCGGTGTCCATGCGGTGCGCGCTCCGATGGGTTCGGGGACGGAACAGGCGGAACGGGGCGAATCAGAGGGAACGGTGAAGCGGTGGCCCGGGTTCCGGGGAACGTACTGACCGGACGGTATGTACGTCAACGGGTTGAGCGCCGTGAGTTTTTACCTGCACATGGCGCGGGGCTGCGCGTCCACAGGGGCGCCGGCATGACTCGGGCCCCGGCCTCGCGGGGAGGCCGAGGTGCTCGGCGGGCCGGGGTCAGTGCCCCGTCGGGGCCTAGAGCTGGGTTTTTGCTGGTCGGGAACGGTGAACTCGTGCGGAAGTGGAACGCGAAGTGCGGTCGCGCCTTGGTGCCGCAAGACCAGAACGAAGGCGCGTTTCTCGACTTCGGCATCAAGTTCGTCCCGCAGACGCGTCTCCTCGACAAGGACGGGTTCTTCATCAGCGATCCCGGCTTCGAGCCCTGCAAGATCGCCGACACAGTCTGTGCATGGAAGAACGTCGGCTGACTGACCGTTGACGGACCGATCCCGCGGCCGGAACACCGCATGGTGTTCCGGCCACAGCGCTACGCGAAGCGTTCCCAGTCCGGGTCCAGCGGATACACAGGTCCGTCCCACACCAGGGCCCGATCGACGAGACCGGGCACGGTCCTGTCCTGGCGCCCGTCCGCGTACTCCACACCACGGTTCTCATACAGTGCGTCGGCGACTTCGATGAGGTAGTCGGCGAACGACAGCCACACCCCCAGTTCGGGAATGCCGGCCTCTTCGAAGGTTCCGATCCGTCCGTAGCCGGGTCCTGGGGTGCAGTCCGTGAACAGCCCGTACAGGCCGCTGCGGTCGGTCGCGGCGAAGGCGAGGTAGCGCATCGCGGGGTCGGCCGGCATGCCGATGGTGTGGGGACCTTCATCCCAGTACGGCAGTTGCTCCACGGGAGGGATCGCGTGCTTCATCGGCAACAGCCAGGCTGTTCCCTCCCCTTGCTGGTGGAGTGCGGTCTCAGGTTCGAGTGTCCAGCCGAAGTCGGCGGGGTGACCGGTGCCGTTGCGGAGGCGATAGAACGCCCGCAGTCCCGGTGGGATGATGAGGTCGAGTTCCTGCTCAACCGCGTGGATGTCGGCTTCTGGTGCGGGCGGGGGGAGCAACCGGTGGGAGCGCGGAGCGTTCTGCTTCAGCCACGCCTCGATCCTCCCCCAGGCGCCCTCAGTGGCCTGTTCCTGCTGCTGGTCGTCACTCATACCCGCGACCCTACGGGCCAGCGGCGAGCAGAACTGTGGCCTGCCCCACGCAGTCGGCACAGCACGCTTCCCCGGCAAGGGCTTCTGTCTTCCTCGGCCAACCCGCATGTAGTGAGGGCGTGTTGCGCCGCGTGGTCACGGGCGTGCGCAGGCGCCCCGGCGGGCGGTCCTGCGGCCCCTGCTGCGCTCATCCACCTGCCGGGGTGAAGCTGACGTCCAGGCGCGTGAGGCCACGGAAGTTGAGACTGCGCTGCCACTGCGGTTCAGGGCCGTCGAGACGGAGGTCGGGGAACCGGGTGAGCAGTGCGCCGAGCGCGACCTCGCCTTCGAGCCGGGCCAGCGCCGCGCCGAGGCAGAAGTGAGGACCGTGTCCGAACGCGATGTGCCGTGTGCCGGACCGCTCGAGATCCAGAACGTGAGGGTCCTGAAAGACGGCGGGGTCGCGGTTGGCGGCGCCGGACACAAGGAGCACGGTCTGCCCCGCAGCGATGGTGCGTCCCGCCAGTTCGAGGTCATGGCGTGCTCGTCGGAGCAGCAGATGCACCGGGGCGTCGTAGCGCAGAAGTTCCTCGACGGCGGCGGGCATCAGGTCGGGGCGCTTACGCAACCGGTCGGCGGCGTGCGGGTGGCGCAGCAGAGCGAGAGTTGAGTTGCCGATGAAGTGGGTGGTGGTCTCGTGGCCGGCGATGAGGAGCAGGGCGCAGTTGGCGAGGAGTTCGTCGAGGTCCTGGTCGGTTTGCTGCGCCTGTGTGCTCAGCAGTCGGCCCAGGGTGTGCGGAGTGGAGGTGTCCTGATGTGAGAGGAGGGTGCGGAGGTAGTCGAGTGTGGACGCCATGCTCTGCGAGGCCGTGCGATGGGCGTCGGCGTCGAGGCGGGAGTTGCCGATGGCCTCGGCGACCGGGGCCGACCAGGCGGCGAGGGCAGGGCGGTCCTGCTCAGGCACGCCGATCAGGTCGCAGATCACGGTGAGAGGCAGAGGACGGGCCAGGTCGGCCATGACGTCCATCCGGCCAGTGGGCGCAGCCCGCAGGAGGAGCCGGTCGACTGTTTCCTCGATCCGGGGGCGCAGCGACGCCACCGCCCGGGGTGTGAACGACTTGCCGATCAGGGACCGCAGCCGGGTGTGGTCGGGAGCGTCGCTGTAGAGCATCTGCCGACTCAGGACTTCCGCCAGCGGGCGCAGTTCCTCGCAGACGGCACTGATGTCGGGGTAGCGCACCGACGACAGCCTCGGATCGGCCGCGGCACTGCTGACCAGTGCGTGCGAGGTCGCGATCCAGGCGTCCAGATGACGGTCGAAGAAGAGGTCGTCGGCACTTCGCAGCTCGTCGTAGAAGTCGTACAGACGCTCTTGGACAGAAGGACGAAAGGCCCGCAGCAGTGTAGGAGTTGTGCGCATTGTCAGATGCTAGGGATTTCGCTGAGGCTCGGGACGGTTTCGCCGACTTTGGATCGATCGAATACTCGCCCTGCAGGGACAGTCCCTGTACGAGGCGCGATGTCACCGGGCTCCCCGAGTTCGACTTCTGGGACCTGCGCCGCAGCGCGCGGTCGGCGGTGCTGCGGACCAGAGGGTCGGGGTCGCCGGCGAACGGCATCAGTTCGTCGTAGGACAGTGCACCCATCAGTCGCAGAGCGGCCAGCGCCAGCGCCCGGGCCCGGATCAGTGAACGGGGGTGACAGGTTAAGGGGCGCAACAGGGCGATGTCCTGCGGGTGGCGTTGATACATGAACGACAGCGCAATGCCCACTCCTCACGCCGCATCCGGGTCGAACACGGCATCGCTCACCTGAAAAGCTGGCGGGGCCGTCAACTCCAAGGCGAACCGCGAGCTGTATGCCCAGATGGTGGCGGAAGATCGGCAGTTGAAGCTTTCCGGCTACGAGGTCCACCGCTTCGGCGGCCACGAGCTCGAACGATGCAGCGGTCCTCGGTAAGTTACCGGCTTCTTCCGAGAGCATCCCGCCGGCGTCCACGGTGCACGCATCCAGTACCTAACCGGGCGGTGACGACGCTGGGCAAGCTGCGAAGGTCCGGGCCAGGCCGAGCGGATCATCGGCAGCAGCCGGGCGGGCGAGGCGTGAGCGCTGCTCGCCGATGCCGCAGCATCCGTCCAGGGGCGCAGGGCGTCCGGCCGTACGGCGGTGACGGCGTCGACGTACGCGCGCCCGGCTAGGACGACCAGGGCGCGGGCCGCGAAGAAGCCGAGCCCGGCGGCCTGGGCCGCAGCTGCTCGACGCTGACGTGTCCGGGGGCGTCCATCCGCCTCTCGTACGGCAAGTGTTCGTCGTCGAGTCGACGAAGCGGTACAGGGCGATGCCGTCATCATGCCAGGTGTAGAAGTACCCGCCTGGCACTCCGCATGACGGGCGGGAACTGACCCTCGGGGCGATGCTGGCACGGCTGGATGAGCAGGAACGGGCGATCACCGCGCGGGCCGAGACGATGTGGGAACAGGTCACGCATCTGACCGCACGGCTCGACGAACTCAGCCGGGCCGCCGAAGAAGTCCGGATCACCCGAAAGTCACTGCTGGGGCTGCCCGACCCGCAACCGCCCGCGCTACGGGCACCCAAATTGCCGGATCATCCAGCCTATCAGCCGATCATGGCGGTGTTCACCGCCGCCGACCACGCGCTGCGGCCCGGCAGGTGTGCGAGGCGACGGGCCTGCCAGTCGCGCCCAACAACATCGACAACGTCCGCTTCAAGCTCAAGCGGCTGGCCGACCGCGGGATCCTGGCCGAGACCGAGCCAGGCTTGTTCACCCAGCCCCGGCCATAGCCGACCGGCGACGCCACGACCCGCCCGCCTGCCCTGCACGAAACGAGGAATCAGGCATCAGGTGTCATACCGCCCTCCTAGGGCCTCGCTGCTGCGTCGGAGCCGAAGAGGCGGCCGCCGACGGGCGCTCAGACTGCGAGACGCCCCTGACGCCGTCGCGCGCGGACCGGAAGTGGCGTGCGCGGGGAGCTTCCGCCCCCCTTCCATCGACCTACGTGGAAGCAGGACTTGTCCCGTAATGATCTTTCGTTCGAACACATGGGCGTCAACTTTTGAGATCGGGCGTCGCCCCCTCCACTGGCAACCAAACCTGGCCGAGGGCCGCACCAGCACCGCGTCGAGCAACCACCGTGCACCGGAGCGCCATCCGCCCGTTCCCGGCTCGCTCCCCCTGCAGTCGACATGCTGTTTCCTCTGCGTCCCAGGTCCGCCGACGCACCGGCCGCACGATCGCCCACGAACGCCGCCTGAGGGAGGCTGGACGTGCTCGCACCGATATGGAACACCGCTCTGGCCAGGTAAAATCGACAGAATTGTGAGGTTGCGCAGACTCGGGGAAGAAGGTGCAGCAACCGAAAGGAGGTTGCTGTGAAGGGTGGAGATCTGGAACTGGGCGAGTTGCTGGCCGCCGCCGAAGCGGCCCCGCCCGGTGAGTCCGTCGACGTGGTGGCACACGACCTGCAGAAGCGGTTCGGTGCCGAGGCCGTGTCCTTCCTGTTCGTCGACCTCATCGGCCAGCGGCTGGTACGCCTCGCGGCGGCCGGCAACGAGGTCACCGTCCCAGGCGAGCTCATCGACCTGCGGGACAGCGTCTACGACAGCGTGCTGCAGAGCCAGCGCCAGCACGTGGAACCGGACGGCCAGGGCGGATGGCGCGTCATCACGCCGGTCACCAACCGGGGCGACTGCATCGGCGTCCTGGAGGTGACCCTGCAGTCCGCAGACGACATCGTGCTGCGACAGGTCCGCGACGCGGCCCACACCCTGGCCTACATCATCGTCACAGACGGGCGCTTCACCGACCTGTACCACTTGGGCCGGCGCACCACCGACACCAGCCTGGCCGCGGAGATCCAGCACCAGTTGCTTCCCTCGGCCCCCTGCTGCGAGGCCGCCCAGTTCACTCTGGCCGCCGGGCTGGTCCCGGCCGACGACATCGGTGGCGACACCTACGACTACACCCTCGACCGCGACACCCTGCACCTGTCCATCACCGACGCCATGGGCCACGACACCAACTCCGCGCTTCTTGCCACCTTGCTGGTCAGCGCGCTGCGGCGGGCACGCCGCAGCGGCTGCGACGCCCTCAAGCAGGCCCACCACGCCCATCAGGCCCTGCTGAGCCACAGCAGCGGCCTGGCCACCGGACAGCTGCTGTGCGTCGACCTCGAAACGGGCCTGTGCGAAATGGTCAACGCCGGCCACCCCCGGCCGCTGCTGCTGCGTGACAACGCCGTCGAAGAGGTGAAACTCGCCGTCAACCTGCCCTTCGGTGTGGCGGCACCCACCCCCTACCGCCTACAGGAACTGCAGTTGCGTCCCGGGGACCGCCTGGTCCTGCTCACCGACGGCATGCAGGAGCGCGGTGCCGCGGCCGTCGACCTGGGCTCGGTCGTTCACGACACCCGCGCACTGCACCCGCGAGAAGCCGTCCGGAGCCTGACCGCCGCGGTGCTCGACGCCTGCCACGGCAACCTCGAGGACGACGCCACGGTGCTCATACTGGACTGGCACGGCAATCGCAGCCGGCCGGCCGGACCGAGCCCCGACCCCGCTGCAACGATGGCCTACCCCTGAGTCCCTACTGGGAGCGGTGAGTCTTCAGGCCACAGCGAGCGCGTCTTGCTGACGCGATGGTGGGCAGGCGTACCGGAGACCTCGCCCTTATGGAGACCAGTCAAGACGAGCTCCCGCGCGCAGCGTCCCCCTTCTGGTGCAAGGTGTGACGACGCCGCTATCGCCGACCTGGAGCTGTACACCGCACAGTTGCAGCATGCTGTCGGCTCCCACGCGACAGTGGATCAGGCCATAGGCGTTCTGCTCGCGCCCCCCTCGGAAAGCGCCGACGGCCGGGTCGAGGTGCTGCGCAAGGTCTCCCAGCGCACCGACGTCAAGCTGCACACGGTCGCCGAGGCCCTGATCGACCGGGCTTCGGGGCGGCCGGCCATGGTGAGCCCGAACCCGGTATTCAGCCACCGGCGTCACCTGGACGTCAGGGCGCACGCGTGTCCGAACGCGAGTGATCGTCAAGACCCATGAATCGATTGATCTCACTTTCGTCCAGGTGAGTTGATCGCCACGAGTTCGACTTCGAAGCCGTCGTCGTTCTCCAGGTAGGCGGCGTAGTGCTGACTGCCGCCGGCGTAGGGATGCCGCTCGGGGAACATCAGGTGCCAGCCGTGCTGGATGGCGTTGGCCACGAGCTTCTCGACCGTGGTGGCGTCTTCGACGTGGAAGGCCAGGTGGTTCAGCCCTGGGCGGCAGCGATCGTGCTCTTCGGCGGTGAGGGCCGACGACTGCTCGATGACCAGGTAGGTCGGCCCGAGCCGCCAGCTGTGTCCGCCTTCCCAGCTTTGGTAGAGGGCATACCCCAGCGCCTGCAGTAGCCAGCCGAGTGAGGCGAGCGCACGATGGAGGTCCGGCACCCACAGCTCGACGTGGTGCAGCATGCCGTGCGACGAGTCGCTCACGCGGAGACCTCCCCGGGGCGTTCGACGAGCTGGCCGTGTTCGAAGCGGGCTCCGACGCGGACGAGGGCGACGAGGTGGGGCGCGTTCACCGCTCGCCAACGGGCCTGTGCGGACTCGACGAGCTTGAAGACCATGGCCGGGGCGGCGATGCGGAGGCCGGCCCCACGAGTGACCTGCCTCCGCGGCCGGACGATGGAGAAGCTCGACTCGATCGGATTCGTGGTCCGCAGGTGGATCCAGTGCTCGGCCGGAAAATCGAAGAACGCCAGCAGCTCCTCCTGGTTGTCGGTGGTCTTCCTGACTACCTCTGAGGGCTTCGCGCCGTAGCGCTTGGCGAACGTCTTCACTGCTGCCTTGGCGTGGTCGCGGTCCTCGGCGTTGTAGGTGTTCTGGATCGCCTTCTTCGCGGCCGGCTGTGCGGACTCGGCCGGCTGTGCGGACTTCGGCATGGCGTCCAGGACGTTGGCCGTCCGGTGAACCCAGTACCTCTGCTCGCGGGTGGCGGGCAACACCTCGGCCAGGGCCTTCCATAAGCCCAGGGCGTCGCCGCCGACCGCGAGCACTGGGGCGCGCATGTCCCGGCGGGCGCAGCCCCGGAGCAGGTCTGCCCAGGACTCGCCCGATTTGCGGTAGCGGCCCCTGAGCGCGACCAGTTCCTTGGAGCCGTCGGTGCGCACCCCGGTGAGCACCAGGACGCAGGCTTTAGCCTCATTCAGGCTGGCGTTGAGGTGGATGCCGTCGGCCCACGTGTACACGTAGTCGACCTCCGCGAGGTCGCGGCTCATGAACGCGGCGTGGTCGGCCTGCCTATGCGTCGTCAGCCGGGTGACCGTGGCCGGGGACAATCCGGCCGAGCTGCCGAAGGATCGCTCCAGCGAGGGTACGAAGTCGCCGGAGGACAGGCCGTGCCTGTAGAGCAGCAGCACCTCGCTGATCTTCGAGGACTTGCGGCACCACGGAGGCAGGATCGCGGAGGAGAACCGTTTGCGCTCGCCGGTGGCCTCGTCGACGAGCTTGTCGTTCACCCGCGGCACTTTCACCTCGACGGCGCCGACCGCGGTGGTGAGCTTCCTGGGCCGGTGGTAGCCGTTGCGGACCACGAGCCGTCGGCCGTTCGCGTCGCGCTGGTCGTCCCACTCGGATATTTCGGCGTTGACTTCCTCTTTCTGCGCGGCGGCCAGCATCCTTCTTGCGCTTTCCCGGACGATCTCGTCGGTCAGGGCGGAGCCGTCGGCGGTGGTGCCGTCGTCGTTGACTTCGCTGAGCACGGGCCGCCTTCCCGACCAGTGCTGCGAACACCGGCCAACTCGATGACCATCAATCGATCACTCGGGAAGGTACGCCCTTCGCGTGCTCCCCGAGCTCGATCCACAGATCTTGAGCATGGCTCACGGATGGCTACGGGGGCCGGTGCTCAACACATCAGCGATGGCGGCAGACGGACGGGTGACGTGCATACGAACCCGCAAACAAGACGCCGTTGGCGTAACGGGCCCCCGTTACACAGGTGACAGGACCGCGACAAAAGCGCCCACAACTCTCAGCGGGCCTGCCCTGTCTCACTTGGTGTGGACGGTCACGACCGGCCGTCCCACCACGACACACCAGGGGGAACACCATGAAGTCGATCCGCCACAAGGCAGCCACCGCCGGCGCCCTTGCCGTCCTGACCCTGAGCGGCACGCTCGCCGCGACGACTCCCGCATCGGCCGCCACGGCCGGCGCCTACAACGGGGCGTGCGGCGCCGGCTACGAGGTCTTCACGTCGACGCCGATCAAGTCCTCGCAGACCACCGTGGCCGCCACCACCTACGTGGCCTACAGCTCCACCGACAAGCAGTGGTGCGCTGTGACGGTGCGCAACAAGCCCGGCACCCGCGTGTTCATGGAGGTCACGCTGGACACCTGGCCGACCGGCAACCACCCGGCGACGGACGCCGGTTCCTACACGACCTATGCCGGACCGGTGTACAAGGACCTTCCCGAGCCCGGCCAGTGCATGACCTGGAGCGGTTCGATCGACATCTACTACAACTCGGACACGGGCCTATGCCCCTGACCTGACAGCAACCGACGTGGTCGACCTCCACCGAGGGTCGGCTGCGCCGACGGGTCCCGTAGCGGCAACACCACCTGCCGACCCGCTGCCTGCGCAGTCGTGCACCAGATTGCCGGTGATGTCGACATGGTGGGGGGAGGAGCCGGACGCCCGGTTCCTCTCCACGGTTACGCAGTTGGTGTCGCACGTGGAGTCGGTCCTGCTCGACCAGCGTTCGGCGTCGGCCAGGGACAGGGCGGCGTTGTTGCCCTTGCCCTTCAGGTTCTTGACGACGATGTGGGACGCGCCGTAGACGCTGACGCCGTTCCAGGTCGTCTCCGGGCTCGGACCGGCCGGTGCCCGGGATACGCCGTGAACGTGATGGGAGCTCCCGGGTGCCCCGAGCGGTTGATGGTCAGCACGTTGGAGCCCTTACGGGGCTCGGCGCCGGGTGTCGGTCAGCTGACGGACCGCGATGGCCACTAGCCACAAGCGGACCTTCGCCGCGTTCCGCAGGTCCGGCAGCGCGCGGATGACCGCGACCATGGTGTCCTGCACGATGTCGTCGACGTCGACGTCGAGGTCGGCCCCCGGGCTGGCCTGGCCTGGCCTGCTGGAACATCGCCCGCAATCGGGCGCCGTCCATGCTGCGACCTGGGCCACCACCCGATCGTCATGAGTCCACACAACCCTTGATGATCATGCGGTGACCCCTTCCACTTCTCGCGCGGGTCCGGCCCGGGAATGGGCAGGCCGCGCCACGGGGTTGAGGGATACATGACTCAGGACGCCACGCACCACGCTCTGCGCGCGCTGCTCTCCGAGGGCCACGGCGGGGTGCTGGTCACCCTCAAGCGTGACGGTCGGCCGCAGCTGTCGAACGTCACCCACGCGTACTACCCGGACGAGGACGTCATCCGCGTGTCCCTCACCGAGAGCCGCGCCAAGACCCGCAATCTGCGCCGCGATCCCCGGGCGTCGTACCACGTCACGACCGCCGACCGGTGGGCCTACGCGGTCGCCGAGGGCACCGCGGAGCTGACGCCGGTGGCCGGGGACCCCTACGACGCCACGGTCGAGGAACTCGTGCGCCTCTACCGGGAAGTCCAGGGCGAGCACCCCGACTGGGACGACTTCCGGGCCGCCATGGTGCGCGATCGGCGACTGGTCCTGCGGCTGCGGGTCGAGCGGGTGTACGGCATTCCAAGGGCTGTCGACTGACGGGCCACCCGGGGGCGTAGGACTCCGGGCCTCAGGGCGGAGGGCCGATGACCGCGCCCGTGGCCGCAGCCTGTGCTGCACGGTCGTCGGGCCGTCGAGGACCTGGGGCGGAAGTCGTCGTCCGGATCGTCGGCCGCGGTGACATCCGTGTCGCCCGCCCCTGCCGCGACCTGGCGGCGGCGGAGCGGTTCTGGAGGGAAGGGCTGGGCCGGAGCGTCGTATGGCGCGGCGCGCGGGCCGGGACCCTGCGAGCACGATCTGCTGATGCTCGGATGGCCGGACGTCGGCCGGCAACTGGCGCTGGTCCGCGAGCCCGCCCGGCCGGTCGAGCCGTGGCCCACCGAGGAGGACTCCCGGTGGGTTCACGTGGACGGCCCCGTGCCGGACGACCTGGTCGCCCTTTGGAGAAGTGGGGAGGACGGAGGGTGCTGTCTCCCGACCCCTACTGGACGGAGTGGGAGGTCACCCCGCAGGACCTGGACGGGTACCGGCTCGTGCTGTGCGGGCGGGCCTTGTCCAACGGCCCCGCGGACTCCGCCTGATCAGGCCGTCACCCGCTCTGGCTTCCCGGACTCGCGCGGCGCGGGCTCGCCGAGCCGCTCTGTCGGGACGGCGGCCGTCTCGCGGGCGCAGATCGCGGCCACCACCGGCGGCACGCACAGGGCGGCCGTGAAGAGGCCCACCGCGCTCCAGTCGTCCCCGTCCGGGCCCGCGATCCCTGCGGCGAAGGTGACGGCGAAGCCCGCGACGGCGAAGCCGATCTGCGTGCCGATGGCCATACCGGACAGCCGGACTCGGGTCGAGAACATCTCGCCGTAGAACGAGGGCCACACACCGTTCGCGGCGCTGTAGACCACTCCGAAGGCCAGGATGCCGAGCAGCAGGGTGAGCGGGTAGGACCCGGTCGAGATCGCCCACAGGTAGAGGAACATCGTCACCGCGCTGCCCGCGGCGCCCGCAAGGAACACCGGGCGACGGCCGATCCGGTCCGACAGCGACGCCCACAGCGGGATCGCGACGAGCGCGACCACGTTGGCCAGTGCCCCCACCCACAGCATCGACGACCTGCTCATCCCCACCGAGTCACTGGTGGCGTACGACAGCGCCCACACCGTGAAGATCGTGCTGACCGAGGCGACCAGCGCGCCGGCGACCACGCGCAGCACATCCGCCCAGTGCTCCCGCATCAGCACCGCGAGCGGCAGCTTCACGACGCCCTCGGTGGCCGCCTGCTGCTCGAAGGCGGGCGTCTCGTCCAGCTTGCGGCGGATGACGTAGCCCACGACGGCGACCGCGACGCTCATCCAGAACGGGACGCGCCAGCCCCACGACATCAACTGCTCCTCGGGTAGCGCCGCCACCGGGATGAAGACCAGGGTGGCCAGCAGTTGCCCGCCCTGCGTGCCGCTGAGGGTGAAGCTGGTGAAGAAGCCGCGCCGGTGGGCCGGTGCGTGTTCCAGGGTCATCGAGTTGGCGCTGGCCTGCTCGCCGGCCGCCGAGATGCCCTGGAGCACCCGGCACAGCACCAGCAGGACGGGGGCCAGGGCGCCGACCTGGTCGCGAGTGGGAAGGCAACCGATGAGGAATGTCGAGACGCCCATCAGGATCAGCGTGAAGACCATGATCTTCTTGCGTCCCAGCCGGTCTCCGAAGTGCCCGAGGAAGAGCGCGCCGACCGGCCGGGCGGCGTAGGCCACGCCGAACGTGGCCAAGGACAGCAGAGTCGCGGTCGCCGGGTCCGACTCGTCGAAGAAGACCTCGGGGAAGATCAGCGCGGCCGCGCTGCCGTAGATGAAGAAGTCGTAGTACTCCAGCGCGCTGCCGATCCAGGCGGCCGTCGCCGCCTTTTTCGGCTGGCCGGGAGGTGCGTCGGGCACGGGGACGGACACAGTGGTGCTCCTTCGGGGGACGGTGACGTCGGCGGAGTGAGCGGGAACGACGAAGACCAGGAGGGGAAGGGGCCGGGTTGCGGCTAATTAACCCACTGGATAGTTAGTAGCGATGGCTACGGATGGTGCGCCCACGCTTCCCGGGTGTCAAGGGGCGCTACCGGACGACTTGGGCCGGTGGCGCCCCGGCCTCAGCCGGCCGTGCGCTCCGCCGTCAGGTAGGCGATCACCATGTCGCCGAGCATCGCGCGGTAGTGCTCGCGCTGCGCCGGATCCACCAGGTCACGGCCGAAGAGCGCGCCGAAGGTGTGGCGGTTGGAGACCCGGAAGAAGCAGAAGGAGCTGATCATCGCGTGCAGGTCGACCGCGTCGACCTCGGCCGTGAACAGGCCGGACTCCCGGCCCGACTCCAGGATGCGGCGGATGACGTCCAGGGCCGGCGAGCCGATCTTGCCGAGCTTCTCCGAGGAGGCGATGTGCGCGGCACCGTGGATGTTCTCGATGCTGACCAGCCGGATGAAGTCCGGGTGCTGCTCATGGTGGTCGAAGGTCAGCTCCGCCAGGCGCCTGATGGCGGCGACCGGGTCCAGGTGCTCGACGTCGAGCTCCTGCTCGGCCTCCCGGATCACGGTGTACGCCCGCTCCAGCACGGCCGTGAACAGCTGCTCCTTGCCGCCGAAGTAGTAGTAGATCATTCGCTTCGTCGTCCGGGTGCGGGCGGCGATCTCGTCCACGCGGGCCCCGTCGTAGCCGGCCCGGGCGAACTCCTGTGTCGCCACGTCGAGGATCTCGGCCCTGGTGCGCGCGGCGTCACGGATCCGCGCGTTGCTGCGTGCCGGCTCTTCGACGCTGGTCATCGGCTTCCTTCGGCGAGGGGTGAGCGCGCCCCGGTGGCCCACCCGCGTGCCGGTGATTGTAGAAGCCCGCACGTCCCTGGCGCCGGGTCGACCCTTCCCAAGGTCCCGCGACAGCTGCTATGACTAACTCACCAGTTCGTACATTGCGAACGCTCAGGAGGTCCCCGCGGTGGCCAAGGACGCCAAGGACTCGTATCTCGTCGGGCTGATCGGGTCCGGCATCGGCCCCTCGCTCAGCCCGGCGCTGCACGAGCGGGAGGCGGGACGGCAGGGCCTGCGCTATCTGTACCGGCTCATCGACATCGACCGCCTCGACCTGCCGCCCCAGGCGGTGGGCGACCTGGTGCGGTCCGCCCGCGACCTCGGCTTCGACGGGCTCAACATCACCCACCCCTGCAAGCAGACCGTCCTCGCACACCTGGACACGCTCTCCCCCCAGGCCGAAGCCCTGGGCGCGGTCAACACCGTCGTCTTCGACCACGGCCGGGCCGTCGGGCACAACACGGACGTCACCGGCTTCGCTGCCTCCTTCGCCCGCGGCCTGCCCGACGCGCCGCTGGAGCACGTCGTCCAACTGGGTGCCGGCGGCGCGGGCGCGGCCGTCGCGCACGCCCTGCTGACCCTGGGCGCCGGTCGGATCACCGTCGTCGACCCGCTCGGCGAACGCGCCGCGGGCCTCGCCGACGTGCTGAACCGGCATTTCGGCACCGATCGGGCGGCCGGCGCCGCATCCGACGCACTGCCCGCCCTCCTCAGCCGCGCCGACGGACTGGTCAACGCGACGCCCACCGGCATGGCGGCCCACCCCGGCATGCCGCTCTCCGCCGGTCTGCTGCATCCCGGACTGTGGGTCGCCGAGGTCGTGTACCGCCCCCTGGAGACCGAACTGCTGCGCGCCGCCCGTGCGCTCGGCTGCCCCGTCCTGGACGGCGGCGGTATGGCGGTCTTCCAGGCTGCCGACGCCTTCCGCCTGTTCACCGGCCGCGAGCCCGACTGCGTGCGGATGCTCGCGGACATGGCCGAACTCGCGGGCGCCGTCGGAACCCGACGCTAGGCCACAGGCAGGAAGAGGTATCGGTATGCGCACATCCATCGCCACCGTCTCCCTCAGCGGAGCACTCACCGAGAAGCTGACGGCCGCCTCGCGGGCCGGCTTCGACGGTGTGGAGATCTTCGAGAACGACCTGCTGGCCAGTCCGCTGACCCCCGAGGAGATCCGCGCCCGCTGCGCGGACCTCGGCCTGGGCATCGAGCTCTACCAGCCGATGAGGGACGTCGAGGCGGTGCCCGCCGACGAGTTCGCCCGCAACCTGCGCCGCGCCCGGCACAAGTTCGAGCTGATGCGCAGGCTCGGCGCCGACACCGTCCTCGTCTGCTCCAGCGTGCACCCGCTCGCCGTGGACGACGACGCGCTGGCCGCCGACCAGCTGAGCCGACTCGCCGACCTCGCCCAGGAGTTCGGGATCAAGGTGGCCTACGAGGCACTGGCCTGGGGGCGGCACGTGCACACCTACACCCATGCCTGGAGCATCGTCGAGGCCGCCGGCCATCCCGCTCTCGGGACCTGCCTGGACAGCTTCCACATCCTCTCGCGGGGCACCGATCCCAAGGCCATCGAGGACATCCCCGGCGAGAAGATCTTCTTCCTCCAACTCGCCGACGCCCCGCTGCCGGCCATGGACGTCCTCCAGTGGAGCCGCCACCACCGCTGCTTTCCCGGACAGGGCGGCTTCGACGTCGCGGGACTCCTGCGGCACGTCCTGCGCACCGGGTACGACGGGCCGCTCTCCCTGGAGGTCTTCAACGACGTCCTCCGCCAGGCCGAGGCCGGCCCCACTGCCGTGGACGCCCGCCGCTCTCTGATCCTCCTGGAGGAGGCGGTCGGCGCCGCCACCCCGCCGGAGCCCGTCGTCCCCACCGGCGTCGCCTTCGCCGAACTGCTGACGCCCGACGCCGAACCGGTCGGCGCCGTGCTCGGTGCCCTCGGCTTCACCCGCGCCGGACGGCATCGCAGCAAACCGGTCGACCTGTGGCAGCACGGCGAGGCCCGCATCCTGGTGAACACCGCGGGCGCGGCCCGCCGCGACGGCAGCCGGCTCGCCGCGATCGGCCTGGAGTCGCCGGACCCGGCCGCCGCCGCCCGGCGCGCCGAGGCCCTGCTCGCCCCCGTGCTGCCGCGCCGCCGCGCCCCCGGGGACGCCCCGCTCGACGCGGTCGCGGCCCCCGACGGCACGGAACTGTTCTTCTGCGCCACGGGCCACCCCGGAACCCCGGACTGGCGCGGTGACTTCGCCGATCTGCCCGCCTCGCCCGACGGGGCACACGTGCGCCGCATCGACCACATCGCCCTCACCCAGCCCTGGCACCACTTCGACCAGGCCGCGCTCTTCCACCGCGGCGTCCTCGGCCTGCACGCCCAGGAGAGCGTCGACGTCGCCGACCCCTACGGCCTCATGCGCAGCAGGGCCCTCACCGGCGCCGACGGCGCGGTCCGCATCGCCCTCGGCGTCGGCGCGGCACCTGGCGACGACACCGTGCACGCCCAGCACATCGCGCTCGCCACGCACGACGTGGTCGCCGCCGCTCGTGCCTTCCGCGAGGCGGGCGGCCGGCTGCTGCCGATCCCGGCCAACTACTACGACGACCTGGCCGCGCGGTACGAGCCGGCGGACGACGAACTGGAGACGTACCGCGAACTCGGCATCCTCTACGACCGCGACGCGCACGGCGAGTTCCTGCACTGCTACACCCTGACCGTCGGCCGGGTCTTCTTCGAGCTCGTCCAGCGCGACGGCTACCGCGGCTACGGCGCGCCCAACGCTCCCGTGCGGCTGGCCGCACAGCACACAGCACACGGCGCACTGACCTACCTGACGGCTGACGGCTGACGGCTGACGGCTGACGGCTGACGGCTGACGGCTGACGGCTGACGGCTGACGGCTGACGGTCCGAGTCACACCGGCGACGACCGTCGTCGGATGCCAAGCTGCCGAGAGGTGCGAGGGCGCTCCTGACACGACGACGTCTGCGCACGTAGCCCCCGGTTCGGGCCGCACGATGGCCGGGCTGGAGCGGGATTCGGCCGGGCCGGTCCGTTCCGGTCACACCAGCCCGGCGCGGCGGGCGACGTCCTCGGTGTGCCGCATGTGCTGGTGCGCGTCGTCGCCGAGGGTCGTGAGGAGACCGGCGACGACCGTCTCGATGACCGCGAGCGTCGGCACCAGACTGTCGTACGGGGACGGGGTGGTGACCTGGCTGGGCAGGACGACCTCGGCGTGCGCGCTGGTCGGTGAGAGCCAGGTGTCGGTGAAGACGACGACCTTGCCGCCGCGTTCCTGGGTGAGCTGGGCGAGGGCCACCTTGTCGTCCTCGTAGCGCCGGTAGTCGAAGACGACGAGGACGTCGCGGCGGCCCAGCCGGGCAAGGGCGGCGGCCCGTTCCACATCGCGTTCGGACAGGACGTGGACGTCGTCTCGCAGTTGCATCAGGTGCAGGCCGAGGTACTGGGCGAGCAAGTGCGTGAACCGGCCTCCGACCAGGGTGATCCGGCGCTTGGGATCGGACAGCAGCGCCACGGCCCGCTCCAGGTCGTGCGGCGGGGTCTCGGCCAGGGTCTGGGCGACGGCGGCGGTGAACAGCTTGCTGCTGCGGGCCATGAGGCCTGCCGCCGAGTCGTCACCCGAAGTGTCCTCCGCGTCCTCGTACAGCGACAGCGGCGAGGCGTTGCGCTGGTCCAGCTCGGCGCGCAGGGCGGCCTGGAACTCGGGGAATCCGCTGTAGCCGAGGCGGGCGGCAAAACGCAGCACGGTGGGGGCGCTGACGGCGGCGCGTTCGGCGATGGTGGCGACCGTCTCGAAGCCGGCGGCGGGGTAGGCGGCCAGCAGCACCCTCGCGACCTTCCGCTCGGCGGGGCTGAGGGTACCCAGCTTGAGGCGAATGTCGTCGGCAAGTGTGCCGGAGGCCATGAGGGCTCCTTTCGGATCACGCGGTGCGCCGGTGCCGAGCCTAATGCCCGCAGGGGTGGCCGGGACCGGCCGCAGGTACCTGCCGGTCCGGGCCACCGAGCGCGGGCTGGAGTCGGTCACGTCACCGGGGTGCGACGTCGATGCGCAGTCCGACGAGCGTCCGCGCCGTGGTGCCGTCGCTGGTCCAGGCCGTGAAGCCGGGCTGCTTGGTGAAGGTGACGGTGAAGCGGGGCTCGTTCTCGTAGGTGGTGGCCGTGGCGGTGCGCTGGTTCCTGGTCTCGGCGAGTGCCCGGGCCGTGCCCAGGAAGGAGTACGGGACTCCTGAAGGGTTGTCGATCGAGTAGAAGACGTCGTCGTTGGCAGGCACGGGGGACGTCGTGCGGGCGATCAGGGGGAGCTTGCCGGGGGCCGGGTGTGCGGACCAGCGGTGGGCGTCGTAGCGGTCGCCGTCGGTGAGGTGGGTGTAGCGGGCGCGGGTGAGGGTCCAGCCGTCGGGTGTGGTGCGGGCGCGGGCGTCGCGCAGGTCGAGGATGCCCACGCCGTTGCTGCCGAGGACGGTCGTGGACTCGTGGAGCGTTCCCGGGTTGTCGACGACGAGTGCGCTGTTCTCCTGCAGGGCGTAGACGCGGTCGTGCCCGGTGTCCGCGGCCAGGCGCAGCGCCCGGCCCTCCCGGCCCAAGGCGCCGGTGTGGGTGTCCACGAGGCCGGAGCGCAGGAAGCCGAATCCGCCGTCGGGGAGGTAGCCGAGCCGGGTGGCGTCGTCGAAGTAGCCGGCGGCGCTGCCGTCCCGCAGTGCCTGGTAGGACTCACCGCCGGTGACCATGTCGGGGCCGGCGGCGATCTGTGCGCCCGCGGAGGTGCCGGCGACGACCGCGCCGTCGGCGAGCTTGGCGCGGACGGCGGCAAGCACCTTGGAATCAGTGTGCCGGGCGCCGTGCAGGAGGGTGGTGACGTACCGGTACTGGTCGCCACCGCCGAAGAAGAACCCGGTCATGGAGTTGATCTGGTCGACCACGGCGTCCGAGTCGGCGTTGGCGATGTGGTCCAGGTCGACGGGGATCCATTCGGCGTCGGCCGCGCCGTGCTTCTTGAACAGTCCGGCGTAATAGGCGCCGTTGCAGGCGGAGTTGCTGCACTTCTCGGGGTCGTCGGCGTGCGGGTCCTGGCTCTCGGGGACGGACGCGGCGGTGAGGACGCCGATGCGGGCGCGGGATCCGCCGGCCCGCTCGATGATCTCGCCGTACACCTGCGTGTTGTCGGGCGCGAGCCCTCCGCCGATCAGGACCAGGGAACCCGTCCGCGGTGCGCTGCCGCCGCGGACGGCTGCCTGAGCCGCGGGCGCGGCGGTGAGGGTCAGTACGAGGGCGGTGGCCCCGGCGACAAAGTGGCGCCGGCCGAGCAGGGAACGATCGCGCATGGTGTCTCCTTGGGGGTGATCGGAGGGTCGAGGGGGAAACCGGGCCACCGGCCGGACCGCGACGCGGCCGGGGCCCGGTGGTCAGGCACTCCTGTCGCTGCTGTCGCCGCTGTGGTCACCGAGGGACATGACCAGCGCGGCGAGCAGGGCGACGCGCTCGGGCACGCTCGCTGTGTCCAGCCACTCCTGAGGGCTGTGGTCGGCGCCGCCGACGGGGCCGAGACCGTCCAGGACGGGGACACCGGTGCCCGCGATCAGGTTGGCGTCGCCGACGCCTCCGGTGGCCGTGGCACCGAGGGAGAAGCCGAGCGCGGCTGCCGCCTGTTCGGCCGCGGCGAGCATGCGGTGCGATGCCGCGGTCGCCTCCATCGGGGGACAGTCGTCGAGCTGTTCGACGGTGACGGTCGTGCCGGGGACGGCCGGGCAGGCGGCGGCGGCCTCGATAGTCCGCCTGACCCTGTTCAGACCGGTGGCGGTGACCGCGCGTACCTCCAGGCGGAGTTCGGCCTCGGGGCAGACGATGTTGGGGCGGTGGCCAGCCCTGACGACACCGACATTGACGGTGACGTCGTCCCAGCGCCCGTTGAGGGCCTGCAGGGCGACCACGAGGTGCGCGGCGGCTAGGGCGGCGTTTGCGCCCCGCTCGGGCTCGATGCCGGCGTGGGCGGCGCGTCCGGTGACGGTGAGCCGGAAGTCGGCGACACCCTTGCGGGCGAGCACCAGGTCCCCGTTCTCCCGCGCGCACTCCAGGCCCAGGGCGTAGTGCACGCCCCGGGCGACGTCCTCGGTGATCCTGCGGCTGGCCGGGGAGCCGATCTCCTCGTCGGGGGTGGCGAGGAACACCAACTCCGCGTAGTTCTGCGCCTCTTGCTCGCGAAGGAGTTCCAGCGCGGTCAGGCCGGCCAGCAGGCCGCCTTTGTCGTCGCTGACGCCGGGCCCGTGCGCACGGGTGCCGGTGAGGGTGAAGGGCCGCTCTGCGGCGGTGCCGTCCTCGAAGACGGTGTCCATGTGGGCGGCCAGCAGGATCCGGCGCCCGCCGTCCGCCTCGGCGAGGCGGCCCGCCTTGCGGGCGACCAGCACGTCGCCCGTGCGGAGGTCATCGGCACCGGGGCCGTCGGCGCGGGGCGGCCGGATCCGCTCGACGGCGAAGCCGAGCGACGTCAGGCGCGTCTGCACCCAGTCGGCTACGGCGTTGACACCGCCGGGGCTGTAGGAGCCCGAGTCGATGGCCACGAGTTCGGCGAGGTCGTGCAGGTACCGCGGCAGTCGGCTACGGGCCGGGCCGAGCAGGTCGGCGGGGTGGGGCCGCTGCCGCGAGGGGGCGCTCACAGGACCTTCGACAGGAACGCGCGGGTGCGCTTCTGCTCGGGGGCGACCAGGACCTGGCGCGGGTCGCCGGCCTCGACGATCACACCTTCGTCCATGAAGACGGCCGTGTCGCCGACCTCGCGGGCGAAGCCGATCTCGTGGGTGACGACGACCATCGTCATCCCGTCGTCCGCCAGCCGGCGCATCACGTCGAGGACATCGCCGACGAGCTCCGGGTCGAGGGCCGATGTCGGCTCGTCGAACAGCATCAGCTTGGGCTTCATCGCAAGCGCCCTGGCGATGGCCACGCGCTGCTGCTGTCCGCCGGAGAGCTGCGCGGGGTAGTGACCGGCGCGGTCGGCGAGGCCGACCCGTTCCAGCAGGTGGCCCGCCTCCTCGCGGGCCTGCGCCCTGGGCACCCCGGCGACCCGTACGGGTGCCTCGATGACATTCTCCAGGGCGGTCATGTGCGGGAAGAGGTTGAAGCGCTGGAACACCATCCCGATGTCACGGCGCCGCTCGGCGACCTCCCGCTCCCTCAGCTCGTGCAGCTTGCCGCCGTGCTGGCGGTAGCCGACGAGCTCGCCGTCCACGGTGAGCCTGCCACCGTCGACCTTCTCCAGGTGGTTGATGCAGCGCAGGAACGTGGACTTGCCCGAGCCGGACGGTCCCAGCAGGCAGCACACGCTGCCGCGCCGGACGGTGAGGTCGATGCCTTTGAGAACCTCCAGCTTGCCGTACTGCTTGCGCACACCTTCCGCGTGCACCATCGGCACGCGCTCGTCATGCTGCATCGGCACGCGCTGGTCGTGGCCAGTCGGGGCACTGCGGTCGTGCGTCTTGGGGGCGATGCCGTCGTGCCCGGTCGGGGCACTGCCGTCGTGCGTCTTGGGGGCGCTCACCGGCCCGCTTCCTTGTTCTTCACGCGAGTGGGCCGGGCGGCTGTGCCGAGCAGCCGCCGCAGAGGCGACACGTGCTGGGCGCCCGCGGTGCCGCGGCCGTAGCGCCGCTCCAGCCAGGCCTGCGGGATGCCGAGCAGCGTGACCAGGGCGAGGTACCACAGACTCGCCACCACCAGCATGGGGACGACCTGGTAGTTCTGGGCGTACACGTCCTGGATGTTGGACATCAGGTCGTGCGCGGAGATGACCGAGACCAAGGCGGTCATCTTCAGCATGTTGATGGTCTCGTTGCCCATCGGCGGGATGATGACGCGCATCGCCTGGGGCAGCACGATCCTGCGCATGGTCAGGGCGGGACGCATACCGAGCGAGTGCGCGGCCTCGGTCTGCCCCAGGTCGACGGACTGGATGCCCGCGCGCACGATCTCGGAGGCGTAGGCGGCCTCGTTGAGCCCGAGGGCGAGCAGGGCCGCGACGGCCGGGGTGAGCAGCGAGTTGGTCTCGGCCTGGAAGAAGGTGATGTCGGTGAACGGGACACCGATCTTCACGTACTTGTACAGCGCGGCCGCGTAGCCCCAGAAAATGATCTGTACGAGCAGCGGGGTGCCGCGGAAGATCCAGACGAAGAAAGTGGCGAGACCGTACAGGACCGGGCTCTGCGACAGCCGCATGACCGCGACGAGCGTCCCGAGGGCGAGCCCGAGGACCATGGCGGCGGCGGTCAGCCACAGGGTGGCGAACAGGCCGTCGAAGATGAGGTCGGCGAAGAGGTAGTCGCCGACGATGTCCCAGCGCAGGTTGTCGTTCTTGGCCAGTGAGCCGACCAGGCCGACGAGTGCGGCCAGGGCCGCCAGGGCGGCTACCCAGCGGCCGTAGTTGCGCACCGGCACGACGACGAGGCCGTCGGCCGGACGCGCGGGTGCGGGCGGCGCGGTGTCCCGGGTTGCTTTCAGGGTGGCCATGTTCAGTCGACCGCCACGTTCTTGGTGGCTTCCTTCACCGCGATGGAGGCGACGCCGTACTTCTCGAAGATCTTGGTGGCCGTGCCGTCGTCGATCAGGGCCTGCAGGGCCTTTTGGATCGCGTCGGTCAGCTCGGGCAGCTTCTTGGTGACGGCGATGCCGTTGGGTGAGGCGTTGTAGCCGCCGGGTGCCGCCGGGTCCTCGACGAGGTCGAACGTCTTGCCGTCGTCGGCCGTCTTGGCGGTCCAGCCGGCGGCCGGCTTGGTCAGCAGCTGGGCGACGACCTTGCCGGAGCGCAGGGCGAGCTGGGCGTCGGAGTCCTTGGGGAAGGTCAGGATCTCGACCTGGCCGCCACCGGCCTTCTTGCACTGCGCCTGGTGCTTCTTGAGCAGGTCCAGCTGGTTGGTGGCGGCCTGTACGGCGACCTTCCTGCCGCACAGGTCGTCGAGAGTGGCGATCTTCTCGGGGTTGCCGTCGGCGACGAGAACGCCGGACCCGGACTGCGAGTAGTCGACGAAGTCGACGACCTGCTGCCGCTCCTTGTTGTCGGTGATGGCCGACATCGCCGCGTGGAACTTGCCGGCCTGGATCGCCGGGACGATGCCGTCGAACTTCTGCGGGGTGAAGGCGAACCGCACGCCGAGCTTGGCGCCGATGGCCTGGCCGAGGTCGTAGTCGAGGCCCGTCAGCTCGCTCTCGCCCTCCGTGACGTACATCTCGAAGGGCGGGTACGGCACATCGGTGGCGACCTTCACGGTGCCCGCGTCCTTGATCTCCGCGGGCAGCGCGTCGTGCAGCGCGGGGTCCTTGTCGATCTTCACACCGGCGACCGTGACGCTGCCGCTCGCGGCCGGTGCGGTGTCGTCATCGCCGGAGCAGGCGGTGAGCGCGGTCAGGGCGGTGGTCACTGCGGTGGCGGCCGCCAGGCGGCGGACTGTGCGAGCGTTCATGGCGGATCGGGCCTCTCGGAATCCTTGGCCGACGGAGGTGCCGCCGACCGCACACCGGAAATTACAGAATGCTTCGCTTCTTGCCTAGATGTATCGCACGTTACGTTCGCGTAACGCGACGCACAGACATCGATCCCTCGCACCGAACCAGGCACGAGCTGGACTTTCTCAACATCATGCGACGCGTCTACAGCCGAGCGTGCGATACAGATTCCCGCCAAGTTCGCCTGGTTGTACCGCCCGCTAGCACCTTGCTCCCCCACCCGTGAAGCCCCGACCCAGGGGGTCCGTACCCGCACGCCTGTCGCGCCGCCCGGTCACCGCCGCCGCAGTCGCGCTCCCCGCCCTCGCCGCCACGCTCGCTTCTGCCCCCCTGCCGCTCGGACCGCGGTCCACCGGATCCGGTCGGCCAGCGCGTGCGACACCCGCCACGACACCTGGAACGGCCCGGCGTTTCACCATGAACGGCGACGGCTCGGTCACCGCCGGCTCCACAGCCCGAGTTGTCGCCACGGTCAGCGGGGCATCGACTCCCTCGATGCCGTCGTGCTCGCCGGCTCCGCGCCGTCCTCGGGCAGCAGGACGACGGAATGCGACGACGTCATCAAGCTCGCCGGCAAACTCCCGCACCACTTGAACCCCCACCCCCGCTGCCGACGACAGCAGCCCCCGGGCCGGCACGGACTTCCGCCACGCCGGGTCGTGTACGTCGCGGTCGGCGACCAGTGCCGGTACGTGCGCCGGACGGCCACGGCGCACAAGACACCGGCCTAGTACGCGCTCGCCCAGGGCTGCGGCGCGGGCGAGGGGGGCAGCGCGGGCCGCCAGGTCGGCAGTCCGTCGTGCACGACGCCTGCGGCGGCAGCGCACGAGGATGCGTATGACGGCACCCCGGCACCCCGGCACGCTGCGCGACGAGCGGATCCTGATACGTGCGCCCGTACCGCCGCCGACGGGACGCAAGCGGCCGTACGGGGCGGGCTACCAGCCTGGCGGACACGGGGGGGATTCCGCCGACGGTCAGCGTGCCACGCCGGCCGGACGACGCCCAGGGTGACGCGGTGTCAATGTCCTGACACTTCATCAGGTCCTTGCGGCATTGCATCATCGGCACCTTGCCCGGCACCAGATGCGAGGAGAGACGCTGTGGAGGCAAAGCCGTTCGCCACGGCCACGGACCGCGATTCCACCCCTCTGCCGCCCCGCGAGGCGTGGCGAAGACGGATGCGGGACGACGTGCTCGACGCGGCCCACGCCATGGCGGCGGAGAAGGGATGGGACTCGGTGAGCCTGTCGCAGGTGGCGGCACGCGCCGAGGTCTCACGACCCACGGTCTACAAGGAGTTCGGAAGCCGCGGCGGCCTGAGCCAGGCGCTGGTCCACCGCGAGGCGGAGCGCTTCCTCGCCGGTGTGGACCACGCGCTGCGGCAGCCGGCACCCACCGCGTCGAAGGCGCTGGCCGCCGCCGTGCTGTACGCGCTCCAGGAGGCCCGTAACAACGTACTCGTCGCCTCGGTCGTCAAGGCCGCCCGCGCCGGCACGGACTCCCTGCTGCCCTACCTGACGGCCCGCTCGGAACCGGTGGTCACGGGCGCTCGCCTCATGGTGCGGGCCTGGTGCCAGGCACACTTCCAGCAGTTCGACGAGGCGCGGACGGATCAGGCCGCCGACGTCATCGTGCGCCTCACCCTGTCGCACATCGTGCTGCCGCCGCCCGACCACTCGCCGCACGAATCCGCCGAGGTCATCACGGCGGCGGCCATCGGGGCACTGAACCGGGCGACCTTACCTGACGATCCGTCAAAACATTGACAGTGCGTCCCTGATTGTCAGCGATCGGGGCCGGTGCCACGCTCTGCCGGGTCAGAGCCGAACGCCCGCAAGGAGCACAGTCCGATGACCGCACCGTCGACGACGCCTCCCGCATCCCCCGCCGGCATACCCTGGCGCGACCGCAAGCGCTACGCGTGGCTGCTCGGTCTCGCCGTCCCCACGCTGCCCTTCCAGGCCGCGGCGCTGGTCGCCGTCAGTGACTGGACGGTGCTGTGGTGGTGGGGGCCGTTCTTCGCCTTCGTGATCATCCCGCTGCTCGACACGCTGATTGGCCCGGACCAGGCAAACCCACCGGACGAGGTGATTCCGCAGCTGGAGGAGGACCGGTACTACCGCTGGTGCACCTACCTGTACCTGCCCCTGCAGTACGCCGGACTGCTGTACGCCTGCCTGCTCTGGGCCGAGGGCATGAGCGTGCAGAGCTCACTGGGCCTCGCCGCCACCGTGGGCGTGGTCGCGGGTGTCGCCATCAACACGGCGCACGAACTCGGGCACAAGCGGGAGACCGTGGAACGCCGTCTGGCCCGCCTCGCGCTGGCCCAGTCCGCCTACGGCCACTTCTACGTCGAGCACAACCACGGACACCACATCCGGGTCGCGACGCCCGAGGATCCTGCCAGTTCACGACTCGGTGAGAGCCTGTGGGCGTTCCTCCCGCGGACCGTCGCGGGGAGCGTGCGGTCGGCCTGGCGCCTGGAGGCCCGTCGCCTCGGCCGCCGCCACCATCGCATCTGGTCGCACCACAACGACGTACTGACCGCGTGGGGACTGACCGCTCTGGTCTTCACCACGCTCGCCGCCGCCTTCGGACCAACGGTCCTGCCCTACCTGCTCGCCCAGGCAGCGTGCGGCATCCTGCTGCTGGAGACGGTCAACTACCTCGAACACTACGGCCTGTCGCGTGAGCGCCGGCCGGACGGGCGGTACGAGCGGGTCGCCCCCCGCCACAGCTGGAACAGCAACAACACCACCAGCAACATCTTCCTCTACCAGTTGCAGCGGCACTCGGACCACCACGCCAACCCGCTGCGCCGGTACCAGACCCTGCGCCACTTCGATGAGGCGCCCCAACTCCCCTCCGGGTACGCCTCCATGATCGTCCTGGCCTGGGTGACCCCGCTGTGGCGCCGGGTGATGGACCCCAAGGTCCTGGCGCACTACGGCGGCGACGCGCGGCGCGCCAACCTGCATCACCGACGGGCGAGCCGCTACTGAGCCCAAGACGCACCGACCCACGCGGGCTGCGCGGGGCATCGTGCGGATCCCCCACCTTCGGCGACACACCGTTACCGCCCCCGCCTGGCACGCCGAGCCCATCCGGTATCAGGTCTCCACTCAGGACCGCGTGATCCACCACGGCAATGAACGCCTCCGGACGCGCGCATGAACCCCCGCGAGGTCGTCGCGCTCGACGCGAGCCACGCCTCCCCCGCTTCCCAGCCCCAGGCCGTCGTCGACCTCATCAAGGAGGCGGTCCGCGAGACCGCAAGCTGAGTCGGGTTCCCGGCGCGTCCGGCGCGTCCGGCGGGAGAGCAGTCACTAACGGGCGGGACACGGCCGCGACACGCGGCGGAAACGGGTCGTCCCTAATTTCTGTCAACCGACAGGAATTCGCAGGGACGACTCACCTCCGTGACAGGGGACCGCCATGACCGTGACCACCGATCCCACGCCGCCGGCCTCTCCATCGCCGGGTGACGGCGGCGCACTCGCCCCGTTCGGCTATCCCCAGGAACTGCGGCGGCGGATGGGGCGGTACGCCTCCTTCGCCGCCGGATTCTCCTTCATCTCCGTGCTGACCACGGTCTTCCAGTTCTTCTCCCTCGGCTACTCCTTCGGGGGTCCGTTCTTCTTCTGGACCTGGCCCTTCGTCCTCGTCGGGCAGCTCCTCGTCGCCGCCTGCTTCGCCGAGCTCGCCGCCCGCATGCCCATCGCCGGGGCGATCTACCAGTGGGCGAGCCGGCTCGGCTCCCCCGCCTTCGGGTGGTACGCGGGCTGGATCATGGTGATCGGGCGGATCGTGGTGGTGGCGGCGGCCGCGCTCGCCCTACAGGTCGTCCTGCCCGCCGTCTGGCCCGGTTTCCAGATCGTCGGCGGCGACCCGTCGCCCACGACGACCAGCGGCGCCGCCAACGCCGTCCTTCTCGGCCTCGCCCTGCTGGCGCTCACCACCCTGCTGAACGTCCTGGACAACCGCGCGCTGTCGGCCGTCAACACGGTCGGTGTCACCGCCGAGATTGCCGGCGTAGCCCTGATCGTCACCCTCCTGGCCACCCACGCGGAGCGGGACCCCGGCATCACCCTGCACACCGGTGGCGAGGGCGGTCTCGTCACGGCGCTCCTCGTGGGCTCGTTCACCGCGGCGTACGTCCTGATCGGCTTCGAGAGCGCGAGCGAGATGAGTGAGGAGACCGTCAACCCCCGCCGCACCGCGCCCCGCACGACGCTCACCGCCCTCACCACCTCCGGCGTCTGCGGCGGGTTGCTGCTCCTCGGCGGCCTGCTCGCCGCGCCCAGCCTCACCGACGGACGGCTGGCGACGGAGGGGCTCGGCTACGTGCTCACCAGCACCCTCGGCGACGGCCTCGGCCGGGTCCTGCTCGCCGACGTGGCGGTCGCCGTCTGCGCGGCGACCCTCGCCATCCAGACCTCGGCGACCCGCATGCTCTTCTCCATGGCCCGCGACGGCGTCCTGCCCCGGTCGGCGGCGCTGGCGCGGGTGCCGCGACGGACCGGGATGCCCGGCACGGCCGCGGTGGTGGTCGGCGTCGGTGCGGCCCTGCTGCTCCTGCTCAACCTCGCCTCCCCGCAGGCGTTCCTCGCCATCGGCACGACGTGTATCGCGATGGTGTATCTGGCGTACGCCATGGTGACCGGGCCGATGCTGGTCCGGCGGCTGCGGGGCGAGTGGCGGCCTCCGGCCGACGGTGAGCGCGACGAGCTCGGGCGTCCCCTGTTCTCCCTCGGCCGCTGGGGACTGCCCGTCAACGTGCTCGCGGCCGCCTACGGAGTCTTCATGACGGTCAACCTCGCCTGGCCGCGTGCCGAGGTGTACGACCCCGAGGGCGGCCACTGGTACTTCCGCTGGTTCACCGTCCTGGTCCTCGCGGCGACGGTCGCGACGGGCGCGGCCTACCGCTGGCACCGCCGGCGCCGGAACATCCCGGAACACGGGATTCCCGCGAAACCGGAGCCGGAGGCCGCGACCGTACGCGCCTGAGACACGCCCGCATCAGGAATCCGAGGATCAGACCCGCGCCGCGAGGAGCCCCAGCCCTTCGCGGCGCAGTCGTGCCAGGGCGCGCTGCGGCACGCCGGCCACCCGTAGCGCGGCGTCGGCCGTCGCCCCCGCGAGGGCGTCGGGGTCGTGGTCGGGGCCGGCGCGGCGGATGAGGATCACGCTCTCGGTGAGGCCGAAGAGGAGGTCGGCACGGAGCGCCAGTTCCTCGGGGGCGAGGTCCGCAGCGGGCTCGGTGGTGGCGAGCAACCCCCTGTAGGCGGACTTGAGTTCGTTCCTGAGGCGGTGGAAGGCGGCGAAGTGCTCCGTCCCGACCTCGGGCAGCAGGTAGAGCGCGCCGAGGTTGTACGGCCCCGCGCACAGCAGGGTGGCGTCGGAATGGCACAGCGCCCACAGGCGCGCCTCGGGGGACGCCTCGGTACGGGACACGAGTCCGGCCGCCAGCTCCAGCGAGGGGCGCACGGTCCCTTCCAGCAGATCCGCGAGGATCGCCTCTTTGCCGTCGAAGTAGTGGTACAGGGAGGCCTGTCGCAGCCCGGCGCGCTCGGCGATGGAGCGGGTGGAGGTGGCCGTGTAGCCCCGGGTGGTGAACAACTCCGCCGCCGCGGCGAGGACTTCGTCACGCGGCTCCGGGCCGTCGGCCCGGCGCTCTTGGGCTCTCGGGCGGCCGACTCTCCTGCCGGCGGGCGTGTTCGACGTGCTCACTCCGTGATCCTCGCACAGGGCCGGTCGCCGCCTCGGAGCGGGCCGTGGGGGTGAGTTCCCGGTAACCGAGCGGAAACGCGCGGGCAATGGGGGTGAAGCGGCCGCTGTCTAATTTCTGTCGAGCGACAGAAATTAGGCCCGAGAGACGAGCCCGCACCGGAGGTCGAGCCATGGGGACACCCTCAGCGCCACCGTCAGTCACCGCGTCGGCGTACGGCGCCCGCGCACATGCCCGCGCCCAGGAGGGCACGCGGGCGGATGCCATGCCGGTCGTCCCCGCCAGCGACTGGCCGGCCCCTCCCCAGGGCGTCGCAGCGGGCGACCTCGTCTGGGCCGAGACCGTCGCGGGTGGCAACTACACCCACGGGGTGCTCGCCCGCGGCACCGAACTGCGGCTGACCGACCTCACCGGCGACGCCTGCGCCCACCTCCTCCTGCACTGCGCCGACCGCCCCTGGGAACGGCTGAACACGGCCGACACGGTCAAGGTGCTCTGGAACGCCTACCTGGGCGAGGGACACCTGCTCCTCTCCGACCAGGGCCGGGTGCTCGCCTCCCTCGTCGAGGACACCTCCGGCCGGCACGACGCCCTCACCGGCACCTCCACCCTCGCGCGCAACACCGCGCGGTACGGGGACGGGACCCCGCAGTCCGCCTCGCCGGCGGGACGCGAGCTGTTCAAGCTCGCCGCCCTGAAGAACGGCCTCGCCCCGCGCGACCTCCCGCCGTCCGTCTCCTTCTTCCAGGGCGTCCGGATCGCCGAGGACGGCACCACCGTGTTCACCGGCTCGGCGGGCCCCGGCGCGTCCGTCACCCTGCGCGCCGAACAGGACGTCACCGTCCTCCTCGCCAACGTGCCGCACCCGCTGGACCCGCGCCCCGAGTACGCCTGCGGAAACCTCCAGGTACTGGCATACCGGTCCCGGCCGACCGCTCCCGAAGACGCCCTCTGGGACGCCGGCCCCGAAGGCCGCCGCGCCTTCCTGAACACCGTCGGCCACCTCACCGCCCGGGGGCTCGCATGACCGTCACCACCCTTCCCGGCCTCGTCGTCCGCGACGACACCGTCCCCGCCCGCGCCGGCTGGTCCGCGGTCGTCCGCGAGGGGCAACTGCTGACCCTCACCGACCTGCACGCCAACCAGGCCGCGGACTTCCTGGTGTACGACGCGCACGACACCTCCGTGCGCTACAGCGCCCCCGACACGATCCAGGCCCAGGGCAACGTCTTCCTGACCACCGGCTCGGTCCTGCTCTCCAACGAGCACACGCCGCTGATGACCGTCGTCGAGGACACCTGCGGACGGCACGACACCCTCGGCGGCGCCTGCTCCAAGGAGTCCAACACCCTCCGCTACGGCCACCACACCTGGTCGCAGCACGCCTGCGTGGAGAACTTCCTCCGCGAGGGCGCCCAGCACGGCCTCGGCAAGCGCGACATGGTCTCCAATATCAACTGGTTCATGAACGTGCCGGTCGAGGAGGACGGCACGCTCGGCATCGTCGACGGCATCTCGGCCCCGGGCCTGAAGGTCGTGCTCCGCGCCGAGATCGACGTCCTCGTCCTGCTGTCCAACTGCCCCCAGATCAACAACCCCTGCAACGGGTTCGACCCGACGGCCGTCCGGATGACCATCACCGAGCCCGGCGAGAACGACGAGGACGGCGCACGATGACCTTCGACACCTTGCTGGTCGCCAACCGCGGCGAGATCGCGGCGCGCGTCATCCGCACCGCTCGGACGCTCGGGCTGCGGACCGTCGCCGTGTACTCCGACGCCGACCGCGCCACCGAGCACGTCCGGATCGCCGACGAGGCCGTACGGCTCGGCCCCGCCCCGGCCAAGGAGTCGTACCTCGACGCCGACCTGGTCCTCAGGGCGGCCAAGGACACGGGGGCGGGTGCGATCCACCCCGGCTACGGCTTCCTGTCCGAGGACGCCGCCTTCGCGCGCCGCTGCGCGGACGCCGGCATCGTCTTCGTCGGCCCCACCCCGGAACAGCTGGAGCTCTTCGGAGCCAAGCACACCGCGCGCGCCGCCGCCGAGGCGGCGGGCGTCCCGCTCGCCCCCGGCACCGGCCTCCTGCCCGACGTGACCGCGGCCCTCGACGCCGCCGACACGATCGGGTACCCGGTGATGCTCAAGGCGACAGGCGGTGGCGGCGGCATCGGCATGCGGGCCTGTCACGACGCGACCGAACTCGCGGACGCCTGGGAACGGGTGCAGCGGGTCGCCGCCGCCTCCTTCTCCTCCGCCGGGGTCTTCCTGGAACGACTCGTCGAGCGGGCCCGCCACGTCGAAGTGCAGGTCTTCGGCGACGGCCGGGGCCGGGTCGTCACCCTCGGCGACCGCGACTGCTCCCTCCAGCGCCGCAACCAGAAGGTCGTGGAGGAGGCCCCGGCACCCGGCCTGCCGGACCACGTCCGCCACCGGCTCACGACCGCCGCCCGCGACCTGTGCGCGTCGGTCGACTACCGATCCGCCGGCACGGTCGAGTTCGTGTACGACGCCGCCCGCGAGGAGGCCTACTTCCTGGAGGTCAACACCCGCCTCCAGGTGGAACACCCGGTCACCGAGGCGATCTACGGCGTCGACCTCGTCGCCTGGATGCTGCGCCTCGCGCAGGGCGACACGAACGTCGTCACCGCTCCCCCGGCCCCCACCGGCCACGCCGTCGAGGCGCGCGTCTACGCGGAGGACCCCTCCCGCGACCACCGCCCCAGCGCGGGCCTGCTGACGCGGGTCGCCTTTCCCGAGGACGTCCGCGTGGACGCCTGGGTCGAGACAGGCACCGAGGTCACCACCTCCTACGACCCCATGCTCGCCAAGGTGATCGCACACGGCTCCGACCGCGCCGACGCACTCGACCGGCTCGACGCGGCCCTCGCGGCGACCCGCGTCGACGGCATCGAGACCAACCTCGGCCTGGTCCGCGCGGCCCTGCGGAACGCCGACATCCGCGCGGCCGCCCACTGCACGGCCACGCTCGCCGCCGTCACCGACCCGACCCCGCGTATCGAGGTCGTCGCCGCGGGCACCCTGACCACCGTGCAGGACTCGCCGGGGCGTACCGGCTACTGGCAGGTCGGCGTGCCCCCGGGCGGGCCGATGGACGACCTGTCCTTCCGGCTCGGCAACACCGCCCTCGGCAACGACGAGGGCGCCCCCGGACTGGAATGCACCCTCCAGGGCCCCTCCCTGCGGTTCACCCACCCGACCACCGTCTGCGTCACCGGCGCCCCGGCACGGGTGACGGTCGACGGCGCCGCCGTGCCGCAGTGGGAACCGATCACCGTCGGCGCCGGACAGACCCTCGCCGTCGCCGCACCCACCGCACACGGTCTGCGCACCTACGTCCTGTTCGCGGGCGGCCTCGACGTACCGGAGTTCCTGGGCAGCGCCGCCACCTTCACCCTGGGCGGGTTCGGCGGGCACGGCGGGCGGGCCCTACGCCCGGGCGACGTCCTGCACGGCGGCGAGGCACGTACGGAGACCTCCGCCGTCCCCGTCGGCGAGCGGCCGGACTTCGGCGCCGTCTGGCACGTCGGCGCGGTCGAAGGTCCGCACGCCGCCCCCGAGTTCTTCACCGAGGACGACATCCGCGACTTCTACGCGGCGCACTGGAAGGTGCACTTCAACTCGGCGCGCACCGGCGTCCGACTGGTCGGCCCCAAGCCGCGCTGGGCGCGCGCGGACGGCGGCGAGGCCGGCCTGCACCCCTCCAACATCCATGACACGCCGTACTCGGTCGGCGCCGTCGACTACACCGGTGACATGCCGGTCCTCCTAGGCCCCGACGGGCCGTCCCTCGGCGGTTTCGTCTGCCCGGCGACGGTCGTCACCGGGCAGCGCTGGAAGCTCGGCCAGCTCCGTCCCGGCGACACCGTCCGGTTCGTCCCGGTCACCCCGCAGGCCGCCGCCGGACTGCGCCGCGCCCCGGCCACGGTGCCGCGCGCCGACCGAGAGGTGATCGTCGACGGGGGCGTCCTCGCCCGTCTGCCCGAGAACGACGCCCGTCCGTCGGTCACATACCGGCGCAGCGGCGACGACAACCTCCTCGTCGAGTACGGGCCCATGCAGCTCGACCTGGCGCTGCGCATGCGGGTCCACGCCCTCGCGCGGGCGCTGGCCGCCCGCGAGCTCCCCGGAGTCGTCGACCTCACGCCGGGCATCCGCTCGCTCCAGATCCAGACCGATCCGGACGTGCTGGCGCAGCACGACCTGCTCGACGTGGTGCTGCGCGTGGAGGAGACGCTCCCCGCCACGGACGAACTGGTGGTGCCCAGCCGGACCGTGCACCTGCCGCTGTCCTGGGACGACCCGGCGACCCGCGAGGCCATCGAGCGCTACATCGCCGGCGTGCGCGACGACGCCCCCTGGTGCCCGTCGAACATCGAGTTCATCCGCCGCGTCAACGGCCTGGACACGGTCGACGACGTGTACCGGACCGTCTTCGACGCCGAGTACCTGGTGCTCGGCCTGGGCGACGTCTACCTCGGCGCCCCCGTCGCCACCCCGCTGGACCCCCGGCACCGGCTGGTCACCACCAAGTACAACCCGGCCCGCACCTGGACGGCGCAGAACTCGGTCGGCATCGGCGGCGCCTACTTGTGCGTCTACGGCATGGAGGGCCCCGGAGGCTACCAGTTCGTCGGCCGCACGACCCAGGTGTGGTCGCCCTGGCAACAACGCGGCGCCTTCGCACCGGACAGGCCCTGGCTGATGCGCTTCTTCGACCGGATCAAGTGGTACCCGGTCGGGGCCGACGAACTCCTGGAACTGCGCGCGGACATCGTCTCCGGCCGGTTCGTGCCGAAGACCGAGGAGGGCACCTTCTCCCTCGCCTCCTACCGGGACTTCCTCGACGCCGACGCCGCGTCGATCGCCGCCTTCCGGGCCCGGCAGGGCGCGGCCTTCGGCGCCGAGCGCGACGCCTGGGAGGCCGCCGGCGAGTTCGCCCGCGCCGAAGCGGCCACCGAGGTCGTCCCGCCGCCCGCCGACGTCGAGGTGCCCGAGGGCGGCCGGCTGGTCGAGGCCGACCTCACCGCCTGCGTCTGGCAGGTCAACGTAGAGGTCGGCGACCGGGTCTCTGCGGGTCAGCAGCTCGTCGCCCTGGAGGCGATGAAGATGGAGTCCCCCGTGACGGCTCCCGCCGCGGGCGTCGTCGCGGAGATCCTGATCAGGCCGGGAAGCCAGGTCGAGGCCGGTACCGCCCTCGTCGTCCTGGCCCCCGTCGAGACCGCGGACGTGGCCGTATGAGCGGTGCGCTGGAACGGGTACGGGCCGCGTACGCCCGCATCGCCCGAGCGGACCGGCCCGAGGTGTGGATCGACCTGCGCCCCCAGCAGGACGCGGAGGCGGAGGCCGCCGCGATCGACGCGCGGACCGCCGCCGGCGAGCGCCTGCCCTTGGCCGGAACGGTCCTCGCCGTCAAGGGCAACATCGACGTGGCGGGCCTCCCGACCACCGCGGGCTGCCCCTCGTACGCGTACCGGCCCGAAGCCGACGCACCGGCGGTGGCACGGCTGAGGGCGGCCGGGACGGTGGTCCTCGGCACCACCAACCTGGACCAGTTCGCGACCGGTCTGGTCGGCACGCGCAGCCCGTACGGGGCGGTCCGCAACGCCGTCGACCCGGCGTACGTGTCCGGCGGGTCCTCGTCCGGTTCGGCGGTCGCGGTCGCCCTCGGCCTCGTGGACCTCGCCCTCGGCACGGACACGGCGGGTTCCGGCCGGGTGCCGGCCGCCTTCAACGGCGTCGTCGGCCTCAAGCCGACCCCCGGCCTCGTCCCCACCGAGGGCGTCGTCCCGGCCTGCGCGTCGCTCGACTGCGTCACGGTGTTCGCCCGCACCGTTGCCGAGGCCGAGCAGGCCCTGTCGTTCATGGCGGCGCCGGTGGATCGCGCCGCCACGCCGCCACGCCGCCCGGGACCGTGGCGCGTCGCGGTCCCCCACGTCCCGCAGCTCGGCGAGCTGGACGAGGGCTGGGCGCAGGCGTTCACCACGACGGCGACCCGACTGGACGAGGCGGGGGCCGAACTCCTGCTCGTGGACCTTGAGCCCTTCCTCGAGGCAGCGGCCATGCTGTACGAGGGGGCGTTCGTCGCCGAGCGCTACACGGCCGTCGGCGCCTTCGTCGACGAGCACACGGGCGAACCCGGCCTCGACCCGACGGTGGCCGGGATCATCTCCGGGGCGCGCGACGTGCCGGCCCACCGTCTGTACGCGGACCGGGAGAGACTGGCCGTCCTCCGCGCCCGGGCCCTGGCCTCCCTCGGCGACGCAGACGCGCTGCTCCTGCCGACCACCCCCGGGCACCCGACCCTCGCCGACGTCGCCGCCGCACCCCTCCACGCGAACGCCCGGCTCGGCCGGTTCACCAACTCCACCAACCTCTTCGGGCTCGCGGCGGTCGCCGTCCCGGCGGGCGAGGTGGCGGGACGGCCCTTCGGCGTCATGCTGATCGGACCAGCCCACACCGACGAACGCCTCATCCGGATCGCCCGTCTGCTCACGGCACCGCCCCTGGACCTGGCGGTGGTGGGCGCGCACCTGTCGGGGCAACCGCTCAACGGGCAACTGCTCGCCCTGGGCGGCCGGTTCGTCCGCTCGACCGCGACGGCGCCCGCGTACCGGCTCTACGCGCTGGACACGACGCCCGCGAAACCCGGTCTGGTCCGGGTCCGCGAACACGGCGCGGCGATCGAGGCCGAAGTGTGGCGGCTCCCCGCCGAAGGACTGGGCGCGCTGGTGGCGGCCCTCCCCCGCCCGATGACCCTCGGCAGCGTGGAACTCGCGGACGGCACCAGCGTGCCAGGCTTCCTCTGCGAACCCGAGGCCCTCGACGACGCCCGGGACATCACCGCACACGGCGGCTGGCGCGCAGCACTCGCCACCCTCACGGAGTGACCGTCGGGGCGCTGGGGTCAGGCTTCGTCAGGTGGGAGAACACGGCGGCCCAGCAGGGCGAGGCCCCCTCCGCCCCGGCACCCTCAAGGCCTGGCCCCGCAAAACGCGTCCCCGCAACAGGACGACGAGGCCGATCGTGAGGTGGCCCTCCCCAGCCCCCCGGGGCCGTCGACGTGGATGACGAAAGAACCGAACAGCATCGGGACGGTCAGGGCGTGACCATGAATCAGTCCCTCGGCCCTCACAGTAAGCACTTGTCCGCCGGCGTTCACTCCGACGGCAGGTCGGCATGACAACGCTGCGGGAAGCTCACTGCCCGAGTGAAGGCGCTCCTGCCGTCCCGCGCTGAAGGTCATCGCCGGTTCACCTGGGTGCTGTGCTTCACGGCCGCACCGCGCGGGCGGTGCTAGGTCTGTCTGATAAATGATCACTCGCGGGCTGAGAATGCCGCATGCTTGCCGAGGAGGGTGGCCACCGTCATGGGGCGTCACATCTCCCCCGTGGCCGGCCATGACGAAGAGGAGTGTCAGCGGTGTGGGAGACCTATCTGTCCTGGTACCGCGAGGGCCGGATGGACGAGTCCGAGTTCCGCTCGGTCACCGACCTCTTGGCCCAGTCCGGGCTGACCGTCGAACACCCGGTGCTGGGCTGCGGGATGCTGTTGGACGTCGAGGGGGAACAGGTGAAGCTTCCTGTCGGGCGAATTCTGGACCTTGTTTGCCTGTCTGTCGGACCGCTCTGCTTGCAGTTCCGGCTGTCGGCTGACACTGACGTGGTGTGCGATGTCAGGTACGCGACGCCGGACACCCAGGTCCTCACCTTCGTACTCGGCGGGTTGACCGAGAACGAGCGTGAGCAAGCCACCGATGCGGTTCAGCGACTGGTCCAGAGGGAGTTGGACAGGACTGTTGCGCTGCTCATCGATCTGGGCGGCGAAACAGCGGACGAGGACGACGACGCGCTGGTCCTGTATGGCCGACTACCGATGGGCCCGCGCCCGGACCGAGTGCACTTCCGGACGGACCGGCTCAGCGCCGTCCCGGCTGTTCTTGCTGGAGCCGAGGTGACGGATCTCGGTAACGGGCTGAGTACAGTCCGCTGGTAAGGATCAGCGGGCAGGTTCGCGGAGCCAGAGGACGAGCGCCGCGAGGTGGAGTCCGGCCTGGTACCGGGCGGCGAGTCCATTCGCCTTCACGGTGTAGACGGGACCGCCGGAGTCACCGGACACGTCAACGCCGAGGGCATCATCTCTAGCGGCTGTGACTCGGTGAGTGACAACGGCGAGTGCAGTGACAGCAGGGACGGCAAGTGCACGGTGTTCTTCACGGACATTGCTCTGGCCCAAAAGGCGCTTCCCGGAGGGGTCAAGAAGTGGTGAAACGAACGGTGAGACTCACAGTCCTCGCCGCTGTGTCCGTCGTGGCGATGACCGCGTCGGCGTGCAGCAGCTCCAAGCCGTGCGCCGGAGTGGGCGTCGTCTCGCAGGTCGGCGTGATGTTCCTCCAGCGGGGCTACACCGACCTCGCCGGCGCCTCCTACGAGCTCTGCGCGGGAGGCAGATGCGGCAAGGGCCACTTGGAACAGGAGGACATCACCCAGCTCAGCCTGCGCCTTCCCGACGACGTGGATGAGCACCTCGGCACAGTCCGCTTCCGCGTCACTCCCAAGGGGAGCACCCATCCAGAGATCGACGCGTCCACCGACGTCAAGCTGACCCACCAGTCCGACGGCTGCGGTGGCGGCGCCTCTAGCGAAGGCCTCGCCTTCACCAAGGAAGAGGGCCTGACCACGAAGATCCCGCCCAGCGTGAGCACTGCCTGGCGCAAGCACCTCACGTCACTGGCCTCGACCTCCGAGTCCTCCTGACACGCGCTCCTCTCCACAGCGGTCACCGGCTGCGGAGAGGAGCTGACAGCCAGATGGCGCGGCCGTTCACCGTCTCGGCCATCGTCGCCACCGCGGCAACCATGTGCACGGTCGTCCTGGCGGCACCCACCGCGCTGCGCTTGCCCTCTTATGCATGGATCGAGGGCGGCGAAACACCGAGCAGCGGGCGCTCGAGATAGCCGCCGTCGTCTGCGACGCCCCCAGTCCGGGCGGATGGCCGCTCACGGTAGTCGATCGCACGGTTCAAGTGGGGCGATGAGCGATCGGGGGCTTTTCGATATCGCTTCCCCGACGTCGCACAGCCCGAGGCGGGTGCAGCGTTGGGCAGCTGCGGCGTTCGGCGGTGCGGTGCCGGACGTCGGGAGGCGTGGGGGTCCCGTACTGGAACAAAAGGCCGTCGACATCGGGTGTGTCCGGGACGTGGAACAGCCGCCGACTGGCCGGGGCCGTCCGGGATCATGAACCATGCCCCTGGATGACTGGCACCTCACTCAAGACGTCGACGACTTCCGCGCTCAAGCCGGGGACTTCCTGTCCTCACGTGCCGCCCTGCACAACACGCCGCTGACGGACATCGAGAAACTGCGGATGCAGAGGGCGGCTGATCACGACGAGCAAACCGCCGTGTTCGGCTGGCTGACATCACAAGGCGAAGTTCGCGCGATCTTCTATCTCACTCCCCGAGGACGCCTTGGCCTCACGCCTCTCTCCGTCGCACAGACTGACGCCCTGGCTGCATACCTGGCCGACCTCGGCTACTCACCCGCCCACGTCATCGCGGACCAGGATACCGCCGACGCCTTCGCCGCGTCATGGCAGCAGCACTCAGGCGCGGCCCCGGAGAGGTTCTGGAGGACGCACCTTTACCGTCTCGGCACGCTCACCCCACCACAGCCGCGACCGAAAGGCCAAGGGCGCCCCACCGAGAGTAAGGACCGTGAGCAAGTCGTGCGCTGGTGCCGTGAGTTCTGTGTCGATGTCGGGGAGCAGCACTCCATCGAGTTGATCGACGCCGGTGCATGGGACGACTCGCGTTTCGGCGACAGGCACTTCACCTTCTGGGAAACCCATGAGGGCACCCCCGTCTCGATGGCAGCCGCGACCTCGGTCACCGGCGGCATGGTCCGGATCGACCCCGTCTACACCCCTGCCCACCTCCGCGGACACGGCTACGCGGGAGCTGTGACGGTCGAAGCGAGCAGGAGCGCGCTCGCTGCGGGGGCAACGGACGTAGTCCTGTTTACCGACCCGGACAACCCCACGAGCAACGCCCTCTACCAACGCATTGGGTATGTCCACGTTGCCGACTTCGCCGGATACAAGTTCTCATACGGCCCGTCAGAGGTTGAATGAGGCTCATCCTGGACAACGTGCGGGCGGGCTCGACAGGTGGCTCCGTGCTACCGATACGGCGGGCTGTGCCTACCGTCTGCCTCACACCCAGACCTTGTGCTTCGCAACGGAGGATGGCGGTAGGCGTCTGATGGCGCGTTCCAGTGCAGCAACTCCAGTGCCGCTTCCGACGCTCGATCGTCAGCCGGGACGCTTGGCCATGATGACTAGGCCCGGCCCGCTGTATTCCTCGGGAGGGAGCCGAAGTTCGGCGACCGGGTGCAGGCCGGCCTCTTCAATCAGGCCCACCAGGTGTTCTGGCTGCCATTTGTGGGTCGTCCAGCGCACGGGTACGCCTCCGTATGCCTCGGTGCGCACCACGTCTTCGTCGCCGACGTGCGTGGCGGTGATGAGGTGTCCGCCTGGCTTCAACGCGCGTGAGAACAGGGCGAGGACCTGGGGGAGAACGTCGCGGGGAAGGTTGAACAGAGACCACCATCCGAGCACGCCGCCGAGTGACGCTTCGGCAAGGTCAAGGTCGGTCACCGAAGCCACGCTGAAACGGCATTGCGGATGCAGTCGGCGCGCGTGCTCGATCATGCGAGGAGAAAGATCCACCCCGGACACGTCGAGTCCACGTTCGGCGAGGTAGGCAGTCACCGTTCCGGGGCCGCAGCCGACGTCGAGGACAGGCCCCAGCCCACTCACAGTGTCGGCGAAGGCGTCGATCGATGCCTTGAGCCATGGATGGCGGCGGATGTCGCCGACTCCCGTCGTCACCACCATGTGGGCGTAGTTGTCGGCCACACGGTCATAGGACTCACGAACCTCGTCCAGGTCGGACGGTCGGTCGATGGGGTGTGCGCGCATGAGACAACGATAGGACTGGGCAGCGATCTTGGCGATCTTGGAACCTCCGACCAACCAAGTGTGGTGACCTGGTGCTTGGTCCGATTCACTACGCTGAGCGCCGTCGCACTCGGGAGGGTTCGGTTGGTACGGCGGAGCACGCTCGGGCAGGACTTCCGACGGCTGTGGAGTGCCTACGCGGTCAGCGCAGCGGGCAGTGCCGTCGGCATGGGGGCGTTGCCGCTGATCGCCCTCCTGGTGCTGGATTCCTCGGCGTTCCAGGTCTCTTTGCTCGCTGCGTTGTCCGCAGTGGCCAGTGCGGTGATCGCTCTGCCGCTCGGTGTGCGTGTCGAGCACCAATACAAGCGGCCGGTAATGATCACCGCCGATCTGGCCCGCTGCGTGTTCCTGGCGAGCATTCCGGTCGCCATGGCCTTCGACAGTCTCACCTTCATCCAGTTGTGTGCCGTCGGCGTCCTCCAGACGGCGGCGTCCGTCGCGTTCGACGCGGCGAGTGGGGCGCATCTGAAGGCACTGGTCCTGCCCGAGCACCGCCTTCGTGCCAACAGCCTGCTTGAGACCACCAACTGGATCAACGCCAGCGCCGGCCCACCCGTGGGCGGGCTTCTCATCGGGGCACTGGGCGCGGCCGCCACGATGGTGGCCGACGCACTGTCCTTCCTCGGATCAGCCCTGGGCATCCGACGCATCCGGCAGCCAGAACCCGCACCACCAGCACGCGCCGCCACATCTCACCTGGGCCGTGACATCGCTGCCGGCTGGCAGTACCTCCTGCGGCACCCAGGACTGCGGCCGCTGTTCTTCAACGCGCTGCTCTTCGGCGGATCCGTCATGATGACCTCACCCCTGATGGCCGTCCTCATGCTGGATGACCTCGGCCTGGCACCGTGGCAGTACGGACTCGCTCTGGGACTGCCGTGCCTGGGCAGCGTACTGGGCTCACGCGTGACTCCGCTGCTCACCCGGCGATTCGGACAGCGCCGCATCCTGCTGCTGTCCGGTGCCGCACGCACACTGTGGACGGTCCTGCTGCCACTGACACCCTCCGGTGCCCCCGGCCTGTTCCTCATCGTGGCCGCCGACTTCGGCCTGCTCTTCTCCGCCGGAGTCTTCAACCCGTCGTTCACCACCTACCGCATGGCGGCCACACCGGACGCCTTCATGTCCCGCGTCGGCACCTCCTGGTCCGTCGGCGCGAAGACGTGCCAGGCCGCCTTCATGATCGCCGGTGGTCTTGTCGCAGCCGCAGCGGGCGTACGTGACGCACTGCTCATCGCCAGCTTGCTGTGCATGGCGAGCGCACTGCTCCTGCCGTGGCGCAAGGAACGTATCTCTGCCGGGCACGTTCCGGCGACCACGGCGGAAACGGTTCCGTCCCCGCCCACAGAGAGTCCCTCCGTGTAGAGGTTTCCTGGGCGACAGGGACGAGACTTCATCGGGAGCGAGCGTGTGATCAGCCCTGTCCACCAGTCACGGCCGCCATTCCCGCACGCTGGACGGTTACCTCACTCAGGAGGCGGGGCACCACAGGCTTCCGTCACCGCACCAGACATCGGCACACCGTCGGCCGCCCCCCTTCCTGAGCCTCCACCCGGCTGCAGGCGTGCGGCCGCCTCAAGCGCCTCCCGGGCTGCCGTTTCGCTCTCCGGCTCATGTGTGCTGTCCGTGCCAGCACGCTGGAAGGGGATCACGACGTCGTGGCGTCGGTCCGCGTCGTGTTCGGCCCGTTCCGCCGTCGCCTTCTCGGCCAGGGCGTTGACGGCGGCGTTGAACCGCTCGATGGACAAGGGACGGTCCGGGCCGAGGACGTACTCCTTGAGGGTGCGGCGGTGCGGTTCCATCGGGTCATGGCGTGGTGCGCGGACCGACCTCAGGATCTCCGGAAGCCGGGTGCAGGCGCGGTCGAGCAGGTAGGCGCCGCCTGCGGTGGTGTACGCGGCCCGGAAGTCTTCGTCGGGCAGGTCCTGGGCGTTGGTCAGGGCGTACGGCTTGAGGCTGGCCACGAAGTCGGCGACAACGGAGGAGACGTCACTGATGAGCATGTCCGCCTGGTTGAAGCACTCGTAGAGCGTGGGCAGTTGCCCGGTAATCACCTGGTGGCGGACCAGCCCCTGGCTCTCCCAGTGGAGCTCGTGCCAGGCGGCATGCAGCGCGTTCCATTCTCCCGCGCCGTCGTCGTTCGGCAGTTGTGCGTCGCGGGTCTGCTGGGCGTAATCGCCACTGCGACGGCCCGTCAGCTCGCCCAGATGGGTCCGCAACTCCTTCAAGCGTGGGGCGGCGGCTTCGGCCCGGGAGGTCTCGCGGCGTTCGTTGTCGGCGTACAGCAGCTCTCGGATGGCCCGGTCGGCGGCGGCCGCCTCGGCCGAGCGTTTGCCGGTGAGAGGGTGCGGTTTGTAGAGGACCCGCACGTTCTCCGCGAGGAGCCGCTCGACCAGGGGTACGCCCATCGGGATCAGGGAGGTGTGGCAGTCGTCGTCGCTCCAGCCCTCCCAGGTGGGGGCGTACAGGACGGTCGGCAGCGGACTCGCCGGGGTGTGCTCGGCGGCCGGGCGGATCGGCGCCAGTTGGGGGCGGCCCACCTCGACGATGGCCTGGTCGCTGATGGCGTGCCGTACCCGCTGGTACCGGTCGCGGCCCGCGCGGCCGGCCACCCAGATCTCGTCGTAGACCTTGCTGACCCGGTTGCTGCTGGCGAGCTTGTCGCTGTCGCCGTGGCCGATGAAGACGTGCTTGGCCTCGGCGACCCGCAGCATGTGCACGTTCTTCCCGGCGTTGCCGGGGTAGAGGACGACCCGGACGTGGGGCAGTTCCAGCTTGGCCAGGTCGTCGGCCTTGGGGACACAGATCACGGGAAGGCGGGTGCGGCTCAGGTATCGGAACGAGGCGTGCTCACGCAGGATGATCAGCGCGCGCCGGTCGAGCTGTTCCAGGGTCTCGATCCACATGTTGACCTGGTACATGAAGTCCCGCGACACCGAGGCGAAGCTGAAGTACAGCGCCACCTCGGGCCGGTATGCGGCCAGTTGCCGGTTGACCTCGAAGACCACCTCGTCCGGTCCCGGCATCCGGCGTGCCCGGTGCAGCTGCCCCAGCATGGTCAGCACCGCGGCCAGGGACAGCCCCGGCGTGAGCGCGAAGCCGGTCTCGGCCGGGTACCTGGTCCCTGCGGCCAGCGCGGCCAGCAGTCCTATGTGGGCCGGTACATCGAGGTGGAGCAGCTTGCGCAGAAACCGGCGATACAGCAGAGCGGGCGGGCTCTGCGGGATACCCGCCGCGCTCATGTCGAGATTGCGGACGGCCATGGGCAGCTCGCGCCGGCGACGCACGGCGTGGTGCACGGCGGTGTACAGCATGACGAGTGCGAAGTGCAGGCTGAAGGCGGCCAGCCCGGTAACCAGGAGGGTGGTCGGTACGTCCATGCGCTGGGCCAGGACGAGCAGCAGGGCCGTCCGCACGGCGAAGCGCAGGGTGCGGTCGAGCTGCAGCGCCGCCAGCCGGCGCACGAAGGCGGGCGCCCGCACGTGCAGCGCCTCGTCGGCCGCGTACGTCACGGCCGAGGCCGCGGCGAAGCCCCACAGGGACGGCATCAGGGCAAACACCGGCAGGGCCGCGAAAGCGGTGCCGAACAGAAGCACGAGGAGCAAGTCGGCCGCCCCCCGCACACGCAGCACGGCACAGAGCCAACGGATCAACATGGGCAAGGGTTTCCTCTTCGGAAGGCTGCGCGAGGCGGCGGCGCCGCGGTACACCCGTTCGACGTGAGCAAGATGGGGAAGGTTGTACATCTGCATGCAAGTAGAAGTTCACCTTCCGTTCGCGGTGCGTTTTTGCGCGCCGCAGGCCCGGGATCTCTCGGACCGACTCGGCCCTCACCGCTTCGTCCGCCGCGCGAACCACGTGCCGAATCCCATGGCCACAAGTTGCGCTAACAGGTCGGCGCGGCGCAGTCGCGGTTCGACCCCCTCGCGCATGGTCTGCGCCCGCACCGAAGGGGGCTGCCCCGCTCACAACGGCTGCCTCCTACGCGTCCTCCAGCGAGCGTGGGAAGGCGCCTGGACCCCGATGACGCACAGTCAATCCACTTGCGTTCCAACAGAACGGGCGAGCACGGCTCTCACCTGTCGGGCACGCGAACGAGACGCACAAGAGAAGACCACATCGTGAGCCCGGCCCCCGACGAGCCGGTGGCATACGGCGTCGCCGAATCAGGCTGTGCACGCGACGGATGGCGGGCAAGCCATGCCCAGCTCACGAAGCCGTTCAGTTGCCAAAGGCATGCGCCGTTCCGTGCGACGCACCTTGTCAACCGGTGAACGGACTCCTACAGTCCGGCGGCAAGTGAGGCGTGGGATCGCTCCCAAGCCCCTTCGTTCATCCAAGCAATGGAGCTGAGATGACCGACATATCACTGAGGCCGAGCCGCAGGCGCGTCCTGGGTGCCGCGCTGGCCGTGCCGCCCGGGCTGATGCTGGGCGCGCCCAGCGCACGGGCCGCCTCCTGGGGCGCGCCCGTCACGGTTACCTCCTGGAAGAAGATCAGCGGAAGGTGGACCGCGAACAACGAACTGGAGACGTACACGCCGGACTGTGTCTGGTACGAGGGCAGCACGCTGATCATCAAGGCGTACAACGCTGGGGGCGGGGTCTACTACTCAGGCCGCGTGGAGTCCACGGCACTCTACGGGTACGGCACGTACAGCTTCACCGCGAACATGCCCAACGGCCAAGGCCTGCTGCCGGCCGTGTGGGCGGCGTACCTGAATCCGTGGCTGCCCGAGTTCGACGCAGCCGAGATCGTGGGTCAGAGCCCCAGCGTCGTCTATCAGACCTCCCACGACGCGGGCAACGCCCAGCAGCAGTTCTCCAGGACGAACGCGTCGGGCTGGACGAACGCCTTCCATACCTACTCGTTCAGCTGGTTTCCCGACCACATCGATTTCGCCGTGGACGGCGCCTTCACGGGCACCACCTGGTACAGCACACCAGTCGGGACGGGCATGCACTTCATCGCCAATATCGCGGTCGGTGGTGACTGGCCGGGCAACCCGAACAGCTCCACCTGGGCCACCGCCGACGGCGCCCGCTACCTCAAGATCTCCGCCATCACGCACACGCCGTACTACCCGTGACGTGAACCGGCAGCCCCCATCAGGCAAGCAGTCGGCCCAGAAGCCATCGTGGCGTTGAGGCAGACCCAGAACGTCGGAGGTCCGCCGTGAGCCGACGGCGCTGCGTCGGGGACGTCATGCACCAGACGCTGGTTCAATCGTGATCCCGACGCGAGGGCATTGCCTTCGACGATGCCGTGTTCGAGGCTCACCAGGGGTGCTCAGGCCAACGGTGAACGCCAGAGCTGTCGACGTGCCAGTCGAGGCGCTCGGCCACCTAGGCGGTGATCTGCGGCAGATCGATCCCCTCGCCGCCGGGGCCTGCCGCGCGTAGATGGAGCGGCGGCGCGTAGAAGCAGTCGCCGAGCAGCATCACGCTGGCATCAGGGACGGCCACGACCGTGGAGTCCGGCGCGTGGTTGCCGCCCAGGCGCTGGAGCTCGATTCCGCCCGCTAGGACCAGTGGCTTGGTGAAGATGCGGGTCGGCGGGCGTACGGCGAAGTCCTCCCACGAGAGTGCCCGGGGATCTCAAAGAGGCGCTGGCGATCGTTCGGTCAGAACATCGCGATGGGGTTGACTGGTACGCCGGTCAGACCGTGGATGCGGGGCGGGGCGACGGTGAGCAGGAAGCTGTAGCGCTTCAGCCGCGAGCACAACGCCGCGAGGTCATCCAATTGGGGCACGTCGATCAGGGGCATCGCCATCCGGCCGAGCGCTACCCCGTGCAGGGGGGAGGGTTCGGCCGGGTTCAGGGGAGGATGCGCGTCCCCCCTGTCCGGGGCGACGACGGCAACCCCTCGGCGGTGCATCCACCGCACCGCCTCCATGCTGATTCCCGGGCTCGGTGTGTCGTGGGGCGCGCGACCCGTCCAGCCGAGTCGGACCACCAGTGCGTCCCCAGAGCCCACCTGGGCTCCCTGCCGCTTCTCGGCCTGTTCGAAGTCGTGTGACGTCACTGCATAGCCGGGGGGAAGTGGTCCTTCGACGGCCAGATCGAGCAGGACTCCACGTGTCACTATCCCGGCGGCGAATGCAGCCGTCGATGCGTGCGTGATCCCGACGGGGGTGACCACCTGCTCCCTCGCTCGGCCCGGATAGACCTGGCCGTCGGTCGACCAGTGTGCGAGCGCGTCGAGGTGCGTCGACTTCCAGTGGTGGTTGTAGACCACCGCCAGATCGGCTGCCACTGGTCCACCGGTGTGGGACACCATCTGCTGCACCGGCGATGCGTCGACCGTCTCGGGCGAGAACGGGCTGAAGAACATCGCGCTCGGCGTGATCGGCTGTGCCAGTGACACCCACTGGCCAGTCTGCGCCTCCGCGGCGGCTCTGGTGCGTACCTCGTCGGTAATCAGGTTGAGGGTGCCGAGTTCGTCGTCCGCTCCCCATCGGCCCCAGTTGTCTGGCAGGTCCGTCTCACTGATATCGGCCATGTCGGTGGCCCCTTTCGTCATGATGTACTCGGGCCGCAAGGCAAAGGCGGATGGTCAACTTCACCGCTGCCAACCTTTCTCGCGGCATTCGGCTGGTGGCTGGTGGCTGGTGGCTGGTGGCTGGTGGCTGGTGGCGTACCGGTCTCACACGATGAACGGCTCGTCGACCCGGGGGCGGCGCAGTTCGGGTTGCTCGATCGACGGCGGCACGTACGCCTGGTCGCGAGTGCCGACGCCGGGCAGGGCGATCTGCTCCAGGACCTCGTCGGACAAGACAGGGTGCAGTCCCGCGAGAAGGCCGCCGAGCTGCTTCATCGTGCGAAGGGCGAGCAGCCACTGGTGACTCAGGGGTGCGCGATCGCGCACGCCATATCGAGATGGGGCATCGACAGCCCTGCCTGGTTGACCCCCGCGTCCTACGCTTTGGGGATTCCCTTGCCCGACTCGTCCGGGTCATTGCCCATCTGATTGGCGAACATCATCGCGCCGAGCACGAACGGACAGACCTCGATGCCGGTGCGGCCCAGGTTTCGATGTTGCGGGAGTCCTCCCCCGATTGGCTGAAGGGTGTTCGGCCACCGGGCAGGCCTTGGTCGCTGCGCCCACACGCCGACGAGGGTGACAGGGTCCCGACCTCTCTCAGACGGCACCGATGGTCGTCGTCGTCAGCTGCTCGGAGACTTCCCAGACGCGTGCGGCCTCGTCCGTGCTGCGCAGTCGCGAGTAGAGCTTCTGCTCAGCGGGCGGCCCTCCGACGCGTCCAGGCCATCGGGGACCGTAGAAGCCCCCGGGCTTGGCATGGGGGTCCGTGGCGGCCATGAGCGCGGGCAGCTTCGCCGTTTCGACCGTCCCGACCAGGATGCCCTTCCCGGACAGGAGACGGATCATCCTTCGGCCTGCCACCTCCTTGTCGCGGCCCAGTTCGGGGCGCGCCGCGAGCAGGCTCGTCGGAGCGAGTCCTGGATGTGAGAGATTGCTGGTGATACCCCATCCGCCCGCGCAGCTGCGTCGGTCGAGTTCCAGACCGAACAGCCCGAATGCGATCTTTGACTGACTGTAGGCGCGCGCACCGACGTAGCTGCGTTCCCAGTTCAGGTCGTCCCAGTTGATGGAGCCCTGATTGGCGGCGATGCTCACTTGCGAGGTTACCCGCGCGCGGCCGGCCCGCAGCAGCGGCATCAAGTGCGCGACGAGCGCGAAATGGCCCAGGTGGTTCGTGCCGAACTGCAGCTCGAACCCGTCGGCTGTCGTCTGCCGGTCCGGTGGGGTCATGACGCCCGCGTTGTTGATCAGGAGATGAATCGGTCGCCCCTCTGCGCGCAACGTGTCACCGAGTGCGGCAACGGACGTGAGCGACGACAGGTCGAGATCTCGCAGTGAGACCTTCGCAGCGGGCACGGAGTCCCGGATCACATTGATCGCGGTCTCCCCCTTGCGTCGATTGCGCACGGGCATGATCACTTCTGCACCTGCCTGCGCGAGGCGTGCAGCCATCCCCAGACCCATGCCGTCGCTGGCGCCGGTTACGACGGCGAGCTTTCCCGAGAGGTCGGGGATGGTGATGTCGATGGGTGTGCGTGACATGGGTTCACTCCTAAAGGTCAGGTCGTCGGTTCAACTGTCGCGGAAGTGGACTGGGTTATTCAGGGCCTGACGATCCACCCCTGAGGTGCGTGTTCAACGACGGAGGGTCGATCGTCCTGGTCGGTTCGACGGCCACCGCGGAATGGAGGCGTTCGGCGCGTACGCAGCGTCGAAGGCGGCTGTCCGGTCCTTCGCGCGGAGGTGGTCCGTTGAGCTCAAGGACCGCGGCATCCGGTCGTGCGACCGGTAACTGACGTGTATGAAGGCGTAGTTGCGCGACCTCCCGGCGGATGTCACGGACCCGGAGTGCGCTGAGGGAATCGGTGATCAGCTCGACGACCTGCTGCTCGACATCGCCTGGACCTTCCTGCGCGTCGATCTGTGGCGACGGCCGGTGGCGTGCGTGCGCGGCCTGCCGGCTCCGCTGTCCCGTAAGAACGGCTGGCAGATCTCCGAGTACGTCGGCGAGGCCACTCCCTGGGGGCAGCAGCACGGGCCTTTCACCGCGAGCGTGGACACCTCGAGACATCGAGTGGCTGATGCGCCGGCCGTTCTCGCTTACCTGACCGGACGGTCGGACGCCCGCGCTTGAGGTGTGCGCGACCGAAACGGTGTGATTCCTGGATCTCGTGCGTACCGCCGGGCACGGGTGACGGCACGCCCGCCGCCGCGAGATGCTGTTGATCAGCGACCAGCGATCTGACGCCGTGACGCCCGCGGCAACCAGCCACAGCGGTTCGGCCACGCCGAGTCCGATCGGTTGGCCCGCCGTGCGCCGCACTCACAGACTGGCCGTAGCACCCCCGTGACCGGGCCATTCAGGGGAGGCACGGTTCACCGATCACAGGTGCTCGATCAGCTTGTCGAGGGTGATCGGCACGTCGCGCACCCGGATCCCCGTGGCGTTGTAGACGGCGTTCCCGATCGCGGCCGCCGAGCCCACCGTGCCGATCTCCCCGAGACCGCGGGCGCCGAAGCTCCTGGTCCCGACGTCCTCGCTGCCGTCGCCCAACGGCCCGGTGAGGACATCTCCAAGCGCTCGGGCGGAATCGTCCAACCGTAGCCTTCACACTGCCCGTACTGTCCCCGTTCGAGTCGCTCCAGCGCCCGGTCCAGTTCTTCCAGGTGCTCACGCGTCTGCGCCATCAGGGCGGCGACGCGGGCCCGCCCGAAAGCGGTGGTGCCCCCTTCGGGGTCGTGCTCGTCGTCCACCGCGACCAGGGCGTTCGCGGCGACGATCCCGTCGAAGTCACGGCTCAGCGCGGCCGCCCGGGCCAGGGTGGGGAACAACACCGTAGGCGCCGCTGTGGGGCGGCCGCGTGTCCGACAGTGCCGTCAGCTGCGGCGGCTCGCCGACTGCTCCAGCCGCTCGACCAGTTCGGCAGCCATGGCCTTGATGGTTTCCAGCCCCTGGCGCCCCCACGGCTGCGGGTCCTGGTCGACCACGCAGATCGTGCCCAGCACCACGCCGGTGCTGTCTATCAGCGGTGCGCCCAGGTAGGAGTGGACGCCGATCGCATCGACCACCGGGTTGCCGGCGAACCGCGGGAAGTCGCGGATGTCCTCCAGTACCAGCGCCCGGCGGCGCTTGACCACGTGGGGGCAGATGCCCATGTCGATGTCGCGGGGCATGACGCGGCCGGGCACGGGTTCCTCCAGCAACGGCGGCCCCATGTGAGCCGTGGTGTCCTGCGCGGCGCTGTACAGCCCTGCGAAGTACTGGCGGTCCGCGTCGAGGAAGAAGTTGACCCCGGCGTAGCAGCCGCCGGTACGGTGTGCCAGCTCGCGTGCGAAGGCGTCGAGTTCGGCATCCGGACGAGCTTCGATGCCCAGCTCGCGCAGCCGCTCGGATCGGGCACGCATCTGCGGATCCTCCGGGGGGAGGAGCAGATGGCGCAGGGCGATCCCGGCCTCAGGCCCGGACGGTGAGTTGGTCGGTGTCGCTGCCATGGGAACTCCTTGTCGTCATCAGATGCTGAACCAGGTCGAGCAGCACGCGTATGCCCGAGTTCTGGACGCGGGCGTCGCACAGCACCACCGGCACCTCCGGCCTGAGGTCGAGCGCGGTGCGCACCTCCTGCGCGCGGTAGCGGTGAGCTCCGTCGAACTCGTTGACGGCGACGACGAAGGGGATGCCGCGCCGCTCGAAGAAGTCCACCGCCGCGAAGGAGTGCTCCAGCCTGCGGGTGTCGGCGAGGACCACCGCTCCGAGCGCTCCCTCGGAGAGTTCGTCCCACATGAACCAGAAGCGCTCCTGCCCGGGCGTGCCGAACAGGTACAGGACGTGGGAGGGACTGAGCGTGATCCGGCCGAAGTCCAAGGCCACCGTGGTGGTGGCCTTGTTCTCCACTCCGTCCAGCCGGTCCGTGGCCGCGCTGACGGCGGTCAGCATCTCCTCGGTGCTCAGCGGCTCGATCTCGCTGAGCGCGTTGACGAAGGTGGTCTTTCCCACGCCGAAGCCGCCGGCGATCAGCACCTTGACGCCCACCGGCAGGATGTCGGCGGGCAGCGGGTCACAGTCGTTTGAGGAGGCCATCGCGTATCGCTTCCAGGAGGTCCGGATCAGGTGGTGCGCAGGGGCCCGTGGGCGCCGGGCGCGTGTCACCTGCGACCAGCGCGCCTCCCTCGGCCAGATCGGACAGCAGTACCTTGACCACGGCGGCGGGCACCTGCATCCGGGCCGCGACCTCGGCCACGCTCACCGGCTGTTCGCACAGCGCCAGGACCTGCGCATGCTCCAGGCCGTAGGCGCCCTGTGTCTGTGCGCCGGTGGCCCGCACCGTGGTCACCAGTGTGAAGTGGGACGTGGCCCTGGTCCGGCCGTCGCTCAAGGTGTAGGGACGGACGAGCCGTCCGGCCGCTTCGTCGAGCTGCGGTCCGTCTGGGAGGACCGGCGTCATCCGTCACCCCACCGGGTGCCGGGGCGGTGTGGCCAGGTGCGGACGCACGCTCTTCACCATCATCCCCATCTCGTAGCCCAGTACCGCCGCGTCCGCATCGCGTCCGGCCAGCACCGCCAGCACCGCGCCGTGCCCGGCGGACGAGACGAACAGCAGCGAGGAGCTGAGTTCCGTCACGATCTGTCGCACGTCACCGCCGTCGTCGAAGTGTCGGCCCGCGCTGCGCGCCAGCGAGTACAGCCCACTGGCGAGCGCGGCCAACTGGTCCGCGGCGTCCTGGTCAAGCCCCTCCGCTGCCTTCACGAGCCCGTCCGAGGACAGCAACAACGCACTTCGGGTGTGCGGCACCCGGTTCACCAGACCCGTCAACAGCCAGGAAAGATCTTCGCTCGCCACGATCTGTGTACTCCTCTTCGGCAGAAGGAAACGTTGTGCTGCACGGACCTCGAGGCCTTCGGGGCGGCCTCGGTCATCAGGGCGTCTGCGCTTCCTCGGCCCTGCGTAGTCCGGTCTGGAATGCGGCCATCAGGCCGGGGTCGTGCGCGATGTCCTCGGCAGCAGCGGCGCCGCGGACCGGCTGCGGCGCTTCGGCGGGATGGTCCTGACGGCGGCGCTGAGGCAGCTGCGGGCGGTCGTCCTCGCCGTCGGAGCGGGCCGGGGCGGGCTCGGGTCCGGTATCGGACCCGCTCGGATGCGCGCCGACGCTCGTCTCTGCCGCCCGGGGGTCCACCGCCTCGGCCTCCCCCAGGTCGGGCGGCTCCGCGTCAGGGGCAGGGGCGGTGTGGTGCGCCGGAGCGGGAGCTGCCGGCTGCGGACCGAGCAGTGCCTGGGGCAGCACCATGACGGCCTGGGTGCCGCCGTAGACGTTGCTCTGCAATTGCACGGCGATGTCGTGCCGCTGAGACAGGACGGAGACCACGTACAGGCCGATGCGGCCGTCTTGCAGCAGTTCGCCGAGCGCGACCTTGTCGGGTGCACTCAACACGGTGTTCATCTGTCCGCGCTCGGCCGGGGACATGCCCAGGCCCCGGTCCTCGACCTCGATCGCCACCCCCGCGGCGACGGGCTCCACCCGCACGTGCACGGTGGTGTGGGGCGGGGAGAAGACCGTCGCGTTCTCCAGCAGCTCGGCCAGCAGATGGACGACGTCGATCACGGCGTGGCCGCTGACCGATCCTTCGACGGGCGGGACCAGTTTGACCCGGGCGTACTGGTCGATCTCGGCGACGGCGGAGCGCAGCACGTCGGTCAGGCCGACGGGGCGGGTCCACTGGCGGTGGGTGTTCGCGCCGCCGAGCACGGCCAGGTTCTCTGCGTAGCGGCGGATCCGGGTGGACAGGTGGTCCACCCGGAACAGCCCCTTGAGCAGATCGGGGTCCTCGACCTCGTTCTCCAGGGTGTCCAGCAGGCCGATCTCGCGGTGCACCAGGGACTCCAGACGGCGCGCCAGGTTGGCGAACACCTCGAACTGTTCCAGCCGGAAGTGGTGTTCCGCGCCGATCGCGGAGACGGCGGTCTCCAGCAGGGCTGCCTCCGCGTCGTGCCGGGCCACAGCGATCTCGAATCCAAGGCGGGAGAGTTCGTCCGGGCCTGTCTGCGGGGGGAGTTCCGGCCGGCGCCGCACAGGCCGCTCCCCCGCCCTCAACCGACGGCACAGCGACTCCAGTTCGGCCCTGCCCTCGGCTGTGGCACGGGTCAACTCGGCCAGCTCGGCACTGTTTCGGTCGGCTGCGCGGGACAGCTCCGCCCAGTGCTCGGTGACTGCTCGTGCCTGCGCCGAAGCCCGTATGCCCGCGATCGCGGTCGCCATGGTGCCGATGAGTACCACGCCGCCGAACGCCGCGCCCTGGTACGCCCGGTCCAGGTGGCCATCGCGGGCCAGCGCGGTGGCCACCGCACCGGTCACGGCGACCACGCCCGGCGGCAGCACGGACGACAGCACCAGACGCCGTCTCAGGGACGCGGCCGGCGTCTCGGCCGTCACACGGGGCGTCACGGGCGACGCCGGCCGGTCGTCCGGCGGCATGGAGGGATCAGGCATAACAGTCCCTGGTCAGTACGATGATCGGGCCGAGCGCGCACGTTATCGCGGCCCGGGACCCTGGTGTCAGCCCCTGGTGCGTACAGAAATAGAACCGTTGTACTTTGAACGCTTCCCTCAAGCGTCGGTCCCGGACCTGCGAGTGGGGGGCAGGGCCACCGGCGCGGGGGACAGCATCGTGACCGCGGCCGTCACCAGCGGGCTGGTGCGCGCTCACCGCGCCTCCACGGCGGATTCCGTCGGGCAGCGAGCCGAGCGGGGTCAGCCGTTGTGGTCCCGCACTCGGCCGGCGCCCGAGGCGTCGATGCGGTCCACGCCCGTGGTCCTGTCCCAGACCACCCAGCCGTCCGCCTCGATGAACATCACCCGGTGCCAAGGGATGTCGCCGCCGGGCACGAAGGACGTCAGGGGGATGCGTTGGACGGCACCCCCGCGCTGGCTGATCCCCAGCACGAACCGGGCCGGGTCGAACCGCGGGTCCCAGAGGATGCGGTGGTAGATCTCGTCGCTGGTTCGCATCACGCCTCCTCTCCGACCGTCACACCTCTTCCTCCAGGATGCCGCCCCCTGCCATCGACAGCCCTTCCTCACTCACCGCGACCTGTGAGGTGCGGTGCGTGAGAGAGCCGGCGTGGGCAATGGGTGCAACGGGCGACCGTTCGCGATGCCTGACGGGGCCGACAGGAGTCGTCGAACGGGGCTCCCGAGGCTGCCGTCGAACTCATGCACGATACGACGACGGACTACGGCGCAGGCCATCAGTAGGACTCCGTTAGGTCTGTCTCGCGGTCCTGTTTGGGGGCATGTTGGGTGTGTGGATGCCCATGAAGTGAACCGTGCTCGGGCGACGTTGGCGTTATTCGGCGCTGATGTGTTCGCGTCGGTGCCGCGCAAGGACCAGCGGGCCAAGGGCGGCTGCTATCTGCGGGGGCTGATGCTGGACGGGCGGCGCAGGTCGATCCAGCCGTTGGCGGAGCGGCTGCCGGACGGCAACGAGCAGAACCTGCAGCAGTTCGTGAACCGGTCGACCTGAGATCCGGTGCCGGTGCCGGTGCGGCGGCGGATCACGGAGCGCATGGTCCCGCTGATCGGCCCGGACGCCTGGTCGGTCGATGACGTGTCCTTCCCCAAGGACGACCGGATGTCGGTGGCGGTCGCGCACCAGTACAGCGGCGCGTTGGGCAAGCAGGCCAACTGTCAGGTCGCGGCGGGCGTGCACGCGGTCTCCGACACCGCGTCCTGTCCGCTGCAGTGGCGCCTGTTCGTGCCCCAGGAGTGGGCACAGGATGCCGAACGGCGGCAGAAGACCGGGATCCCTGAGGAGACCGGGCACCGGGAGAAGTGGCGTCTGGCCCTGGTCACCCCAGACGAGTCGGCCACATGGGGCCTGGTGCCGCCGGTGCTGGTGGCCGACGCCGGCTACGGGCAGAACGCCGACTTCCGGGCCGGGCCGGCCGACCGGGACATCGGCTACGTGGTGACGATCCGCTCGAATGTGACCGGCCACCCGGATAATGCGCTGCCCGTTGCCCCGCCCTGGTCCGGCAACGGCCGCAAGCCGCAGCCCCGCTACCGCCACAAGCCCCTCCCGTTGGCCGCGGTCGCGGCCGGCCACGGGCGGCAGGCCTTCACCGAGGTCACCTGGCGGGAAGGCTCCCGCGGGCCGATGCGCTCACGCTTTGTGGCACTGCGGGTGCGGCCGGACGGGGTCCGGGCCCGGCGCCTGGCCCAGGCCGCCGCAACCGCGCAAGAGGGCCCCTGGGACGGTGCCCTGCCCGAGGTCACGCTGCTGATCGAATGGCCCGCCGGAGCCGAAGCACCCACCGAGTACTGGCTGTCCAACCCGCCCCAGGACACCCCGCCGGCCGAGCTGGTCCGCCTGGCCAAGATCCGCTGGCGCATCGAGCACGACTACCGGGGACTCAAACACGGCCCCGGCCTGGACCACTTCGAAGGCCGCTCCTGGAACGGCTGGCACCACCACGTCACCCTGGTCACCGCCGCCCGCGCGTTCCTCACCGAACAGCGCCTGGCCCCAAAAGCCGATACAGCGGACTCACCCTCTACCAGACCCTCGACGCCATCCAAGACCTGCTGAACTGCTGGAGCGGCACCTGCACCACCTGCCACCGCCCCCTCCCCAGAACAGCCACCACCAGCCCAAACCCAAGAGCCAGAGCAACATAACGGAGTCCTACTACTACTACTCGAAGCTCTAACGTGAGCGCGGAAGTCGACGCCGACCTCACCCGTCGTCATGGCGGCATCCGGCCGAGCAGGTGTTCGGTCGTCGGTTCAGTGCAGCGTCTGTGTGCCGATCACGGACAGGACCTGCAGCTTCTCGTAGCTCTCCGTGCCGGGGACGGCGGTGTAGACCATCAGGGAGTGGGCCTGGTCCGGGTCGATCAGCCGCTGGCAGTTCAGCTCCAGAGCACCGACCTCGGGGTGAACGAAGTGCTTGACCTCGCGCGGGCGGATCCCGATCTCGTGGTCGTCCCACACCCGCCGGAACTCCTCGCTGGAGTCCAGGAGCAGATCCGCCAGATATGCGGCTCGGGAGTCCGGACCCCGGAGGGTGACGATCCCGCGCAGGCCCGCGGCGTACATCCGGGTCATGAACGCGTGCTGCTCCGGGGCGTACAGGTCTCGGGCGCTCGGGTCGGTGAACCACCGGTAGCCCATGCTGCGAGCAGGACCGGCGTACCGCGTCGTGTCGCCGGTGAGGGCGACGCCCATCGGTGTCTGCCGCAAGGTCTCACCGAGCTCGGTGACGATCTCCGCAGGCGTGTCCTGCAGCCGGTCGAGAACACGCAGCAGCCCGGGGCTGATGTGCTCACTGGAGCTGTCACGGGGTGGCGGGTTGTGCCCGGCCAGCCGGAACAGATGGTCACGCTCGTCTATGGACAGGTGGAGTCCCTGGGCGATCGAGGCGAGCATCTGCGGTGACGGCTGCGGACCACGCTCGCGCTCCAGACGTGCGTAGTAGTCGGTCGACATGTTGCACAGCGTCGCGACCTCCTCCCGCCGTAGCCCGCTGGTTCTGCGGCGCCGTCCCCGAGGCATGCCGACGTCCTCCGGCTGTAGCGCCTCGCGACGGTTGCGGAGAAAGCCTGCCAGCCCTGTGCGATCGATCACGACACTCCCCCTTCTGAGAGCTCTGCCTCGTTTCTAACCCGAGCGTTCGAAGGTAGCCACGGCCTGGCGATCCCCCCTTGCGGAACGCACTGGCGCCGGAGCGGTCCTGCTGCACGACGCCAGCACGCCGCCGGCTGGCGATGCTGGCCGCGACGGACACCGACTGAGCGCGGTCTTGCTGTGCGATCTCTCGTGCCGCGTCGCGGGCTGGCGGCCGACGCCGATGAGGGTGGCCGAGGCCGGGCGGGTCCCGTCGCCGTACCCCAGCAGGTGCGGCCGCGGCTCGCCCAGAGCCCGTATGCCGTCGGTGGAGATGTGCCCGCGCGCACCGCGCAGGTGGGGGTCGAGGACGGGATCAGCGATTTCGCGATCTCCCACAGGCCGTCCGGGACAATCCAACTCCACGTGCCCCGCCCCCTACCGAGATCCACGACGCCTCACCACGTAGGACACGGTCATCGGCATCCGTAAGAGCACGGCCCGCGGGCACCACAACGGCGACGCTCTAATCCTGGCCTCAGGTTGATCGGGGACAATGAGCGGCAAAAAGCATCGACTGCAGGGGGCGGGCCGACGTGCGGATCATGATCGCGGATGACGAGGCGGCCATCCGTGACTCGCTGGAGCGGGTGCTCCAAGTCGAGGGTTACGACACCAGCACTGTCGCCAACGGTTTCGCCGTGCTCGACGGGGTCGGTGGCGACGCGCCGGATCTGCTGATCCTCGACGTGATGATGCCCCGCCTCGGCGGGTTGGAGACCTGCCGGCGGTTGCGGGCGGCGGGCCGGGATCTGCCGGTGCTGATGCTGACCGCCCGGGACCAGGTCAGCGACCGCGTCGCGGGGCTGGACGCGGGCGCCGACGACTATCTGCCCAAACCGTTCGCCACCGAGGAGTTGCTGGCCCGGGTCCGGGCCCTGCTGCGCCGCCGCGTGACGGGCGACGACGAGTCGCAGATCCTGACGTTCGCCGACGTCCGGGTCGATCCCGACCGGTTCGAGGCGTGGCGGGGCGGACGGCCGCTCCGCCTGACCCGGACCGAATTCTCGCTGCTGCAGGTCCTCGTGAGCAACGCGACCCGGGTGTTGACCCGCGACGCGCTGTTCGAGGCGATCTGGGGCTTCGACATGAGCGCCACCGCCAACAACCTCCAGGTGTACGTGAGTTACCTGCGCCGCAAGATGGAGGCCGAGGGTGAGCCGCGATTGATCTACACGCTGCGGGGCTTGGGGTACACGTTGCGGGAGACTCCTCCGTGAGCGGGCACGCCGGCCGGGGCTCGCGACGGCTGACCCGTTGGTGGCGCCGACGGTCCCTGCGGACCAGGCTGACGGTGATCGGGGCGACGGCCATCGCGGTCAGCGTGTTCGTGGCCTTCCAGGTGGCCAGCGAGCTACTGGCCTGGGAGCTGCGGGACAACGCGGAGGATCAACTACGCGCCGACTCCCGCGTCCTGGCGACGAACGCTGAGCGCGCCGGTCTGGCGCAGGTCCAGCTACCGCCGTATCCCGGATCCGGCCGGCTGGTGCGGGTCATCCTTTCCGACGGCTCGATCCGGACGCCGTCCGGCCAACCCGCGCTGCCCCCGGTCAGCGAGGAGGCAGGGCGCGTGGCGCGGGGCGCGTCGGCCGACCTGATGGAGTCGGGCGACAGCGACGACGACGGCTACCTCGTCTACACGCTGCGGGCGGGCGACGGCGCGGTCCAGGTGGCCCGCGTCGCCGACGACAGCCCGATCAACCAGTTCGGGTTCGGCATGCTGCTGATCGGGCTGCTCTGCGTGGTCAGCGGCGCCCTTGTCGGGCGGGCCGTGGCGCGGACCGGGCTGGCACCGATCGACCGGCTGACCGCCGCCGCGGTACGTGTCGCGCACACCCGGGATCTGGACGCCGACATCCCGGACGAGGGCGGTGGGGAGATCCGGCGGCTGATCCAGTCGATCAACGACATGCTCGCCGCGCTCCGGGACTCCCGGCGGGCCCAGCGGCTGCTCGCCGAGGACGCCGCCCACGAGCTCAAGACCCCGCTCACCAGCCTGCGCCTCAACGTCGAGCTGCTGATCCGGCTCGATCGGCGCGGCACCCTGGACAGCGCACTGCCGGCGGAGAGCCGGACCCGGCTGCTCAACGATCTCGGCGCCCAGGTGGCCGAGTTGAGCACCCTTGCCGCCGAGCTGACCGACCTGGCGCGCGGTGACGTCAGTGACGAGAGCACCGAGGTGCTCGACCTCGCCGACGTGGTGGTGGCCGCCGCGACCCAGGCGCGTTCCCGCCTGCCCGACATCGAGGTCGCTCTCGACGTGACCTCCGTGTGGGTGAGCGGGCGTCCCGCTGCACTCCAACGGGCGGTGCTCAACCTCATCGACAACGCCGGCAAGTGGTCCCCCGCGGACCAGCCGGTCCAGGTCCGGCTCCGTGCCCAGGGCGCGTCGGCGGTGCTCGAGGTCGACGACGCCGGGCCGGGCATCGACGCCGCCGACGTACCGCGGGTGTTCGACCGCTTCTACCGTGCCGACAGCGCTCGGGCGTTGCCGGGATCCGGTCTGGGGCTGTCGATCGTGCAGCGGGTCGTCGACGCCCACGGCGGCCGGGCCACCGTCGCCCGCTCCGCACGCGGTGGCGCGCTGCTTCGGGTCGACCTTCCGGCCTCGGCCCCGCCCGCCCCGATCGCGCGCCGCGCCCCCGGGGATCACACCGCGATGCGCTGACCCACCCCGGGGCGCGGCGCAGGACAAGGGACGGCGGCCCTCGGGCATGGCCCCGCGCCGCCCACCACCGGGCAGGACACGGTGCGCCGGCCCCCAGCCCTGGCCGCACGGCGCAGGACCAAAGGGCGGCGTCCGTCGGACTCATGAGGAGATCCGGGACGGGCCTGGGGCCCCGTCCCGGATCTTCTCCGTTCCGCCGCGCTCACCGTTGCAGTGCGGGCTCCTCGTCGTCGGCGCGCGGCTGTTGACCGTCCGGCAGCTCCGCCACTGGACGGGACAGCCGGCTCGGCCACCAGATCCGCCGACCGATCAGCAGGGTGAGGGCGGGCACCAGGACCGACCGCACCAGCAGGGCGTCGAGCAGCACGCCGAAGGCGACCAGGAACCCGACCTCGATCAGCATCACCAGCGGAAGTGTGGCGAGGACCGCGAACGTGGCCGCCAGGACCAGCCCTGCCGAGGTGATGACGCCACCGGTGGCGGAGAGGGCTTTGAGCATGCCCTTTCTGGTGCCGAGACGCACGGTCTCCTCCCGGGCGCGGCTGGCCAGGAAGATGTTGTAGTCGACGCCGAGCGCCACCAGGAACAGGAATGCCAGCAGCGGCACCGAGTAGTCGACACCCTTGAACCCGAGGATCGTGTCGAAGACGAACACGCTGCCACCGAAGGCCGCGGCGAATGAGACGATCACGGTGGCCATCAGAACCAGCGGGGCCAGCATCGCGCGCAGCAGCAGCCCGAGGACGATCAGGACGACGGCGAGCACCAGCGGGATCACCAGCTTCTCGTCGCGGCTGGTGGTCACCTCGGTGTCGAGGTTCTCCGCACTCGGCCCGCCGACAATCGCCTCCGCCCCGCTCACCGCATGCACGGCGGTGCGCACCCGCTTGATCGTGTCGTACTCCGCGACGGTGTCCGGCGCGTCCTTCGGGAACACGGAGATGTTGGCCCAGCCACCGCTGGTCTGCTCCGGGATGGCCAGGGCCACACCGCGAGTGTCCTTGACGACGTCGAGCACCCGCTCCCGGTGCGCCGGCCGCGTGAAGATCGTCATCGGCTGGCCGCCGAGCTCCGGGAAGTGCTGCCGGAGAACGGTGAAGCCCGTGACCGACTCCGGCGCGGACAGGAACTGGTCCTGCTCCCGCAGGGCGCTGGTATTGCCCGCCAGCCCGAGGGCTAGCACGCCGAGGACTCCGAGCGAGCCGAGCGCCGCCAACCACCGGCGGCGGCTGATGGCGGTGCCGAGCCGTCCCCACAGCCCCGGCTTCTCCTCCACGGCCGTGCTGAACCGCGGGATGGCCGGCCAGAAGATCCGCCTGCCGAGCACCACGAGCACCGCCGGGAACAGCGTCAGCATGGCCACCAGCGCACACAGGATGCCCGCCGCGCCGATCGGGCCCAACCCGCTGGTGCTGTTCAGGTCCGCGACGAGCAGGCAGAGCAGGCCGGCGATCACGGTGGCCGCGGACGCGACGATGGCCGGCGCCGCGCCGCGTAGCGCGTGGACCATCGCGACCCGGACGTTCTCGTGGTGGTGCAGTGCTTCCCGATATCGAGCGATGAGCAACAGCGCGTAGTCCGTGCCGACGCCGAATACCAGGATCGTCAGCAGCGCCGAGTTCTGGTCGTTGACAACGATGCCGAAGCCCTTGACGAGCAGGTAGACGGTCGCCATCGCAGTCAGTGCGGCCGCGCCCACGGCCACGAGCGGGATGAGCCACAACACCGGGCTGCGGTAGGTGAGGATGAGCAGGAGCGTGACGACGACGATGGTGGTGAGGAGGACCTGCACGTCGATGCCGTCGAAGACGGCGTCCATGTCGCCGTCGATCGCGCCCGGGCCGGTCACGTCGAGTTCCAGGCCGGAGGGGCGGTCTTTCGCGGCGTCACGCAACGGGCCGACGATCGCCTCCGGTGCACCGTAGGTCGTGCTCACCTCGAGGGTGAACATCATCGCCTTGCCGTCGGTGGAGGGTCTCGTCGGTGAGCCCTCGTCGTCCTCGCCGGTCGCCGCCGTCGCCGCCGGCGGGTACCGCTTGGCAAGGGTGTTGTAGTGGCGCTCGACCGTCGCGCGGTCGGCGTCGGTCATGCCGCCGGCGCGGTGATACACGAAGACGAACGTGTTGTTGTCACCGCCGGGGAGACTGTCGTCCAACGCCGCCACCTTGGTGGACTCGGCACTGGCCGGCAGGGTGTCCACGGCGCTGTCGGTGGTGACCGAGCTCAACTTTCCGCTCAGCGGCACCATGCCCGCCGCCAGCACCAGCCACAAGCCAATGACCAACCACGGCACCCACCGGCCTGCCAACCGACCGGCCGGCGCTTCCTTGGACGGCGCTTCCCTGGACGGCGCTGCGTTGACTGCCATTCACTAGCCTCCTACATGCGTGTCACATCGCTGACCGACGCCAACTTCGTACCGAGCGAACCTGAGACGATCGTTAATGCGCCGCTCAGGCCGGTTGGCCGAACCAGGTGCCCAGCGCACGCACCGGCGTGGTGGCGTCGAATCCCTGCCCGGTAGGCAAGGCCCAGGCGATACAGCCGTCGGGCCCGTTGAGGAACGCGCGCGTCTACGTCCACCCGGTCCGTGCGGGCGGTGACGGTGTTGACCCGCCCGGTCCACGCGGCCGGGGCGTCGCGGACCTCCGCGCGGTCGCACGCCGCCGGTGATCCGGACTTCGACGGTGACCGCGTGATGGTCCTCCCGGATCCCGACGACTCCTGCCCACGGCGCGCCTCGACCCCGAGCCGGTGGCGTGCCGGTGCAGGATCGCCTCCAGATCGGGATGCTCGATCCGGATCCGTCGCCGGTCCGATCGGTGCGCCGGTCCAGATCGGTGCGCCGGGTCGGGTCGATCTTCTCCAGCCCGGCGACGTGCTCTTTCGGCGCCTTTTTAAGAGAGGCCATTTCAATTGGTCCGGTCGCGCGCTTGCATTGCGGGTGGCATTGAAGGGTGGCTCTGCCACATGATCACGGCATGACGAGTCCTGCCGCCTTCCGGGACCAGACCAACTGGTCCGACGGCTACTACGAGCTGGCCATAGAGGTTGGGTCGAGCGATGATGCCCGGATCCAAGCCGTCCTGAGTGCTCTGTGGTCTGCCGCAGAGGTTCACGGATGCTTCGGGCGGAGAGACCTTGAGCCTGCGGAGCAGGATCCCGTGCCGTGCACGGTCGACTCACTGGCCGAGTTCGGTCACCTCAGTGGCCAGGTCCGGCTGCCGACAGGCCAGCTGGCCGTGTGCGGCTGTGTGGCGATCCGGGGCGGTGACGAAAGCAGTGACTGGCTGGACTTCTTTGTCCCCCTCGGCGCCCTGGACAAGGCAGGCGTCGCCTACTGGGACGGTCGGCCGTTCTTCAGGTCTGACGTGATGGACGAATGGCTGGCTGCCATCGGGGCCGGAACCTTCACGAGGGCCTCCTTCAGCCTGGGGGTCATCGGCTTCGAGGTCTCCGGTTGCACCGACGCGTCGACGCTGGCGGGAAGGATGCCGAAGAAGCGGGACATCGGGTACCTGCTTCCACAAGGCGGCGGCCTGCACTACGGCGCCGCAAGCACCTGAGCTTTGTCGCCCCGGCGGGAACCGAAGCACGGAACCGTTCTCGCAAACGGGGACACGAAGTGCCTGCCTCCGGGGAGGCCGAGGCGCACCGGCTTCCTCGCCCCTCGTAGCTACCACGTCGCCGGTGCGGGATGCGCCGACTGTTGGGACGGTCAGCGGGGTTGGCCGAGTGCTGCCGCCGGCCGCAGGTTCTCCTCGAGTTCTTCGGCCATGGCCGCGCTGGCCAATGCCCGTCCCAGTCGGGGTGCCTGTTTGAACAGGTTGTGCCCGGCGGTGAAAAAGATTCCGTCGGCTTCCCAGACCGCCATGCCGTCTTCGCTCCACGGCAGACTTGTCACCCAGCAGTGCAGGTACTCGACGGGCTCGGGGTCGAGACCGGGCATGGCGCGGGAAACGTACGCGCGGGCGCGGTCGTTGAGAGCCACCAGTGCGCTGGGGTCCGCGAAGCTGCCGTCCTCCCGTACTTCGACCGTTTGGCTGAGGCCCACCGCATATCGGCTGTTGCCGGGGTAGGGGGCTGCGTAGACGCCGACCTCGCCGAAGTCGCCGCTGCTGTCCTGCAGACAGGCGACCCGTTCCGGGGGCGCTCCCCTGACCTGGAAGGTGAGGCGGACGTGGGCTGCCGGCTGTATGGGCAGCGAAAGCCCCACGTTGCGTGCCAGCCGCGCGGTGCTCAGGCCCGCGCACACCACCGCCGATGCGTACTCTGCGCGGCCGCCGGCGCTGAGCACTTCCACCGTGCCGTGCCCCGTCGGATGCAGCGAGATGACCTCGTCGGTGACCACGGCGTCACCGAGCGCGTCGGCCAGGCTCTCGATCGCGACACGGGTGCGGATGGCGCCGCCGTCCTCATCGAGCATCGCGGGACCGCTGTAGTCGGCGAGCAGCGGCATGCGGGTGTGAAGCTCGGCGCTGTCCACGGTCCGGACCGGTATGCCGCCGACATCCTGCAGAATGCGCAGTCTCCCAGGTACGCGACCGCCCAGGGCGACCACTCCGTCCTGGGAGATCAGTTCGGTGCCCAACCGGTCGGCCCACTCGTCCCAGACGGCGCGACCCTGCCGGGTGAACTCGACCAGGCGGGCGTCATCGTGCGCGTGACGGAAGATACGGGACTGGCCGCTGGACTGTCCGTGGCCCGGAACGCCGCTTTCGTACACCCGCGCTGTCGTTCCGCGTTCGGCCAGTGCGTAGGCGGTGGAGAGGCCGACGATGCCGGCGCCTATCACGGCCACCTCGGGAACGCGGTCCATTCGATCGCCTCACTTCGCGTCCGGAACTGTCCCCCTGCGGAGCACGGGTCAGATTCAACTTTCGCCGCCGCGACCTGGTGGGTGACTGGACCCGGTGGGCGACTTTGTCGGGCTCGTCGTGACGCGACGGCGGAGCGGAACCGTATCTCCTACAGCCTCACACCGGTCCGAAATATGTCAAGCGGGCCACCTCGGACACCGATCGTGACCGACCGGCGGGGAGCCGCGGGATCGGACGTCGGGTGAGGGCATGGGAGGAGGTTTCTGAGCAGTACGTCGGCCGGCTGGCGATTCCGTCGCTGTCCAGATCAGCGGGCAGCAGGAGGGGGCCGTACGGTCGAGGTGTCGACCCGCCGGACGTCGTGACGGCACCCGGAGCGCCGGGTTGCGGAATGACCTTGCATCGTGATCAACCTCGCAGGACGGGCAGAACGGCCGAGTTCCAGAGCTGCCGGCGGAACCGGTTCGGCCTCGGTGGCCCGGTCCAGGGCGGACGATGTGACGTGACCCCCTGAGCGGAGGCGCGGCCGACGACGTTGTCCGCGCCTCCGCCGAAGTCCCGGAAGGGGACAGGGCACGCACCAAGCTCTTGTGGGTGTGAACCGTCCGCCGAGGGGAGCGCTCCAGCCCACGCCAGGGGCGGAGCAGCCCATGCCTTGCGCACTGAACAGCGCCCAGTGGTCGCCGACTTCACGTGCCACGCCCGCCCGTGCCCGGGATGGTCGCCGACGCCTCCGTCGGCTTGACGCTCTCCGTTGCGCTGTGGTCTTTCGCCTTGGCCGGCTCGGACCCCGAGTCCAGAGCGTTGCGGACGGCGGTCAGGATATCCTCGGTGCCAGCCCCGAGCGCACGGGCTGCCGAGGTGAAGTCCCGTGCCAGTGTGTCGAGTTGATGGACATCGTGCCCGTGCGCGGCCGGGAGTTCGGCCACCCGGGTGCCCGCGCCACGGCGGGTCCGGATCAATCTGGCGGCCTCCAGCTCGCGGTAGGCACGGGCCACGGTGCCCGGCGCCAGACCGAGGTCTGCCGCGAGTTGCCGAACGGTCGGCAGACGCTCGCCCTCGACCAGCCGGCCGGTACGGATGAGCGCGGCCAACTGGGCACGGATCTGCTCGTACGGCGGTACCTGGCTGGTGGTGTCGACACGGACGGTGCGCTCACTCATCGTCGCCACTCCCCTCGTCCGCCACACCGTCGTCCACCGCCCGTGGCGCCACCACAGTGAGCAGGGACCATCCGAACGTGAACACACTCAGCAGACCCAGAGGGCAGATCACAACGATGGTGACCGCACCCAGCGGGCCCGCGCAGGGCCCGTCCATGAGCGCGACGAGAAGCATCAGTACGACGAGAAGCACCTGACACGACACCAGGAGTCCCCAGGCTCCCACAATGGCCCAGGCGCGGTCGCGACGCTGCCGGTGGTCGCCCGGCCCGAAGGCGATGCGGCGCAGCGCCCAGACACAGGCAGGGGTTGCGACCGCGAGGGCACCGAACATCGGGCCGCTGTAGTACAGCCCGGGCCACGGACCGACGGAGGCACGCACCCCGTCACAGGCAACCTCCATGACACGCCCCGCCCCGCCTGTCCGGTCACGGGCCGAGGAGGCTGTGACAGCGCCCATGACCAGCAGCGCGAGAAGAGAGCACGCCTCCAGCACGAGCAGGGGCGTCATGCGTGGCGGCACATGGTCGCGCACCAGGCGCGGAGCAAGACTGGCAGTGCGGACCGCTTCCTGAGGACGCAGAGTCAGGGCGTCACCTATCAGGACGCCTCCCACCGCGCACAGGCCGAACGCGGTGACGGCCAACACAAGAGGCGTGGTGATGTCGCCGCTCTCGATCGTGAGCAACTGCCGTGCGATCTCGATACCGATCGCCAGGCCGGACCATCGGGCGTAATGGTCGGCGTGGTCGAGGAACCGGGACTGGAGCGGGACGGTGTCGAGCACGTGAAGATCCCCCAAGGCACCTTGTACCAAACGATGGATACAAGATGCCCTGCTCCGAAAACTTGTGTCAAACCATCGACACAAGAAAGCACCGACACCTCCGCCAGACGAAACCCGCCTCGCGTCATCCACCAGCCCACCAAAGCCCCACTCCCCCAACCGAGCCCGCGAGACGAGGACCACCCCGGACACCGCCAACGGCGGCTGACCCCATGCCGACCTCGGCGACACGCAGACCCGAACCCGCCGTCCCCAGCCATGGGAGGGCGACGGCCAGGAGGACGCCGCGCATCGCGGCCGAGAAGCCGCCGATGCGCAAGCCGAGCACGCCCCTCGCCGCGAGCAATTCCGGGGTCCGACCGGGCCGCCGCGAACAGCGCGCACCCGCAGTCGAACACGACGGCGCTGAGTGCCAGGAGCAGGAGTCCGAACCATGTCGTTCGCAGGGTCGGGTACCCCCTGGGCAGCGTCACCAGCGGCCTGCCCCCCTCCGCCACGGGGGTCAATAGGCCCTATCCGGGGCACAGGGAGCCGACGGCGTGAGGCAGGAGCGAATTCGCGCGGCACCGTTGCAAGGCCGCGGGTTCATCCTCTTCGAAGCGCCGGAGCACGTCGTCCACCCGATGGCCCGGTGGGCGCGAGCCGCGTCCACGATGCGGTGCGGAACACCCCGGGGACGCCGCGACCGGCGCTGACGCCCGTACCGGAAACCGCCCAGGCGGTTCTGGACCAGCGGCACGGCTTCTCAGGGTGGACAGCGCGGCGAAGCTGCGGCGGATGGCCGAGGAGGCGGGGTTCGGCCGCGTGCAGGTCTTCGGCGGGTCCGACGGGCGCCCTTACGACGAGAACGCTGAACGACTCGCTCTCCGGGCCGTACGCGAAGCGTGAGCGAGGCATGGTGCGCGCGGCCGCGGTCCGCGCGCCCTTTTGCCGGCGCCGCGGGGAATCGTAAGATCACCTGGTCATCGCCGCGACGGGAGACAGGAAGCCGGTGCGAATCCGGCACGGTCCCGCCACTGTGACCGGGGAGCGCCCCTCCGACACGCCACTGCGCACCGCGCGGGAAGGCGGAGGAAGCGTCGATCCGGGAGTCAGGACACTGGTCCGTCGCGGGCCCGATCCGAGGAGCGCGGACTCCAGGAGGCTTCACGTGTCCCAGCTGTTCACCCCTGCCCGCACGCGCGGGTTTCTTCGTGCCACGGCTGCTGCCGTGGCTCTGTCGTCAGTGCTGCTGACCACGAGCTGCGGAGCGGCCGACGAGAGCGGCGGGGACGCGAAGGCGACCTCGGCCGTGCCCGAGGGTTTTCCAGTCACCATCGACAACTGCGGCGTGAAGACGACGTACGACAAGCCACCGTCACGGGTGGTCACCATCCACCAGCACCCGGCGGAACTCATGCTCGCCCTCGGCCTGAAGGATCGCATGGTCGGCACGGCCTTCCCCGACTCCGCGGTTCTGCCCGAGCTGAAGAAGGATTACGAGGCGGTTCCCGAACTGGCGCGGAAGGAACCGTCGTTCGAGAAGGTCCTGGATGCCGAACCCGAACTTGTCTACGGCGGCTACGGCAGCGCCTTCGCCGAGAAGGAGGGCCGCTCCCGCACAGCGTTCGCCGACGCGGGCATCGACACCTACCTCAACCGTGAGTACTGCGGCAAGAAGAAGGTGACGATGAAGGACACCTACGACGAGATCCGCACCATCGGCAAGATCTTCGGTGTCTCGGAGCGGGCCGACAAGCTGGTCACCGACCTCAAGGGCCGCGTCGGCAAGGCCGCAGGCACGGTCGAAGGCGAGCCCGAGGTGCCCGTCTTCGTCTACGACAGCGGCGACAAGGCCGCGTTCACCGCGGGCGGCAAGAGCCTGGGCACCGAGCTGATCCGCCTGGCCGGCGGCGAGAACGTCTTCGCCGACCTCGACGACGTCTTCGGCGATGTCTCCTGGGAGCAGGTCATCGAGCGCAAACCGGAGGTCATCGCCATCTACGACTACGCGGGTGCCGGAAGCGTCGAGCAGAAGAAGCGGTTCCTGCTGTCCCAGCCCGCGCTCGCCAACGTACCCGCTGTCAGGAACAAGCGGTTCGTCGTTCTGCCGCTGACCGCCACCCTGGTGGGAATCCGCTCGGCCTACGCGGTCGACGACCTGGCCCGCGGACTGCACCCCGAGAGCTTCCGGTGACCCGGACCGCCACCAGCACGTCCGCCGAGGGGAGGATCCAACCACGTAAGACCACCCAGCCAGGAGAGGGCCGCACACGGCTGGCCGTCACGCTGCTCGTACTCACCGCCCTGCTCGTCGTCTCCACCACTGCGGGACTTGCGGTCGGCTCCGTCCAGGTGCCACCCGGCCAGGTGTGGGGCATCGTGACGCACGCACTGGGTGCCGACTGGCAGCAGCCGGACTGGTCGCGGGCCCGGGAGACCATCGTGGTCGACGTGAGGGCGCCGCGGGTGCTGCTCGGTGCGGTCACCGGCGCCGGCCTTGCGGTGATCGGCACCGCCCTTCAGGCCCTGGTGCGCAACCCGCTCGCCGAGCCGTACCTGCTCGGGGTGTCCTCGGGGGCGTCCCTCGGCGCGGTCTCCGTCATCGTGTTCGGGGCCACCTTTTTCGGTCCCGTCTCCCTGTCGGTGGCAGCCTTCGTTGGGGCCTTGGGCGCACTCCTGCTCGTGTACGCCACCGCCCGCACCGGCGGACGCATCACCTCATCGCGTCTCGTGCTGTCCGGCGTGGCGATCGCGGCGATGCTCACCGCGGTCCTCGACCTGCTGTTGCTCACCACCGACCGGGGCAACGAGACCCGCGCGGTCCTCGCCTGGACGCTCGGCGGCCTCGGCGGGGTGAACTGGGGCACGCTGTGGCTGCCGAGCACGGCCTTGCTGCTCGGTGTCGGCGTCCTCATGGCGCAGGCACGCAACTTGAACCTGCTGCTGGCCGGCGAGGAGGCAGCCACCACCATGGGGCTGGACGTGGCCCGATTCCGTGCCCGGCTGTTCGTCCTGCTCTCCCTCGTCACGGGCGTGCTGGTCGCGGCGGCCGGACCGATCGGCTTCGTCGGCCTGATGACGCCCCACATCGTGCGCCTGTTCGTCGGCGGCGACCAGCGCCGGGTCCTGCCGACGGCGGCACTCGGCGGAGCGGTCTTCCTCCTCTGGGCCGACATCGCCGCACGGACGATCGCCGCGCCGATGGAGATACCCGTCGGCGTACTCACGGCGTTGTGCGGTGGGCCGTTCTTCCTGTGGCTCATGCGCCGGGACGCCCGGCGTGGCACCGACCGAGGAGTGGCATGACCGCGACCGAACTGAGCGTCGACGGCGTCACGCTCACCGCCGGAGCCCGCCACCTGGTGCGCGACGTGTCCCTGACCGCCCGCCCGGGCGAGACCATCGGGCTCGTGGGGCCCAACGGCAGCGGCAAGTCCAGCCTGCTGCGCACCGTCTACCGCGTGCTGCGCCCCGACACGGGTGAGGTCCGGGTCGACGGAGGCGACGCCTGGTCGCTGCCGGTGCGGCAACTGGCCCGCACCGTCGCGGCGGTGGTCCAGGAGTCGGCAGCCGACCTCGACCTCGCCGTGCGCGAGGTCGTCGCCATGGGCCGCACCCCACACAAACGGCTCCTCGCGGGTGACACCCCCGAGGACGCCGAACTCATCAACTCAGCGCTCCTGACGGTCGACGCCGTCCACCTGGCCGACCGCCCCTTCGACCGGCTCTCCGGCGGCGAACGACAGCGTGTGCTCATCGCGCGTGCCCTCGCCCAGCAGCCCACTCTCCTCGTCCTCGACGAACCCACCAACCACCTCGACATCCGGCATCAACTGTCCGTGCTCGGTGCCCTGCGGCGCCTGCCCGCGACCGTGCTGCTCGCTCTGCACGACCTCAACCTGGCCGCCTACTACTGCGACCGCCTCTACGTCCTGCACGACGGCGAAGTCACCGCCTCCGGACCTCCCGCCGAAATACTCACCCCCGAGCTCCTGGCCGAGGTCTACGGAGTGGCGACGGAAGTGGCCATCCATCCGCGCACGGGCGCCCCTCAGGTGACGTTCCTCCCCCAAGAACCATGCGCCTGAAGGGCTCACCCGACAGTGCCCGGGTGCGGGGAGGTGCCGCCCGCGCCGGGGGGCACAAGTTCCGGGAAACGGCGAAGGGCCCCCGCAAGTCACGTCCTTGCGAGAGCCCTCCGTTGTGCCGCCTGCCCGGTGAAGCGGTTCTTCGTGGCCACGGCCGTGTTCGAGCGGTGGGGGGCCGTGCCGACTGGCCCTGACTGGCGAGTCATCGGCGATGTCCTGGAGCTTCCGCGCGTACCGTGTGCAGCTGCGCTTCACGACAGCCGAGGCCGCATTTCAGGCCCCCCCCCGAAAGGGAATCGGCCGAAGGTGAGCGGATCAGGCGCGCGCTTACATGGCCCGGGAACCATGGGAAGTGTCCCTCGATCTCGACGACTGGGCTGACGGTGGCCGACCGCCCCCTCTGGGTGACGGGGGTGTCGTGAAAGGCGGCATGAACTCGGCGGCGACCAGGGCGTTCCGGCGGTCTCAGCCGAGCGCATGGTCCACCGCGAGTACGAGAACCGCGCCAACGGCCGTATCCATGTTCCCGGAGACCGCTGACCTGCTGCAAGACCGGCCCCGGGACCCGACCGACGCGCTGGGCGGAGGACCGGTCCGCCTGGCCTTCAATGAATTCATGGGCGAGGAAGTCGAGTTGCTCGACCGAAGGTGGTTGGGCGAACAGTTCGTCGGCAACGCCTGAGTGGGACACGGGACGGACTTGACCGCGCCGCGCCGATTCGACTCGCGATGTGCCGCGGAATCGCGTGTTGCGCCGAACCCCCGCACCACCGGACCGACTGCAACCGGCCACAACGACTCAACAGGAAACGATGCTTCGATGTGATGAGCTATGGCGTGCTGCGCTGCTGCCCTAATGCGGTACATCACCGAGGCCCACCCCGAACGCACAGTGAAGTTCCCCCGATGAGGCGAGCACACGACGCGAGGAGTCAGGTTGGCTCTGGCCATGAGCACCTTGTCAGGGCTGTGGAGGGCCAGCTCCATCCAGTCCACGCACGCTCACACCCTCACTGTCGGCTCTCCCGGTCGCGCAGCCATTGGTCGAACTCGGCGGCGACGATGCGCTCGTCGTGCACGCCGGCTGCGTCGTCGGAGCCTAGCCAGACGATGGGCGGGCCCATCACTTCGGGACTCAGGAACCCGTGGCCCTCGGAGACAACGTCCTGGGGCAGCATGCCGGTGACCGTCGCGCCTCCGGGCAGCAGCTCGTTGACGGTGACGCCCGTGCCCCGCAGGTCGGCCGCCATGATGCGGGACAGCGCCTCGCTGCCGGCACGCGACGGCCCGTAGGGAACGAAACCGGCGCGTCGCATGGTCGAGTGGTTCATCGAGATGTTGACAATGCGGCCACCACCGGATGCCAGCATCCGTGGCGTGATCTCGCGGGCGACCAGGAAGTAGCCGGTCAGGTTGGTGTCGATCACCGCGCGGAAGGCGTCGGGCGGTACCTCCCAGAAGCCCTGCGGCTGTGTCATGAAGCGCGGGTTGACCGTGCGCATGCCAATGCCGGCATTGTTCACCAGCATGTCGATGCCGCCGAGCTGCGACCACACTTGGTCGACGGCTCTGGCCACCGACGACTCGTCGCGCACGTCCATCTCGACGCCGGTCGCCCCCGGCAGTCCCGCGGCGATGGACTCCGCACGTTCGCCGGAGCGCCCGGTCAGTGCGACGGAGGCTCCCGTCGCGGCCAGGGCGGAGGCCATGGCGAGTCCGAGTCCGCTCGTCCCGCCGGTCACCAGCACCTTCATCGGATCACCTCCGTCCTGAGAACCGGCCTGGCCGGGTCAACGGTCACGTTCACCATCGCGTTCACCACCGCCGTTCGCGACCGTCGTTCTTGGTGGCCGGGCGTACCCGTGGGCTGAAGTTCGCGATCATCACTATAGAGATTGGAGCACGCTCGAAGTCAGGCTGCCGCGGCTGCCGCGGCTGCCGCGGCTGCCGCGGCCCGTCAGGGTGACATGCTCGAGGTGGTAGTACCGGTGTCGCCGCTCGTCAGCGTCACGTGGCCTGCATGCGCCTCAGCACGCCCCGGTCGTTTCGTATCCCCAGCACACGCCGGCTCATGCCCGCGCGGCAGCCGCGAGGGCATCCGTCGCGCCGGTACGCGCACACGCCCCGGTCGCGCGGGTGGGGTTCGCGCCGTCGCTGAGCAAGGTCGCCGCGCTGTGGGGCGGGACTCCTGGGGCGGCGCGCGGAGGCTGTGCGGGTGATGCGTGGGGGCTGTACGGGTGGCGGGCGCGGCGGCCTCCCATCCGTGTGTGGCGGGGCGGCGGATTCCCTTCAGAGCCCTGGGCGATCTTGTCCGGGGCATCGGGAAAGGGAAGAGAACATGCGTAAACGCGTGATGGCGGCTTCCGCCGTCGTCCTGGCGGCCTTGTGCGCGGCTCCTGCGCTCGCGTTCGGTGAGGTCCCGGCCTCGGCCGGGGGTGACGGGCTGACCGCGATCGGCCTGACACACAGTCAGCGGCTGGTCAAGTTCGATGTCGACAGGCCCGCCCATGCCCGGGCGCTGGGCAAGATCTCCGGACTGGCCGGGGACCGCAGGCTGGTGGGGATCGACTTCCGTGTGCAGAACGGGAAGCTGTACGGCGTCGGCGACAGGGGCGGCATCTACACCCTGGACGCCCGCGCGAAGGCGTGGAAGGTCTCCCAGCTGACGGTGGCGCTTTCGGGCACCGCGTTCGGGGTCGACTTCAACCCGGCCGCGAACCGGCTGCGGGTCGTCTCCGACACCGGGCAGAACCTGCGGCACAACATCGACGACCCCGCTGCCCCGCTGACCACCACCGTCGACGGGACGCTCACCAATCCGACCACGCCGCCGACCACCGCGCGGGGTGTGACCGGCGCCGCGTACACCAACAACGACCTCAGCACCGCGACGGCGACGACCCTGTTCGACCTCGACACGATGGCCGACCGGATCTCGCTGCAGTCCCCGGCCAACGCCGGCACCCTGGCGCCCACCGGGAACCTCGGTGTCGACGCGGCCCTGGACGCAGGGTTCGACATCTACTACCACCCGGCCAGCGGCACGAACCGCGGCTTCGCCGCCATCGGCACGGCCGGTGCCTATCGTCTGTACGGGGTGAACCTGCTGACCGGAAAGGCAACGGTCAAGGGCTCCTTCCCGAAGAAGTTCCAGGTCACCGACCTGGCCCTACCGATCAACCAGAGGTAGCCACCAAGGACGGCGGCAGTTGGAGCGGTCTGCGGGAGCCGTCTCCCACAGACCGTCCGGCTCGTGCCCACAGACGGTGCCGGAACTGGTGCACGTGTACAGGGTGACGGCTGCCCTTCACAGGCCGGATTGCCGGGTGCATGCGACAGCCAGCGGCGGGGGCGGCAGGACGAACCCGGAGATCGTCTTCGGGTTCGCAGCGGACCAAACAGCGAGGTGTGCAGATGGCGTTCGGGTTAGGTCACGGCGTTGCCCCCGAAGGGGCGGACGCCCCGGACGACGGTGCTCCTGCGGTGCGCCAGCCGCAACCGGAGAGGGACTACCTTCGCCGCCTCGGCGTCGTGGAGCGGGACGGGGTGGGCCACGACCATCAGCGGCGGGCTGCGAGTGCCGGCCACGAGATGTCGTATGCGGCCATCGATCTCTTTGCCTGGGTCGTGACTACGGGAGTCCGTGACTCACGGCCTATGCGGCTCTGACTGCCGCGGAGCCACGGGTGGGCCAAGTCCTGCGCGGTATGTGCGATGTCCCGCACGTCGTCCTGCCGGGCGCTGTAGCACGGGCGACCGCCCAGCAGCGCCGCTTCACCGGCCCATTCGCAGTGCTTCTTCGCAGACCGTGTCGCGCCGTGGTAACCGCCGCGCTAGGAGCCGACGGGATGATGCCGAGGGGTTCGGTGGTGGGCCGGCGGGATCCGCCGGCCGGTTCGACGGTGATGCCGACGGCCACGGTCTGTCCGAGGGGTCGGTTTAGGACTCGAGCGGAGCGGTCTCCGGTGCCCGGCAGGAGGCCGGTTGGTCGGAGGTCGCCGGAGGGGGCCGCGTACGAGAGTTCGAGAACCGTGTCGCCGCAGAGAGCCGGCAGGTCAGCGGGCACGAAGGCAGCCCGGTCGGCTGTGCGGGATGACGATGACAGCGGCGGAGGCGCCGTCGGTCAGTTTCGTGGTGTGCAGGGTGGCATGAGGTGTGGTCAGCACGCTGGTCAGCGCGTTTCACCCTTCTGCAGTGCGCTCGCCTGGTCGCGGGCGCCATCGACCTGGACGGACTGCCAAGAGGTCGGCCGGTACGGCAGCGGCCCCGGCGGGGTGGGCGCGAGGCGGGCTGCTCCTTCGGCGTGTTCGGCCACTTCGCGTCAGCAGTCGGGGCAGGCGTCCAGCTGCCGTTCGAAGGCTGCATGTTCGTTCGGGCAGGGCGTGCAGGACATAGGCGCCGACCGACTGATGCGGCGTCCCGGTCCCGGTCAACACCGGCAGCAACAACACTGTCCGTTGATCGGCTTGCTGAACCCGGTCTTCGGCAACTTCGCCGCCGACACCGACCGACGCGCCGATATGCACGTCGACATGAGCAACCGCGTGATAACGGCCGGGGCCAAGCTCCGGCCCAGGCCCCCGGGGGGCAGAGCACCGTCCGTGGGCCGGGAGCAGCGGTACTGGTGATCTCTGTCGGCCGACAACTGTGTAATCCGTTGCCGAATGCAGGGCGGATTGGTGCGAAATCTCTTTTCACCTGATCAGGTCCGGGACCAATCCGCGCCGGTGCGCAGAACCGGATTCCCCGTGTGAGGGACGAAGAGAGGGAGCAGCGGGTGCGGCCGGGTCGGCCGCGTCTGGCGCTGGGTGCGCTGAGCGGGGCGCTGGCCGGTTTCGCGGCACTGGCGGTGGCCGAACTGGTCGCTGCTGCGGTCCGTCCGCAGTCGAGTCCGGTCATCGCGGTGGGTGCCGCGTCCATCGACACGACGCCCGCCGCGGTCAAGGACTGGGCGATCCGTCACTTCGGCACCGACGACAAGCTGGTACTGCAGCTCGGCATCCTGACCGTGTTGACCGTGCTTGCGCTGGTGCTGGGTGTGCTGGCGGTGCGGTTCCGGCGGGCCGGGGCCGCCGGGGTCCTTCTCTTCGGTGCGGTCGGGGCGGCTGCCGCTGCCGGCCGGCCCGACTCCACAGGCCTGGCCGACGTACTGCCCTCGGTCGTGGGAGCCCTTGCCGGAGCTGTGCTTCTGTACGTCCTGACGGGCCGCCTCACCGTGGTGAGGCGCCCGTCGATGTACGGGCGCGAGGAAGTGCCCGAGGGAGTTGGGGCTGGGCTGGCCGCCTCCACGGGATGGGACCGGCGGGGATTCGTCGTCGTGGCCGCGTCCACCGCAGCGGCCTCGGCCGTGGTGGGCGGGGCCGGACGGTCACTGAACGCCTCGCGCGGCCAGGACGCGGTCGCCTCACGAAAGAAGGTCGTGCTGGCGCGACCGGGGTCACCGGCCGCGCCGGTACCCGCGAGGGCCGCACTGCGTGTGCCGGGGATCAGCCCTTTCACCACCCCGAACAGCAGCTTCTACCGGGTCGACACCGCGCTGGTGGTACCGAAGGTGGACGCGACGACCTGGCGGCTGCGTGTCCATGGCCAGGGCGTACGCCGTGCGGTCACCTACTCCTTCGACGACCTGTTGCGCAGGGAGCTGATCGAGCGTGACATCACGTTGACCTGTGTCTCCAACGAGGTCGGCGGCCCCTACGTGGGCAACGCCCGCTGGATCGGCGTGCGGCTGGCCGATCTGCTGGCCGAGTGCGGGGTGAGGCCGCCGTCCCGGGGAGGCCCGGCGGACCAGCTGGTGGCGCGCTCGGTGGACGGCATGACGATCGGCAGCCCGGTCGAGGATGTCATGGACGGCCGCGACGCGCTGCTCGCCCTCGGAATGAATGGCGAACCGCTGCCCTTCGCCCACGGTTTCCCGGTGCGGATGGTGGTTCCGGGCCTGTACGGGTTCGTCTCGGCCTGCAAGTGGATCGAGGACATCGAGCTCACCACCTTCGACGCCTATGACCCCTACTGGGTCAAGCGGGGCTGGGCGCGCAGGGCCCCGATCAAGACCTCCTCGCGGATCGACACCCCCAAGCCCTTCGCCCGGCCCGACGCCGGGACGGTGATGGTCGCCGGGGTCGCCTGGGCGCAGCACCGGGGCATCGACAAGGTCGAGGTCCGCGTGGACGACGGCCCCTGGCAGCAGGCACATCTGGCCGCCGAGGACACCCGGGACACCTGGCGGCAGTGGTCCTTTCCCTGGCAGGCTACCCGGGGCAGCCACACCCTCACCGTTCGGGCCACCGACCGCACGGGCACCGTGCAGACGGACCGCCGCACCCGCACGATCCCCGACGGCGCCAGCGGATGGCATTCCGTCGTCGTGACCGTCGACTGACCACCTGACCCGAGAGCCTGCGCTCTCTTCCGAACCACCTTTCCACGACAACCCCTTACGCGGCCGCATCATGCTGCCCCGTTCACTCAGGAGAACATCATGAACACCCGTATCCGTCGTACCGTCGGCCTGCTCGCCGCTGCCGCCATCCTTCCCCTCGCCCTGACCGCCTGCTCGGACGGCAGCGACTCCGGCAAGTCCGGCTCCTCTACCGAGGCGTCGGCCTCGGACACCAAGGGCAGCGACGACATGGCCGGTTCCGGCAGCACGGCGAGCGGTATGGACCAGCCGTTCGGTGCGGCCTGTGCCGCAGTGCCGAAGGACGGTGCCGGCTCCTTCGACGGCATGGCCCAGGACCCGGTGGCCACCGCCGCCTCCAACAACCCGGCACTGTCCACCCTGGTGGCGGCCGTGAAGAAGGCCGGTCTGGTCGACACCCTCAACAACGCGCAGGACATCACCGTGTTCGCGCCGACCAACGACGCCTTCGCCAAGATCCCGAAGGCGACCCTGGACAAGGTCCTGAACGACAAGGCCCAGCTGACGAAGATCCTCACGTACCACGTGGTGGGCCAGAAGCTGACGCCGAAGGACCTGGAGAACGGCTCCTTCACCACCCTGGAGAAGTCGAAGATCACGACCTCCGGCTCCGGCGAGTCCTACACCGTCAACGACTCGGCAAAGGTCGTCTGCGGCAACGTCAAGACCGCCAACGCCAACGTGTTCATCATCGACACCGTTCTCATGCCCCAGAGCTGACATATGCGGGCCGAGGACGCACCCCCCGCCCGGTCGCCTTGACGGGAGTGATCCGGGGGGTCGTGTTCCTCGTGCCGGGGCATCCGGCCCGCCCGACTGCCGGCAGGGCGGCAGGCGGCAGGCGGCAGGCGGACCGGATGCCCCATCCTCACGGCCGGCCGGGCGGTTCCGGCGCCGCCAGGCCGGCCCTGTGAGGTGGCGTTCACCCGTCCGGGGAGGGAAGGGACGCCATGTACCGACCGTCCGGTGCGACGCCGAGCGGACAAGCGGCGGGCACCACGCGCCCGCCGTACAGCAGTCATCGGCAGCGGAGTGTCAGGACTGACCGCCGCGCACATCCCGGCCCGCGCCCACCACGCTCTACGAGTCCGACGGCCGGCTCGGCGGCCACGCCCACACCCGTGAGCTGGCCGCGTCCGACGGGCGCACGCACCGCGTCGACTCCGGTTTCTATCGTGCACAACCGCCGCACCTACCTGAACGTCGACCATGCGGGCTTCTCGCGGAACTTCCGTGCACTTCATAACGCCGGTGCTGTCCGCCGTGTGGTCCTGTGACCAGCAGGCGGCCCTCAGATACCCGACCACTTCCCTGTTCCGGTTCCTGGCCCATCACGGCTTGCTCTCGGTGAGTGGGTCACCGGTGTGGCGGACCGTGGCAGGTGGCTCGGGAACGTACGTCGACCAGATCGCCGCCGGCCTGCGCGAGGTACGCGCCCGTACCCCCGTGCGGTCCGTGCTGCGGCACGCGGACGGCGTAGAGGTGACCGCCGATAACGGGACCACCCGCGCCTACGACCACGTCGTCGCCGCCGTACACCCCGGTCAGGCACTTCGACTGCTTGGGGACGCGACCACGGACGAGAAAGAAGTGCTCGGCGCTTTCCGCCACACCCGTAACACGACCCCGCTGCCCACCGACACCTCCCTGCTCCCGCACGCGAGCGGAGCCCGTGCCTCGTGGAACTACCTGATGCCCGACTACCGGGCGGGCGTGGACCGGGTGCGGTTGAGCTATGACATGAACCGGCTGCAACGTCTCGACGCCGCCCAGACCTATGTCGTGACCCTGGGCGGGCAGGACCGCTTCGATCCCACCCGGGTGCGGGCCCGCAAGACCTACGAGCATCGGTGGACACACCCGAGTCGGTCACGACCCAGCGCCGCCTGCAGGAACTGAACACACCGGTCACCGCGTTCGCGGCTGCCTACCACGGTTGGGGGTTCAACGAGGACGGCTGCCGCAGTGGGGCGACCGCCGCCTTCGCCCCGGGGGTCAGGTGGTGACCCCTGCGTCCGTCTGCCGGCCGGAGCGGTCGGAGCCTCCGGCCCTGTATCCGTGCACGATCAGTCATCTGCGGCGCTCGCCTTGGCGCTACGCCCTGCGGCACCGCACCTATCTGTGGCTGGCCGACCTGTTCTGGGCTGTGAGGTGTCGGCAGGGACTTCTACGTCTCACCGTTCCACTCCGTCGACGGCCACGACGAGATGCGGCTCCCGCCGCCCAGTGAGCACCTGCGCCGGGCGCGCAGCGCAACACATCGGACGGGACACGCAGCAACATCAGCCGTCACTACGAGCTGTCCGACTACCTGTTCGCGCTGCTCCTGGACGAGACCCTCACCTACTCCGCATGCCTCTTCCGCGGCTTTCCGGTCGACTGGTCGCTGCTGCCAGCCGCCCAGCACCGCAAGATCGACCGGCTGCCTGTGGGGGCTCCGGCTCGCGGTCCACATCGCCCGCCGGTCCGACGGCCACGACGAGGATGCACGCTCCGAGGCGATGCTGGCCCGTGCGCCGGGCAGCCGGAACCCCTGTATGCCCTCCGGATGGTCCACCTGCTGCAGGGAGCCCTGGTGTGGCTGCTGTCCCTGCCCGTGCAGGCGGCGCGGTACACGCCACAGCCGCAGTCCGCCCTGGCCTGGGTCGGCACGGCGCTCCTGGGCTTCCGGACTGTTCTTCGAGACCGTCGGTGACACCCAACTGGCCCGCTTCAAAGCGGACCCGACCAACCGGGGCCGCATCACGGACCGGGGACTGTGGCGGCTGACCCGGCACCCCAACCACTCCGGGGACTTCCGCGTCTGTGGGAGTCTTCCTCGCAGCCTGCGACGGCGGATAGCAGGTCGCAGCCCTGACCGTGATCTCACCGTCGGTGATGAGGGCGCTGCTGATTCACGGAAGCGGGAATCAGCTCCTCGAACGGCACATGGCCGGACTGGGAGCGCTATGCGACACGCACCAGCGGCTTCTTCCCGCGGCCACCGCGCTCGCACCGGTCAACCAAGTGGTGACGGGTGGGGGAAGCCCGCCTGGAGGCCTCCCCCACCCGTCACCGGCTCCTGTCTACGCCGGAACGCCGAGCAGGGCGATCGGTGCCGAGGTGGGCCGATCCGATCCGCCGGCCGGCTCCACCGTGATGCCGATGCCCGAGGCGCCGTCGACGGCCCCCTGCATCAGCACGGCCTGACTCCCCCGGCCTGGGTCCATCAGCCCGGCGGAACGCATCTTCCCGCCGTCGGCGAACCACAGCTGGTACACCTTGCCCCGCGGCGGCGTAGCCATCCCGGTGGCCGCGAAGACGGCCCGGTCGCGGCTGGCGGAAACGACCAGCGTGCCCGCGCCGCCCGCCACCTTCACCGAGCGGGACCTGGCGTCGGGCGCGGCCAGCACTCCCGCGACGTCCGCCGCGTGCCGCTCCGCCTGTGCCGCCCGGTCCACAGCATTCTGCGCGCGTTCGTACTGCCACACGGCCGTGCCGCCGAAAGCGGCCGCGGCGGCCACGCAGGCGGCCAGCGCCCACCGTCCCAGAGCCCGCCCGCGTCGACCACCCCGGCGTACCCGCTCCAGTGCCGCGGCACCGGGGGGCACCTGCCGCACCGTGGTGATGCGCTCAAGGACCTGCTCGCGCATGACGGGGCGGGTGCGCACCGTGGTGGCCCGGGCCAGCCAGGCGGCAGTGGCCGTGAACTCCGCGACCTCCTGTCCGCAGGAATCACATGAGGCCAGATGTCGCTCGAAGGCGGTATGTTCCTCGCCGTCCAGCGCGTGCAGGGTGTAGGCGCCTGTCAGCGTGTGCAGATCAGTTGTGGTCACGCGGTCACCCCCAGGCAGTCACGGAGCCGGATGAGCCCATCGCGCAAACGCGTCTTGACGGTGCCGACTGGCAGCACCAGCGCCTCGGCGACCTCCCGGTAGGTCAACCCGCGGTAGTACGCAAGAGTGACCGATTGCCGCTGCAGTTCGGTCAGGGTGCGCAGACAGCGCCGTACCTGCTCCTGCTCCAGCCGGGTCTCGACCTCCTCGGTCACCTGGTCGTACGCAGGCTGATGATCGAGCAGCGCGGCCTTGGTATCACGGGCCGCCGCCGCCTCCACCGACCGCACCCGGTCCACGGCCCGCCGGTGAGCGAGCGTGAGAATCCAGTTGATCGCCGTACCCCGCTCGGGCCGGTAACGCGGAGCCGTGCGCCACACCTCCACCAGCACGTCCTGCGCCACCTCCTCCGACTGTGCCTGGTCACGCAGAACAGCCCGGGCCACACCGAGAACGGAACCGGCCACGGCGTCGTAGACTGCGGCGAAGGCCTCCTGATCACCCAGCGCCACCTCGTGCAGCAGACGCTGCAGGTCAGGTTTCACCGGCTGCCGCGTGCCGATGTGTACTGGTTCCTTCACCATGCTTCTCCCGTGTACGTGACGGGACGGAACGTCCCTGTGTAATCCGGGGCCACACGGGCTGCGGATTGGTCACACGCCAAAAGGTGGGCAGCATACGACATTTCCCCAGGCCCGCAAGATGTCACGGCCGGTACCAGGGTCTCCGTCGGCCGCGCACGGGCCAGTCGTTGAACGCTCCGCACTCGCTTCCAACGGAACCGGTCACGTCGGCAGGGCGGTCGACCAGACGCCCCACTTGGAGTACGGGTGCCGGGCGATCAGAGTCATCCAGTTCACCAATGTCCTCGCCGGGCACATGACCGGGCGCCAGCATGGCGCGCAGAAGCCTCGCGCTGCTCGTGGGGGCGGGCGGCAGGAACCGGGTGGCCAAGGCGGCCGGCACCGTGGGGGCCGGCTTCGGCCCTGGCAGCCCACCAGGGGAAACCAGGACCAGCCGGTCGATGAGGGGGCTGCTGGACAGGGCGAAGATCGCACCGAAGGTGTGGCCCGTCAGCGCGACCGGATCGTACGAGGAACCGGTGCCCGGGACGAAGACGACCCTCGTCGCGACGGAACCGCCAGGTTGACCCATGGACTTCCACCTCGACCGGTACCACCGCCGCCCGGACAGATGGAACGGCCGAACAACAGACGGGTTCGTGCGCAGGGTGGTCCGAGAATCTACGAACCTCCGCGCTTCCAAGTGCGAAGCGCTGAACCAGCCCGGCGTATTCGGTATCCGCGGTGGCGGCGATCCGCTGGGCGAGCCACCGCTCGAACAACAGGAGGAGCCAGCCGAGGTGCGGCAGGGCACCGCTGTCCCTGAGGAGATCGCGCTGGTACGCGGCGGTCCGCCAGTCCGGCAGGGCCTGAGTCGCGTCGTGGGTGAGCGGCACGGTACTGCTGGCGAGGTCACGCAGAAGAGCCGGAACCTGTGGGTCGCGGAGCCAGATCAGTCGGCTCTTCGGCCGGTCCAGGCTCACCAGAAGCTAGTGCAGCGCGATCGATCGCGAGGGGGGGAGGGGGGAGGCGGCCGTTGCCGTCGTCCAAGAGGTCGGTGAGCAGGGCGGAGAATCAGCGGTAGCGGAGATCTTGCCTCAGGATCGGTGATGGACCCGTTTTGACTGGTCAGCGGGCTCTGCGGTCCTCGACATGCCTGCCAAGCGCCGTCGAGCCACGAGGCCGGGGTGGGCTGTGTGGTGGGGCACGGTGCGGATGCTCGGCACGTTCCTGACCCAGGACCCTGCGGCGGCTCCGGCCCGTGATGCGGTTCGTCGCGGAGCGGGATAGGCGACGAGCACGACGAGCACGTTGCAGAGTACGGGGCACGGTCTCGGGAACTCTGCAGCCAGCTGTGGGCAAGCCTTCGCATTCCACGCCGACGGCCTCGATGCACACGCCCGGGCCGCGGCCGCCGCTCTCCTCGCGCGGCTCGGCGCCTATGTCGGTCTGCTCGTAGCTCAGAGTCTCTGCGCGGACGTGCCGTCGGGCCAAGGCCACGTCCGGACGGTACTCGAAGCCGTCGACAGCAATGACCCGGTCGGCGCCCGGCAGCGTGGCCCGCGTGGCCATCTGGCCGACCGCTCCACACCCCCACACGGCGACCACGTCGCCCGGCTTCATTCCGCCCGGGTCGGCACCCCTTCACCCGGTGGGCGCCGAGTCGGACGCCCACAGCGCCGTGGTGCCGTCCAGGACGTACGGCACCGGGAAGACCCCTTGGGCCGCGAACGGGACGAGCATGTACTCGGCATGGTTGCCGGCGAAGCCAACGGCCCCGAGACGCCCATGAAGACCACGGTTGCGGCGCGCGGGACTATGAGGTCTTCTTGAGATTGTGCTCGCGAGCGCCCGTCACCCCGGACGTAGGCCCGGACGGGCAAGGACTTCTGGGGAGCAGGCGCTGCTGCGTCGGTCATGCCCCAAATCCAACGACGCGCTGATGCCCAATGCAGATGACGTGCTCAACCGAGAGCGTGGCACGCAGGGCATAGAGGGTCCGGCTCCGGCACGCAGACGATGAGTGGCAGCCCTACGTAGGGAAAGCCGAGTCGCAAAGCCACCCAGATGACCGTCGGCACTCCCACCGCCGAGTCCCCGTGGATCAGCAAAGGAGATCGTCATGCCAAGCAGCAACCGCGCCGTCACCTTCCACGCCCCGAAAGACATGCGCGTCGAGACCCTGGACTTCCCGAAGCTCCAGATGCCGAACGGGAAGAAGGCCCCGCACGGAGCCATCCTGAGGCTCGTCGCCACCAACATCTGCGGCAGCGACCTGCACATCTACCGCGGGGCCTTCCCCGTGCCCCAGGGCATGGTCATGGGGCACGAGATGACCGGGGAGGTCATCGAGATCGGCCCCGACGTCGAGTTCCTCAGCGAGGGCGACCTCGTCTCCGTCCCGTTCAACGTCGCCTGCGGCAGATGCCGCAACTGTAGGGCCCGCCGGACCGACGTCTGCGAGACCACGAACCCCAAGGTGTCCTGCGGGGCGTACGGCTTCAACCTGGGCGACTGGGCCGGCGGCCAAGCCGAATACCTGTTCGTCCCGTACGCCGACTTCCAGCTCCTGCGCTTCCCCGACAAGGACCAGGCCATGGCGAAGATCCGTGACCTGGCGCTGCTCTCGGACATCCTGCCCACCGCGTTCCACGGCCTCATGGAGGGCGGTGCCCAGCCGGGCTCCACCGTGTACATCGCCGGCGCCGGCCCGGTCGGCCGCTGCGCCGCAGCATCGGCGCGCCTCCTAGGGGCGTCCTGCATCATCGTCGGCGACCACAACAAGGACCGCCTGGAGCTGGTGAAGCAGAACGGCTGCGAGACGATCGACCTGAACCAGGACGCAGCGCTCACCGACCAGATCGAGGCCATCCTGGGCGAACCCAGGGTCGACTGCGCAGTCGACTACGTCGGCACCGAGGCACACGGCATCGGCCGCCAGGCCGAGGACATGGACCCGGCCTACGCCATCAACCAGGTGATCGACGCCACCCGCGCGGGCGGAGCCACCGGAGTCGTCGGCGTCTACGGCCCCGACCCGCTCGCGAAGTCGAAGGCCGAGCAAGAGGGAACGTACCCGATCGACTTCGGCAAGGCCTGGATCAAGTCGCCGCGGATCACCGCCGGGCAGGCACCGATCATGCACTACAACCGCGAGCTGATGATGGCGATCCTGTGGGACCGCATGCCCTACTTGAGCCCGATGCTCAACACAAGGGTGATCAGCCTCGACGACGCCCCCGAAGCCTACGCGACCTTCGACACGGGAGTGGCCGAAAAGTTCATCATCGACCCCCACGGCCTCATTCCCGCCTGACGCCCGCCTTCATCCGCCCCCGCGAACTCACGGGCAACAGCGTCGTGGGCAGTCCGCCGCTCGAAACGAAGCGGCGGACTGCCCATTCTCACGCCTGCTCGGTGAGGCAACGTGAGGGGTGGCGAGTGTTATTGCACAGTGCAGGCCACACCTGACCGGGGCTGCTGGCCCTGCGGGAGCGAAACAAGACGCTGACCTGCCTGGCCGAGGCGGAACCGGCGGCCAAGGCCCCGCACCCGGCGGTGCAGCGGCCGCAATTCTTCCTCTCCGAGTCACTGGGGGAGCATGAGCGGGTCAATGCCCGCCGTCTTGAGCGGCTGACAGGCAATCCGCCCAATCCGCCCACGGCCCCGCATGCGGGCGGGGTGCTGGTCGTCGACGACTCCGGGGATCCAAAGGAGGGGACGGCGACCGCGCACGTGGGCCGGCAGTGGCTGGGTCGCTACGACAAGAGCGACAACGCGGTGGTCACGGTGACGACGCTGCGGGCGGACGAGCGTCTGTCCTACCCGCTGCACGCGGTGGTGCCCCCTACTCGACAGGTGAGGCCTGCCTGTGCCCGGGAGGTATGAGGTAGTTACGCAGAGCGGTGGGGCTTTGTGTCCGAGGCGCCGCGGGTGCCTGGGGCGCCGTATCGGGCGAGCATGGTCAGCACCGCTTGGTCGACCGCGTTGCCGATAGCGGTGTCGTCGGGCTCCCAGCGTGCGAGCAGCATCCGCGGCCAGAACACGTAGTTGGAGATCATCCCGAGGAATTGGGTCGCCGCCATCTCCGCGTCGTCGAGCCGGGCTGTACCAGCGGCATTCTCTGCTGCCAGGTAGCGGCGGACCGATTCGAAGTAGGGCATCTTGCCAAGTTTGAACTGGGTCTCGCCGAGCTCGGGGAAGCGCGGCACCTCGGCGATGACGATACGGAAGAGGGCGGCCATGCCGGGCTGGTTGAGAAGAGCCACGTATCGGCGCCCGATGGTCTCCAGCCCTGCGCGCAGGTTCCCGGGCTCCGGGAGGGGCGCCTCCCCGTCGTCGACTTTCCAGTATTCGGTGACGATCGCCTCGAACAGGGCGGCCTTGGTGGAGAACTGCTTGAACAGAGTCGCCCTCGACACTCCGGCCGCCTCCGCGATGCGGGCCAGCGAGGTGCCGTCGTAGCCGGAGCCGAGGAACAGCTTCGTCGCTGCCTCGATGATGGACGTCCGTTTCTGCGCTGCCACGCGCCGGTGGTATTCCGAAGGCTGTGCCGTCATGCCTTCCAGTATGCCCCTCACTGCGAGGTGAGTCACTTGACTCACCTCTGGTCCTGCTCCTACCTTGAGAAGAGAGGTGAGTCACTCGGCTCACCACTAGGTAAGCCGGGAAGGAAGCACCATGGAACGCTTTGAGGGCCAGACCGTCATCGTCACCGGCGGCAGCGGAGGTATGGGCAGCAGTCACGTGCGGGGGTACCACGCCGAGGGGGCGAACGTCGTCATCGCCGGCCGCGACGACGACGCCTGCCGCGATCTCGCCGCTCAGCTCGGCCATCGGGCTCTGTCCGTTCACCTGGATGTCACCAGCGAGGACGACTGGGCGGCACTGGTGCGAGAAGTCGAAGGCCACTTCGGGCCGATCACCATCCTGGTGAACAACGCGGGCATCCAGAACCCGGCGACCCCTATCGAGCACACCGAACTCCGCGCCTGGGAGCGCACCTTCAGCGTCAACGTCACCGGGCAGTTCCTCGGCATCAGGGCCGTAGCTCCGTCCATGCGCAGGGGCGGTGGCGGAACCATCGTCAACATCGCCTCGACCATGGCCCACGTCGGCACGGCCTTCTACGCCCCCTACACCGCCAGCAAGTGGGCCGTGCGCGGGCTGACCAAGACGGCCGCACTGGAGCTGGGGCGGGACAACATCCGGGTCAACTCCATCCACCCCGGCGTCGTCTCCACACCGCTGATCAACGAACCCACCGTCGCAGGCCAGCCGGCCATCGCCGACCTCTACTCGCCCGATCCCTTCGCCATCCCCCGGCTCGCCGAACCCTCCGACATCACCCGCCTGTTGCTCTTCCTCACCTCCCCGGACGCGTCCTTCGCCACGGGCTCGGAATTCGTTCTGGACGGGGGCCTGCTGCTCGGCCCCGCACTCCAATCCGAATCCGACATCGCAGCTTGAGCCGGCATTGCAGTACCGAGCGTGCAGTCGCGGACGCCCATCTTGCTCAAGGCGAAGCGATCTTCCCTTGCGATGATGACGGGCCTGTGGCAGTTGTGACCACGGCGTCCGAGCCGTCCTGGACAGCTCCATTCACTGGGCTGAGCCCGCGCTGTTCGGGCAGGTTGGCGGCCGAGTTGCGCGGGGAGGGCGCGGATGCGGTGCGGCGGGGCCGTCCGTAGAGTCTGGCGCTGGAAGACCGCGTGCTGCTCACGACAGCGCACGGACGCACGAACTTGACGATGGGCCAGCTTGCCCGCTGATCGGCATCTCGAAGTCCGCGGCCGACCGCGTCATTGACCACCTCGGCCCCCGGCCGGCGCTCCAGCCTCGTCGGCGGTTCCGCAAGGACACCGTGCTCACCGTGGACGACACCATGGTGCCCACTCGCGACATCCGCCTGATCTTCTTCGACGAGGATTTCCGCAACCTCTTCGTCGACGGGCTGGCGGTGCGCCAGCGAATGCGTCGCCGTCCTACGCGGGGCAGCGGGGCAGCAGGACGGCATCGCGATGACCGCGACCTCGACGACCTGGTGACTGGTTTCGCAAGCGAGAGCGGACAACATGTGTGGACGGTTTCGGACAGCACTTTGGCGATCAACGCCGCAGAAATGTTGACGAGAACCGACATTGCTATGGCCGCATGCCAGGAAGGACGTCCTTGTCAGTCACGTCGGCACGTGAGGGCTGGCATACCCGCTGCCGCTGCGAGAGGCTGACCCATCACGGGTTGATCTTCAGCACACGGAGGCTACGAGCTCATGGCAGCATCAGGGAACCAGCTCTTACCAGCAGCAGGTGCATACGAGATCGATCAGGCGGCCTCAACGGTCCGCTTCGACACACGCGCCGTGTTCGGGCTGCTCCCCGTCCGAGGGACCTTTGCCATCAGGCATGGCCGCATCACTGTGGCGGACCCGGCAGACGAGTCGCTGGTCCACGTCGTCATAGCGGCAGGAAGCTTCGAGTCGGGCAATCAGCAGCGTGACGACCACGTCAGGTCCTCCGACTACCTGGACGTGGCTCGGCATCCCGAGATCGGCTTCCGGAGCCAGCGTGTGGAACGATCCGGCGCTGATGCCAGTTTGTACGGCGAGTTGACGGTATGCGGGGTGACTCGACCGATCGCCGTCACACTCGGCACGGTTGCCCAGGAGGGCAAGCGGATGACGGCGAGCGGCACTGCCACGATCGACCGGTACGCCTTCGGCATCACCAAGGCCAAGGGTATGACGGGTCGGCATCTCAAGATCACTCTGGAAGTCGTCGCGCACGGCTGAACCGATCGTGGTGCATGAAAGTGCTCACCGCGGCACGGCGCTACGTACCCGCCCCGCGCACTCCGGGCCGGCTGTTCAGGAAGCGGAGGAGAAGCACACTCGCACTGCGAGGAGGTCACCCGCCGCATCCAGATCGGCGATCACCGGGAACAAGCCGTCGCCCCAGCTGGTCATTGCGCACAGCACCCGGGCATCATCGAGTTCCACGGATCCGGCCTCGACCGGCGAAGCACGTACGTCGCGCATGATCTGCCAGTGATGGGAGTGCGGTCGGAAGTCCACCGCCATTCGCTGTCCGGTCTCGTCCTTCCATCTCAACAGAGCGCGTGCTCTGTCGATTGCCTCCGAGACGGGCAGGCCGGTCCACCCGCGAACGCCGTCCTCACCGGGCTCGCCCAGTTCGGGTGCTGCGAACGTCGAGGCCGCTGCGTCTGCCGCAGCGCCCCAGAACGCCACGTCGGCCAAGCCGTCCACCGGCTCGTCGTGCTGCCAGATGTTCAGGGCGTCGACATCGCCGAAAAGCACACGCGCCCAGTCCACGCCTACGTCACCCAAGGAAACCGATGACGTCACCCGGCCCTCACCCGCCCGGATCGAGATCTCGGACCAGCGTTCCCCGACGCCGTCGCCCTGGTCGACCCGTGTAGCCAGTACGGGCAGGTGTCGGCTTCGGGGTACGCCACCTACTGCGACGACGGGCACCCCGAACATCCCGAAGCTGCCACCACCCTCTTCGCCTGTCCGACGGGCCCGGTGGGCATGCGCCTCCCGAACCGGCAGGGCCTCCAGCCGGGCGTCGAGACCGGCAGACCGGCAGTGTCCGTCGAAAGTCGCCTCGAATTCAGCGGCTTTCGAGGCAGGGATGCCATGGATCCTGCAGCCTGGCTGCCGACCGAAGGTCCGAACAGCTTCGGCAGCATCCGGCCCGGTGGCCAGGAAGTCGACGGCGCCCGTGACGTCGGCGGCCATGACGGCGTCTTCGATACCCAAGGAAGCCGGATCGATTTCCGCCGGCGACCGGTCCCCGCTCCACAGTCCCAGGTGACCGCCGTCAATGATCACCAGGGTGCCGGACGGGCAACTGATAGTCCCCAGCTCGAACGTCTCTTCCATGGCGCGCGAGTCTACGGTCACCCGGCAAGTCGTCGGCAGGCGGATGGACCAGCCGTCAGACGGCCACCGTGCCCCGTCGTCGCCCAGCAGGGCTGTGCACGTGTCCGCGTACCGGCCTGTGCACTTTCACGCGAACACCGACAGCGAGGGTGTAGCGGACCCGGAAGCCGGCCATGGCGGCCTCGGCAGCATCGACGCGGAGGTGCACCGGAACGCGGTCCACCTCTCGCTCTCCACGCGGGAGCGCGAACTCAGCACCCGGGAGACAGCGGAGCGAAGGTTGTCGTAACGGACCCTGCCCGTCGGCACTCCGCCCAGCACACTGCGAGCTTGGACGTGGCCCTCGAGAAGCGCCTCCTGGTCGCGGGAGGCGAAGACGCGGTGCACGGCCTGCCCGCAATACGACAGGCGCATCACGAACACCAAGCAGGTGCCCTGCTCACCAGCCAGGCGTACCTTCACGTCGCCGAAGTCCACCTCTGCCTCGGCCCCCGGCCGGTGAGTCTGCGGAGTGAACGCGTGCACCGCCCCGCGACCGGCCTCAACGGCGATCTGCGGCCGTCGGTCGGCGACTTGAACCTACTCCTGCAATGGTCCTCCCCGACCGACCGCACCGGGCCCTCCCAAGTGGCTCCGACCAGCCGAAGCGACTGACAGCCCTGCGCCGGGGACGGAGTCGACGGCGCGACGTCACCCAGGCACACCGAGCGGCGGGTGCTCGAGCACCCGCGGCTTGTACTCGACCAGCTGAGTCCGGCCGTCGAAGGTGCGGTGGTCGATCATCTCGAGGGCAACATCCGGATAGCCGTCGTAGATGCGTTCCTCGCCCGTTGCCCCGGTGATCACCGGGAACATCACCACCCGGAAACGGTCGACGAGTCCGGCCCGCAGCAGGGATCGGGACAGGCTCAGGCTGCCGATCGTGCTGAGCAGCCCCGAGCCCTCCGCCTTCATGTCACGGACCGCCTCGACCGCGTCCTCACGGACCAGCGCGCAATTCGCCCACGCCAGAGGCTCTTTCAGGGAGGAGGAGAACACCACCTTCGACGCCTGCGTCAGCTCGTCGACGGACGCTTCCTCCTCGGGCCTGAACTCGTCCTGGCCGGCCGGGACCTCCCCTGCCGCGAACCCCGACATCAGACGGTAGGTATTCGCCCCCATCAAGTAGGTGGCCTTCGGCTGCTCCCCGAGCCATCCGAGGTACTCCGGGCCCTCCAGCCCCCAGAACCCTGGCCACCCCTCCCCCGACGCGTACCCGTCGAGAGAAGTGATGAAGTCGACCAACAGCTCCGACATGACAGTGTCCTTTCCCAAGTGGTCACCAGCTTGGACCGGCCCCCAGCCGCAAACTCATCGCCCACGCTGTGAAGAACGCAAAAACCCGCGAACCTGCCAGCTGGTCATGTCTGTGCAAATGGACAGACCTCGATGACCACGACCGCCCTGCCGCTGACCGACCGTGCCGCCCGCGTCAACGCCGTGCCACGGGAAGTCGGCCTTGCGCCGAGACAGCCCGACAACGTCGTCGACAATGACCGCATGAATGTCACTGAGCTGCTCGAATCGGCTTCCCTCCTCGTTCCGCAAGAGGTCGCGACCGAGAACGACATCTCGGTGCGGGACGTCTGGGACTATCTCGTCCACGACGAATGGGAGACCGCACTGCACCTGCTGGAGGAGCTCGGAGACACGCCTCCGCTTCCGTTGGCTTTCTGGGAGCAGCTTGCCCAAGCGGCTGCGCAACTCGGACTCCAGCGCAGCACGGCCTGGTGCCACTGGCGGTGTTCCGAGATCAGAAACGGATTGATCCGGGCAGACCTGACGCTCCGTCCCACCACCGAGGCCCGACGCACGACGCCGATCCCGGGTCACGGTGTTCTGCGACCCATGTGGGACATCGGCAATCTCTCCCCCACGGGCGGCGCTTCCGTCAGCATTGCCGGGCTCTGGGTCGAAGACATGCCCCTTCTGCAGCCCGGTGGCCGAGCCACGGTGCGCCTCATCCCCCTCACCCCCGCGCACTGGGCGCACGTCCGGACCGGCCGGCAAATCACCATGCATGAGGACCGGACCGTGGCCGGCACGGCAGTCGTGCTGGAGGTTCGCCTCCCCACCCCTTCCGTGTCCACGACGTAGGGGCCACCTCACCTGCCTTGGAGCAGGTGCAGACACCTCCCTCATTGATGCCGCCCTGTCTGGTCTGTCGGTCGGCAGGAGGCAGCCCGTAGGCCGGGGCGGCACTGGGCAGCCACTGGTCAGACCGAGAACCGATAGATCGGCGCACCCGCCACGGCCGGACTGGGACTCGGAGGGCAGGCGGCACGCCTCCGGCTGTGGCGCGGGGCCGCAGTACTCTGATCCGCTCCGTTGTAGTGCGATAACGCGCCGCCGTGGACCACGGATCGCAGACCTTCCCCCGTCGGAGCGGCCCACGTCGAGTCGAGCGTTGTCCTACGGGGGGAAGGCAGGGGCCGCTTCGACCTCCCCAGGCTTGACGGCCCCAGCCCTCCCCACCGGACAGCTGGCGACTACCCCGATGATCCACGCCTATGCCAGTCTCTTTCCCGGTCTGCCAGCGGCAGCTCCCCGAGTGTTGCTTCAGGCTTCGTGGTGGGTGACTGCTGTGCCCCGGCAGGCGCGAAAGCGGCAGCGTCAGGCCGGCACAGGTTCGACGGGTATGTGCCGGTCCTGACAGGGGCGAGGCGAGGCATGTGGGTCGACAGGGCATCGCGAAGATCATCGGCCTTGTGGCGCTCGGTTCAGGCGCCGGCGGTGGTGACGGGGACGGGATCACATGTCCGCAGCCCCGTGACGTAGTTGCCACTCGTCCCGTATCCGGCGAAGGTGACCCGCTCGCCGGGTTCGATGACGCGGCATGGGGCCCACTGATTGTTCGTGTACTCGACCGTGACGGATACGGCGTCGACGCAGCCGTTGTGGACATCGGTGTAGCGCCAGCTCTGGAAGTACTCGACGCACTGCGGAGCCGGCGCTCCGACGGTCGCGGCGGCGGACGGTGCGGCTGTCAAAGGCGTCAACAGACCCGCCGCGACGATGGCGGGGAGGGCGATGAAGGCAGGTGTGTGTCGCATGTGGTTGGTCATGCGGCCCATCCTCGAGCCGCCACAGACACTCATGCAATTTTCAGCAAGGATTTTCAGACACTATTCGGCGCTGCCTACAAAAGAGCAGGCCATGAGGTACAGCAGGGTCTGAAATCGTTGCACGGCAGCCGCAGGTGGCGCCCTGTGGGCGGTCAGGACGCCTCACGGCACGTCACCCTGTGACGAACGCTGACGCTGGTACCGATCACATGTCAGTGGCTGGTCCTAGGGGCGCTTCCTCACGATCCCTGACGAGTGGACGGAGAAACTGACGACGTAGTCGATCGCGGCACAGCGCCTCCATAGTGCCGAGTTCCACTTGCAAGGCTCGCCGTTGCAGTAGACCGCGACGGTCCCGCTGGACGGCTCCTGCGTCAGGGTGCGGTGAGGCCGTCGATCGCCACGGGAAGGTGGCGGGGCCCGCGCAGGACGGGGTTGGCGCGGTACGGCGGTGGGTCCGCCAGCAGCCGTGGGTTCTTGATCCGCCGGAAGAGCTCCGGCAGGGCGAGCTGCGCCTCCATCCGGGCCAGCGGGGCGCCGAAGCAGTAGTGGATGCCAGTGTAGAACCCCAAGTGCTGGTTGTCGGCGCGGTCGGGATCGAATCGGTCGGGATCCTCGAAGCGTTTGGGGTCGCGGTTGGCCGCGGCCAGCATCAGCCGGACAGGCGCGCCCTTGCGGACGGTGGTCCCGGCGATGTCGATGTCGGCCAGGGCGGTGGTGAACGGTATGAACTGGACCGGCGGCTCGTACCGCAGCACTTCCTCGACGAGTGGGACGACCAGCTCCGGTTCCTTCCGGAACCGCTCGAGCACCTCGGGATGGCGCAGCAGTGTGAGTGTCGCGTTGCTGATCAGGTTGACGGTGGTCTCGTGGCCCGCGATCAGGAGCAGTATCGCGGTGGACACCAGCTCCGCGGTCGACATGCTGCCGCCGGGACCTGTTTCGCGAGCGAGGGGACCGAGGATCCCGCTGCCGTTGCGGCGGCGCTTGGTGTCGATCAGGCCGGAGAGGTAGACGCCCAGCTCGCGGCGTGCCTCTTGTGCCTTTTCCATGCCACTTGGCCCGCCACTGGGATCGAGCCCCGACGCGACGGTGTCGGCCCAGCCGTGGAAGCGCTGTTCGTCCTCGCGCGGCACGCCCAGGACCTTGCAGATGGCCGTCACGGGCAGGGGGTAGGCGAAGTCGTCGACCACATCGATCTCGTCCTTGCCTTCGAGCCCGTCGAACAGGTCGGCCACGACCCTGGCCAGCTCTCCGCGCAGGTCGTGGAGGAACCTGGGGCTGTGCGGCGGCCCGAACGGCCGCATCGCCGCGTTGCGCAGCCGGTCGTGTCCGGGCGGGTCCTGAAACAGGAAGCTCGGCGGCAGGTTCGTGTCCTCCTCGGGCATGGCGGGGCCGTCGGCGCCGGGAGTGCGGTTGCGCGCGTCGTTGCTCAGCCGCGGGTCGTTGGCCAGACTCCGCACCTCGTAATACGTGCTGACCAGATACGATCCATCGTCCTGACGGCTGACCGGCGAGGCGCGCAGTGCGGCGTAGAGCGGGTACGGATCGGCGCGATTCGCATAGTCGGTGATCTGCGCGAACAGGGTGCCGAGAGTCATGGTGTCTCCTGAGGACCGGCGGTCCGCAAAGATGCTCAGGCGCGTGCCGGGACGAAATGGACACGCCGCTCGGTCGGTGAGTGGCCGGTCAGGGTGACGGTCGGTCCGTGGGTGGGCAGGTGGGGGTCGGGGAACGCCGGATCGATCGGCTGCACAGCGTCGGCACGGCCGTCCACCACCGGGTAGGCCGGCGGGAACGGCGCTCCGGTCTCGATCTGCTGCTGGTAGTGCCCCAGCCACTTGCCCGCGTCGAAGGATGCCGCGGCGATGACCCGGCCGCCATGCCCGTACACCGCGACGAACCGCCCCTCGGCGAGTGCCCCCTGCGCTACGACCAGTTGATCGCCCATGGTCGGCACACCCACCGACTTGATGTTGACGCCGAACTGGACCGACCAGAACATCGGCACCCACAGGTGCGGGCGGCGATCGGGACCCGCGCTGATCATGTTGTGGGCGGCGATCCGAGCCTGTTCGACCGCGTTGCCCCAGTGCTCCAGCGACAGGAACTGGTACCCGAACAGCGGGTGCGGGCTCCGGGCGACGTCGCCGGCGGCATAGATGTCGTCGGTGACGATGCCGTTGACGTCGAACACCCGGCATCCCGCGTCGCAGGCGATCCCCCTGGGGCCGGCGGCCACTCCGGAGCCGGCGAGCCATTCGGTGTTCCGGATGGCACCGAGGCAGACCACCGCCACGTCCACGTCGATCGCCGATCCGTCGGACAGGTGGGCGCGCCGGAGCCGTCCGGCCTGGTCGCCCTCCAGCGCGGTGATACTGACTCCGCAGCGAAGGTCCACACCATGATCATGCTGTAGCCGGGCCGCCACCCCAGCGAGCACCCCTCCGAGGGCGCCGACCAGGGGTGCCGGGCCGCGTTCGACGACCGTCACCTCCAGGCCGCGCTCCCGGCAGACGGAGGCGATCTCGGAGCCCGTGAAACCGGCGCCGATCACCAGCGTCCGACGGGGGCCGGTGGCGAGTTTCCAGCACAGCTGTGCGGAGTCGTCACGGGTACGCAGCACGAAAACCCCGTCCAGAGCCGCCTGTTCCGGATGGAACCAGGGCCGGGCCTTGGTACCGGTGGTGATCAGCAGGCGGTCGTAGGGCACGGTGTCGCCGTCCGCCAGGATCACCTGCCTGGCCGTTCGGTCCAGGCCCGCGGCGGCCACGCCCAGACGCCATTCGGCGTCGATGTCCCGCCTGCGCGGCAGCGCGGTCGCCTCGGCGCTCTCCAGCCCCAGCAGCACCTGCTTGGACAGCGGGGGCCGGTCGTACGGCTCGTACGGCTCGTCGCCGATCAAGGTGAGCGACCCGGTGAAGCCCCGGTCGCGCAGCACCTCCGCCGCGCGCAGTCCGGCCAGCGAGGCACCTACGACGACGATGCGGCCCTCCCGCCGGAGGGCCGCGGCACCGGTGTCAGCCGCCACGGCCCTCCACCCCCTTCGTCGGTTCACTGGAGAAGTCGGCGAGAATGGCCTGGACCGGGCAGGCGGCCACGGCTTGTTCCACCTGGTCACGTAGGGCCTCGTCGAAGCGGGAGGTGTAGAGCAGCGCCTCCTCGCCGTGCAGAGTGAAGACGTCCGGGGCCAGGAAGGCGCACTGGGCGAATCCCTGGCACCGGTTGAGATCGACGACAAGCCTCATCTGGAACCCCGCTCCCTCACTCGGACCGCGAAGTCCGCAGGTCACGCAGCCCTGTGCGCTCGACTCACTCGAATGGTCGGCATGCCTCCTCTACAGGATCAACTCGGCGGGAGGGCCACGCAACGCGGGAGCAGCGCGGCATCCCTTGTCCGGCCCCGCCGAGCACGCCGTCCCCGCACGAGATCGTCACCGTGGGTACTGGGCGCGCCATTGCTCCGCTACCAGGAGTGAGGCGAAGCCTGCGCACGCCGGGCAGTCTGGAGGTGGCGCACGCGGCGTGTCCCCCAGGGGCCATGGCCGGGAGCGGCGACGTCCCGCTAACGCCAGGCAGGCCGGGAAGAGGCCATGACCACGACCGGCGCCTTCAACTGCCAGGTGGCGGGTGTGTCCAGCAGGCCGAGCGCGAGACGCCACTTCCCGGAAGCACTGATCGTCGACGACACGGGTTTCCTGAAGGACGGGGACGCTTCGGCGTGTGTGTCGCGGCAGTACACCGGCACCGCGGGGAAGGTCACCAACTGCCAGGTCGGGGTGTCGCTGCACCTGGCCACCGATCATGCCTCGGCCGCGGTGAACTGGCGGCTGTTCCTGCCGGCTTCGTG